>JAEUMI010000172.1 GCA_016792825.1 Hyphomicrobiales bacterium
CGCCTTCCGGTTGGACCTCACCGGAATGCCGGGCGCCATGAGCTGCTTGCTCACCGCATCAGAGCCGCAATGGGTGCATGAGATCAAGTGCCGCTTGACCTGCTTGTCAAATGCCGCACTGTCCCGGAACCAGCCATCAAACTCATGGCCCTTGTCGCAGATAAGGTCGTACCTGATCATGATGCTTAGTTAGCTATTCCCTGAGGTGGCTTCAAGTTAAAGGCGCGGGCATTCTTAAGCGCTGGAATTCTACCACGGTCCCGGTTTACCAATCCTTCATCAACCTCGAACGGCAAAATCCCGGGCTCCGCCGCCAGTTCAGCGATGATCTCTCCCCAGGGATTGACTGCCAGGCTGTGGCCGAACGTGTGCCGGCCGCTTTCATGGGCCCCGCCCTGTGCCGACGCAAACACGAAACTTCCGGTTTCAATGGCCCGTGCGCGCAGGAGAACATGCCAGTGCGCCTGGCCCGTGGGCACCGTAAAGGCCGCGGGCACCGCCATGAACATCGCACCCGCATTTGCCAACACATTGTAAAGTTTGGGAAAACGCATGTCGTAGCAGATGCTGAGGCCCAACGGCCCCCACGGAAGGGTAGCGACCACCGCTTCGCTCCCCGGCGCAAAGAAGTCCGATTCCCGGATACGCTCGCCGCTCGGCATGTCAACGTCAAAAAGATGGATCTTGTCATAGCGCGCCGCCACCGTTCCATCCGGGGCAAACAGCAGCGAGCGGTTAACCAGCTTGTCCTCCGACAGCCGCAAGGCCAGCGAGCCCGCATGGAGCCAGATGCCAAGTTCCTGCGCCAGCCTCGAAAAGCCCGCAACGCTGGCGTCATCCTGTTCCGTGGCCACAACGGCGCGCAGCCGCTGGCGGTCTGATTCAAAAATATTGGTGACTTCCGGCGTGAGCACATACTGGGCGCCGCGAGCCGCCGCATCCCTGATCATCGAACTCGCATCACGGAGGTTCCGCGCCATCTCGACGCCCGAACACATCTGGATCAGGGCCGCCTTGAAACTCACGTTGGCATCAGGAGCTGGTCAAGCCCGCCACGGCGCTCAAGCTCATAGAGGTCTTCATTGCCGCCCACATGGGTCTCGCCAATGAAAATCTGCGGCACGCTGCGCCGCCCGTTGGTCCGCAGCATCATGCGCTGGCGTTCCGCCGGATCGGCGCTCACATCGATTTCGTCAAAGCGCAAGCCCTTCTTCGTCAAAAGCGACTTCGCGGCATAGCAGAACCCGCAGGTTCGGGTCGTGTAAATTGTGATATTGGCCATGATCTCTTCCATTAGCCAATATGAGGCCGCTTCGGCTCCAGAACAAGGGCGAAGGTCAGCACATCGACATGTGCGGCGCCTGACTTCTTCATAACGGCAGCACAGCTCCCCGCCGTTGCTCCCGTGGTTAACACATCGTCAACCAGCAGAACGCGCCGTCCGGCAATATGGCCAACCGCTTCCGGCATCACCTGGAAGACCTTCGCCACATTCTTCCGCCGCTCGTCAGAACTCAGGCCCACCTGCGAGCGTGTTGCCCGGTTCCGCTTGAGCACGTCACTGCGATAGGCTTTGCCAAACTGCCGGGAAATCTGCTGCGACAGGAAGGCCGCCTGGTTAAAGCGCCTGCCCCACAGGCGGAAGCGGTGCAAAGGCACGGGGATAATGACATCGGCCTCACCGATGAGCGGCTGCCCGGCGCGGGCCATCAGCCGCGCCATCAGCAATCCCGCCTCCATCGTGTCCCGGTATTTCAGGGCGTGAACAATCCGCCGCGACGCCTCGTCATAGGCCACCGCCGCCCGCGCCCGGTCCCAGGTCGGGGGTTCCGCCAGCGCCGCCGGGCTGATCGCGCCTTCCCCCTGGTCATAGGCAAAGGGAATGCCCAGCACATTGCAGACCGGCGCATCGATCAGCTTGAGGTTTGCCCAGCAGGACAGGCAGAGGCTTGCCGGTTCCAGCACCGCGTCATGGCAGACCAGGCATTTCGGCGGTGCCAGAAAATCGATCACCTGCCGGCCAAAGCGCCTGCCCCATGCCCGGACGGAATACGTCGATTGCGCGGCAGCTTCGTCCATGGCTTTTTGCAAACACCTCATCTAAAGCAGGCCCAATCAGGAGCACAACAAGAATGGCATTTGCAAGAAAAGATTTGGAACGGCTGGCCGATATCGTGACAATCGCCGCCGATCAGGAAATCATGCCGCGTTACCGCAGCCTCGGCGAAGGCGCCATCCGCGAAAAAACCTCCGCCCTCGATCTGGTAACCGATGCCGATGAAGCCGCCGAAGCGGCCATCAAGGCAGCCATCGCCAGGGCCTTTCCCAAAGCCGTTTTTATCGGCGAAGAATCGGTCGAAAAAGACAAGGGCCTTCTGAATAAAATTTCCGGGGCGGATCTGGCCATCATCATCGATCCGGTGGACGGCACCAGCAACTTCGCCTGGGGCCTGCCGCTGTTTGGCGTGCTGGCGGCAGTTGTTGAACGTGGCGTTACGGTGGGCGGCATCATCTATGATCCCGTGGGCCGCGACTGCACCTTTGCCATAAAGGGCGAAGGCGCCTGGGCCAAATCCGAAAGCGGCGCCATCCGCGATATCCGCGTGGCAAAGCCGACCCGGCTTGCCAACATGACCGGCACAACCTCCTGGTACATCATGCCGGAACCGCTGCGCGGCCGTGTCGCCGCCAACCTTCCCAAAGTGAAGGCCAGCTTTGGCTATCGCTGCGCCGCTTATGAATACCGCATCGTGGCCGAAGGACTGGTTGATTTTTCCCTGCATTACAAGCTCATGCCTTGGGACCACGCGGCGGGCGTGTTGATTCACGCCGAAGCCGGCGGCTATACCGCACTGCTGGATGGCAGTCCCTATCTGCCGACGGTTTTTGAAGGCGGAGTCATCTCCGCCGCAAATCGCGAATGCTGGCAGATGCTTCACGACGCCTTGCTCCGCTGATCGCCGATGACGCCCGGCGCAGAAGATATTTTCGACCGTCACTTGTATCTCGCACGATTGGAGCGCACCAAACGCGGCCGTCCGGATATCCTGTCGCATTCCATAGCCGCCGAGTTCGCGGAACGATTGGATCCCATAAATCGCGTGTTCGATCAGGCCTGCCTGATTGCGGCTGACCCTGAGCCGATTGCCGCCGCTATTCGCGCCTCGGGCAAAGTCACCAACCTCGAGGTGCTTGAACCCAACGCATCGGAAGTCCTGCCGCTCAAGGGCAATGCTTTCGATGCCATATTTGATATCCTCAATCTGCATCTCATCAATGATGTCCCGGGTAGACTTATCCAGTTGCGCCGCGCGCTCATTCCTGATGGCCTGTTCATGGCCTGCTTATTCGCAGGGCAAACCCTGAACGAATTGCGCCAATCCTGGCTGGAAGCCGAAGAGCTGGTGACCGGGGGCGTTTCGCCACGCGTTGCCCCCATGATCGATGTCCGTGAAATGGGCGCGCTCCTGCAGCGCGCCGAACTCGCACTGCCCGTGGTGGATCTCGACCGCACCATGGTGCGTTACCCCGATGCCATCGCCCTCATCCATGAGATCAGGTCGCTCGGTCTTTCCAACGTCATGACCGGAAGATCACGAAAGCCCGTCACCCGAAATCTCCTGGGTGAAGCCATTTCAATCTATCAGCAGAAATTTTCCGATGATGACGATCGAATCCGCGCCACCATTGAAGTGGCTTGGGCCACCGCCTGGGCCCCCCATGAAAGCCAGCAGAAGCCCTTGAAGCCGGGTTCGGCAAAATTCCGCCTGGCCGATGCCCTGAAGGTGCCCGAAACGAAGCTGCATTAAAGGAGATTCGCGAACACCTCTCTTCTCATCATGGCCGTGTTGGACACGCCCTTCCTCGTTCAGCCGAGAAGATGCCCGCATCAAGTGCGGGCATGATGAGACTGGCAACACTTAGGGTGCTAAAGCAGATCGATGAGATGCGCGATGAGCGGTTTGTCCGCCGGTGGCATGGGATAGTCGCTGAGCTTCAACGGTTTCACCCATTGCAGCTCCTGCCCTTCGAGCGAGGTCACCACGCCCGTCCACCGCCGGCAAACATAGAGCGGCATGAGCAGATGAAACTCCGGGTACGCGTGACTGGCAAAGGTGAGCGGCGCCAGGCAGGATTCCGTCACATCGATGGCCAGTTCTTCCTTCAGCTCGCGGATCAGCGCCGCTTCCGGCCGTTCTCCGGCCTCGACTTTGCCGCCTGGAAACTCCCAGAGTCCCGCCAGCATTTTTCCTTCCGGCCGCTTGCCAATCAGCACCCGGCCATCCGGGTCAACAAGGGCAACCGCTGCAACAAGTAGAATGCGCATCAGCTGCGGTAGGAACCGTTGATGTCGATGTAGCGATGGGTGAGATCGCAGGTCCAGACCTTGGCCTTGCCGCGTCCCACGCCCACATCCGCCTCGATCAAAATTTCCCTGCCCTTCATGTGGGGCATGATCTCGGCTTCCTTGTAGTCGGGATCGCGCATGCCATTCTTCGCAACCTGGATGCCGCCGATGCGGATGCGCAGCTTGTCGCGGATGGCCTTTTCCCCGGCCTTGCCGATGGCCATGACAATACGGCCCCAATTGGCATCTTCGCCGGCAATCGCCGTTTTCACCAAAGGTGAATTGGCTACCGACATCGCGATCCTGTGGGCAGCTTTGTCAGACTCAGCACCGGTGATGGCAATTTCAATGAGTTTTTCCGCCCCTTCGCCGTCGCGCGCCACCTGCTGAGCCAGATCAAGGCACAGGTCATCGAGCCCTTTGGAAAATCCCTTCAACCGCGCATCCGTTGCGGACTTCAGCCCCTTGGGCGCCGGCCCGGCTGTTCCCGTGGCAAACAACAGCACCGTGTCGGAAGTAGAGGTATCTCCGTCAACCGTGATGCAATTGAAACTCCTGGCTACACTGGCGGAGAGCAGGCCTTGCAGAAGGCGTGAGGGAATGGCCGCGTCGGTGAAGATGAAAACCAGCATGGTGGCCATGTCGGGCGCAATCATGCCCGAACCCTTGGCAATGCCGTTGATGGTCACCGACTTGCCAGCATATTTCACCGCAGCCGTGGCCACCTTGGCAAACGTATCCGTGGTCATGATGGCGCGCGCTGCATCAGCCCAGCAGTCGCCGCGCGCCGCAGCGATGAGCCCGGGCAAGGCGCTCACGATGGGCGAGGCATCAAGCGGTTCGCCAATCACCCCGGTCGAGGCCTGGAAAATTTCCGCTGGCTTGCATTTCAGGTGCTGCGCCGCTGCCTTGGCAACCGCCGTAACCGTCGCAACGCCCGCCTTCCCCGTGAAGGCATTGGCATTGCCCGCATTGATCACCACCGCCCGGGCTTTTCCAGCCTTCAGGCTCTGGGCGCACCAGTCAACCGGTGCCGAACGGGACTTCGAGAGTGTCAGGCAGCCCGCAACCGATGTGCCAGGTGCCAGGCTCGCCACCAGCACGTCAGGGCGGTTTTTGTAGCGGATGCCGGTTTCGGCGATGGCCAGTTCCACACCATCAATGACAGGCAGATGCGGAACCGCGCGCGGGGCGAGCGGTGAAACACTATGCGCCATTGTTGCCCCTGGTTATTGTTGTTCAGGAATCTGCAGATCGCCCTTGCCGCCCGTATCACCCTCGGCTTCCGCCGCGGGCTGGGCCACAACGCCATTTTTTTGCTCAGACAAGGCACGGCGCTTCTTTTCGACCTCTTCCGCATATTTCTTGAGGTCCTCGTCGAGAACCTCGACCTTGGCTGTTTTGCGGAGCTGATCCATGGTTTCCTGCACCTTCTTGCGCAGGAGAACATTGCGGATTGCCGCCTTCACCTGATCAAAGGGCTGCGCCGCGCCAGTTTTGCGATCTTCAATCTTGATGACGTGCCAGCCGAAATCGGTTTTCACCGGCTGGGACGTTTCGCCGACTTTCAAGGAAAACGCCGCCTTGGAGAATTCGGCCACCATTTCCGGTGCGGTGAAATAACCAAGATCGCCGCCGTAGTCCTTTGACCCGTCAAGGCTGTATTTCTTGGCAAGATCGGCAAACTTCTCCCCGGCCTTGAGTCGCGCCAGAATGTCGATTGCTTCCTTTTCGGATCCCAGGAGAATGTGTCGCGCCCGCACCCGCTCGGTCTGGGCGACTTTGGCTGACTCCGCGTCATAGGCCGCCTTGATCTCTTCGTCAGTCACCTGGGGGCGGATCTTCTGGAAAAAATAGGCATCGCGCAGGGCTTTTGCCTGGTAAAGCGCCAGCCGACGCTTGTATTCATCCGTATCCGCAACGCCTTCCTTGACCGCCAGTTGGGCCAGCAGGTGGCGCTCCACCAGGAATTCGACAACGAAGGGATAGCGTAGTTTTGGCGGCAAATCCGGCAACTGCCCGATGATGTCATCGGTGGCCATCTGCACTTCGGAAATCTTGATCTCGTGGCCATTGACGATGGCCACAACCTTGTCGTCCTTTATCTCCTGGGCCCCGGCGCTGAGCGCCATGGCGGCGCCAAGAAAGCCCGTTAACAGTGCAAACTTCACATAATCCTGAATGCGTGGCATGAGACCCATTGTCCAAATTCTATTAATCGGGCGGGATCCGGCCCCGCCGCAACGCTCAATGGCCACCAAAAGAGGCAAGAATAAGCCGGATTTTCTTGTCTTTCATGATGGCCAAAAGCCTAAATCGCCGCGCACATTGATCTTCTTGAACATGTCGCGCAAGAGGGCTCAGCCGTAGTTTGGACACCTGTTGCCGCTCTGCAACACATTGAAATATCTGGAATCCGCTACTAATTGTGGATTCAGATCGAACAATCCTGGAATCCGCCCGCACAACTAAGTCTAGACCTTTGAGAACCGAAGCCTTATCAGGCAGCAATTCTCGGCAGTAGCTTTCACGGGTCCTCCCGAAACCAAGGAACGAATCATATGCTCGGACTGCGTTCAATCGCGGCAAAACTCTTCGGCACAACCAATGACCGGAAAGTCATCAAATATCGCCCTCCCGTCGAGGAAATAAACCGCCTGGAAGCCGAATTTGCTGCCCTCTCGGATGCTGACCTGAAAGCCAAGACTGCAAGTTTCCGGGCCGATCTGGCCGCCGGCAAGACATTGGACGATCTTCTTGTTCCGGCCTTCGCCGCGGTCCGCGAGGCCTCCAAGCGCACCTTGGGCATGCGCCATTTCGACGTCCAGATGATCGGCGGCATGGTTTTGAACGACGGGGCCATCGCCGAGATGAAAACCGGTGAAGGCAAGACCCTGGTTGCAACCCTTGCGGTTTACCTCAACGCCCTTGAAGGCAAAGGCGTTCACGTCGTCACCGTCAACGACTACCTGGCCAAGCGCGATGCCGCCTGGATGGGCAAGATCTATGAATTTCTGGGCCTCACCACCGGCGTCATCGTCCATGGCCTGTCGGACACCGAGCGCCGGGACATGTACGCCTGCGACGTGACCTATGCCACCAACAACGAGCTGGGCTTCGATTACCTCCGCGACAACATGAAGTACCACTTGAACGAAATGGTCCAGCGCGGCCACCACTATGCCATTGTCGACGAAGTCGACTCGATCCTCATTGACGAAGCCAGAACCCCCCTGATCATTTCCGGCCCGCTCGACGACAAGTCCGATCTCTACAATACCCTCGACAAGTATATTCCCGAACTGACCGCCGATGATTACGAGCTCGACGAAAAGCAGCGCTCCTGCACCCTGACGGAAAAGGGCAACGAGCATCTTGAGCAGGTCCTGAGCGCTGCCGGCATGCTGAAGGGCGACAATCTCTATGACGCGGAGAATGTCACCATCGTTCATCACGTGCAGCAGGCCCTGCGCGCCCACAAGCTGTTTCAGCGCGACAAGGACTACATCGTCAAGGATGACCAGGTCATCATCATCGACGAGTTCACCGGGCGCATGATGCCGGGAAGGCGCTATTCCGAGGGCCTGCACCAGGCCCTGGAGGCCAAGGAGCATACCGCCATCCAGCCGGAAAATGTGACCCTCGCCTCCATCACTTTCCAGAATTATTTCAGGCTGTACAAGAAACTGGCGGGCATGACCGGCACCGCTTCCACCGAAGCCGATGAGTTCATGGACATCTACAAGCTCGAGGTCATCGACATTCCGACCAATGTGCCCGTCGACCGCAAGGATGAGGATGACGAGGTTTATCGCACCGCCCGCGAAAAATATGCCGCAATCATCGAAACCATCAAGGATGCCCGCGAGCGCGGCCAGCCGGTTCTGGTGGGCACCACCTCGATCGAGAAGTCCGAGACCCTGGCCGCCATGCTCAAGTCCATGAACGTGCCGCACAATGTGCTGAACGCCCGCTACCATGAACAGGAAGCGGCCATCATTGCCCAGGCCGGCATCGCCGGCGGGGTGACAATCGCCACCAACATGGCGGGCCGCGGCACCGACATCAAGCTCGGCGGCAATCTCGACATGCGCATTGCAACCGACCTGGCCGACATTCCCGAAGGCGCCGAGCGCAGCAAGCGCATTGCCGCCATCGCAACCGAAATCGAAGCCAACAAGCAGAGAGTCATCGCCGCCGGCGGCCTCTTCGTCATCGGCACCGAGCGCCATGAAAGCCGCCGCATCGACAACCAGTTGCGCGGCCGCTCCGGACGCCAGGGCGATCCTGGCCGCTCCAGGTTCTATCTCTCCCTGGAAGATGATCTCATGCGCATATTCGGCTCCGAGCGCATGGATTCCATGCTCCAGAAGCTGGGCCTCAAGGAAGGCGAGGCCATTGTCCATTCCTGGATCAACAAGGCCCTTGAAAAGGCCCAGCAGAAGGTTGAGGCGCGCAACTTCGACATCCGCAAGAACCTCCTGAAATTTGACAACGTGATGAACGACCAGCGCAAGGTGATCTTTGAACAGCGCATCGGCATCATGAAGGGCGAAGACGTGTCCGAAACCGTGGACGACATGCGCCATCAGGTCATCGACGATCTCATCACAAAATACATGCCCCCCAACACCTACGCCGAGCAATGGGAAACCGCCGAACTGCGCCAGCGCCTGCGCGAAGCCGTGGCCATTGATTTCCCCATTGAAGACTGGGCCAAGGAAGAAGGCATCGCCGACGAGGAAATACGCGAGCGTGTGCGCAAGGCGGCCGATGAACTCTATCAGGCGAAGCGCGAGAAATTCACCCCGGCCATCATGCAGCAGGTTGAAAAGGCGGTGGTCCTGCAAACCCTCGACCAGCTCTGGCGCGACCACATTGTGACGGTAGAACAGTTGCGCCAGGTCATCCATCTGCGCGGCTATGGCCAGCGCGACCCGCTCAATGAATACAAAACCGAAGGCTTCAACCTCTTCGAGGCCATGATCTCCAAATTGCGCGAAACCGCAACCGCCCAGGTGATGCGGGTTGAGATTCAATCACGGGCCCCGGGTGAACTCTTGCCCGATGAGGATGACCTTCCCTTCATGGAAGCCCACCACATCGATGCCACCTCCGGCCAGGACGATGTTGGCGAGGGTTACCCGGTCTTCGGCCAGGCAACAGCCGGCGCCGCCGCCACGCTTGACCCAAAACGGCCGGAGACCTGGGGCAAGGTTTCACGCAACGAACCCTGTCCCTGCGGCTCCGGAAAGAAGTACAAGCACTGCCACGGGACGTTCGTCTAGGCCCATCAAGCCGCGTTGGAATATCTGATGGCGCCCATCATGCCCGCGTTCATGTGGTAGAGATGGTGGCAGTGGAAGGCCCAGTTGCCGGGATTGTCCGCCGCAAACCTGATGGTCACCGAACTCGAGGGCGGAACCAGAACCGTATCCCGCAACGCCCCTTCGATGGCCACGTTGTTGATGGCCGCAACCTTGAAGTAATGCCCGTGCAGATGCATGGGATGCGCCATTCCGGTCTGGTTCTGCATGACAACTTCAATGCGTTCATTTTCGCGAACCGTGAAGATCGTATCATGCATGGATGACTTGCCGTTAAGTCCCCAGAGATAATCGCCGCCACCCCCGGTCAGCGCCAGGATTTCCGTACGCGTCACCGGCTCGGGCGGCAAGTCGGCGACCGAGCGCAACTTCATTTCCTGGGCCACATCCACTGCCGGAGTCATCTCACCCGCAGTTGAAAGCCTGGTGATTTCCGCGCCCTGGGTCGCAAGATAAATGCCAGTTCTTGCGGCCGTTCCTTCCGGCCTGAAAAGAATGGGCCAGGCCCCGCTGCCCTCCGGCAGTTTCACGCGGATATCCGCCCTTTGCGCGATGGCCAGCGGAAACAGGGAACCCTTGAGGGGATAGACCGCATTGCCGTCAACCGCGATAAGTTCGCCCTGAAGTGCCCCCAGATCGATCCACATGTTGCTGGCCGCCGCGCCATTGATGATCCGCAAGCGGATTTGCGTGGCCTTGCCAACACGCACCACTTCCGGGTCGGCAAGGGTGCGGTCATTGGCCAGATAGGCGTCATAGGTGATGTCATTGAGCATGCCCGGCATGGCCATTTCCGCGCCGCTCATCGCATGACCCGCATGGCCGCCGCCGCCGCTCCTGAGCTCGGCCAGAATTTCCGCCGGCTCGCGAAAGGAGAAATCATGGAGCAGCACCACATGCTCCTGCTCGTCAAACAGGGGTTCCGCCGTCTCCCGCACAATCAGCGGTGCCGCCAGAAGCTGCTGTTCCTGAAGTCCCACATGGGAATGCATCCAGTGTGTGCCGGAACGCGTATTCACAAAATCATAGTCAAAGGATTGGCCAGGTTTCAGCGGCGCCTGCGACAGCATGGGAACACCGTCCTGGGCGGAAGGCGGGTTCAATCCGTGCCAGTGCAAAAGTGTTTCAACCTCCAGGCCGTTCGTGACGCGCGCCCGGAACCTTTCCCCGAGCACCAGCGAAAGCCCGTGTCCGCCCGCGCCATTCACGATGCCGAAAACCTTGGCCGCGCGGCCGTTAACCTCAATAATCCGTGAAACAGTTCGGAGTTCGCTGGGTGTTTGCGCCCGGACAAGGCCTGCTGCAAAGGGCGCGGCGAAAATACCTTGAAAAACCGCCCGTCTCGATAACCTCTTGTTCATCTAAACTCGCCGAAAGGGTTGCCTCAAAAGGGGATGAATACAAACGAAGACAATGAATTAACATTCTGAAAACAAGTCAGGATTAAGTTCTGGCATGACAGCGAATGACTCATTATGCAGGGTTGCCACAATGAAGAATGCGAAATATCTAGCAAAGCTTTTCGTTCGCGACGCCAGCGGAGCCACCGCCATTGAGTATGGCTTGATTGCGGCTGCCATGGGATTGATGTTAATTCCCGTGATGTTCTCGCTGTCTTCTACCGTCAAGGTGACATTGTTTGACGTTATGGTAGGTCTTTTCCCGACATAAGCTTTTCGCGACGGATCATCGGGGCTGAATCGCACTTTAGATACTGCGGCCAATCGCCAAAAACTTCTCGCGCCGCTGCGTCCGCAACACGTCGGGTGAGACGCCGGCAAAAGCTTCCAGGATCCGTCCGATCATTTCACCTGCCGAAGCTATCGCCTGATCCGGCTGGCGGTGCGCGCCGCCTAGCGGCTCGTTCACGATATCATCAATGACGCCCAGTCTCTTGAGATCCTGCGCCGTGATCTTCAGGGCCGCCGCCGCGTCCTTGGCCCTTCCCGCATCACGCCACAGGATGCTGGCCGCCCCTTCCGGCGAGATGACGCTGTATACCGAATGCTCCATCATCAGCACGCTGTTTCCCGCTGCAATGGCGATAGCCCCTCCCGAGCCGCCCTCGCCGATGATCAGGGAAACCAGCGGCACGCCAAGACCCATGCAGCAGTCAGTTGATCGCGCAATCGCTTCAGCCTGGCCGCGCTCTTCCGCGTCAATGCCCGGATAGGCACCCGCCGTATCCACAAAGGTTATCACCGGAATGCCGAAGCGTTCGGCCAGTTCCATGAGCCGCACGGCCTTGCGATATCCCTCCGGCCGCGCCATGCCGAAATTATGCTTGAGGCGGGCCTGCGTGTCGGCCCCTTTCTCCTGGCCGATGACCACCACCGACGAACCGCGGAAGCGTCCGAGGCCGCCGACAACGGCTTGATCGTCGGCAAATTTCCGGTCACCTGCCATCGGCACAAAATCGGTGATCAGGTTGTTTATATAGGCCAGCGCATGGGGCCTGTCCGGGTGCCGGGCCACCTGGGTTTTTTGCCAGGGCGTCAAGTTGACATAGAGATCAGCCAGGCTCTTGTTCGCCTTTTTCTCCAAAGCCTTGACCTCGTCGGCGATTGAAACCGTGGCGTCTCCGGCAGCAAGGGCGCGCAGCTCGGCAATCTTCCCTTCAAGTTCGGTAACCGAGGTTTCAAAGTCCAGATAGATCATACGTCCTCAAAGGGTAGTGAATGAAGTGGCTTTTGGGTGCGCCAGATGTGACCGCCGGAGGGGATAAAGTCAACTTTTCTTAGCTAAAGGATGGTGAATCTCCACCACTGCCTGCAGGCGCCCCGCCTGGACATGGGTGTATATCTGGGTTGTTGAAATATCTGCGTGCCCCAGCATTTGCTGAACTGCCCGGAGGTCGGCCCCGCATTCCAGCAGATAACTGGCAAAGGCGTGGCGCAGCACGTGGGGCGAAACCTTGCCAAGATCGAGGCCGCAGGCCGCCGCGAGGGCCTTAAGTTCTATGGCGAAATGTTGGCGGGTCAGGCAGCCGCTTGCCCCGTGCGACGGAAACAGCCATTTTGTTTCAGCCGCCTCGCGCGCTGCGAGGGTTTTGAGATAGCCCTGGAGAACGCCTCTCGCTTGGTCGGATACCGGCACGAGCCGTTCCCGTCCGCCCTTGCCCTTGATCGCCAGAAAGGCATCATCCGCGGTCACCGCCCGCACAGTCAGTCCGACAAGTTCGGAAACGCGAAGGCCCGTGGCCGCCAGAAGCTCCAGCAGGCAATAAAGCCGTTCCGCCTTGAAACGCCCCTTGCCTTCCGCCCGTGAAACCCGGGCCTGTGCCTCGGCAAGCAGCAGGTCAATATCCTGGACCGAAAGCGTCTTGGGCAACGGCCGGCCCGCCTTCGGGCTCTCCACGATGGTCGCCGGATTGCCAGCAACGAGGCCTTCGCCGTGAATGAACTGGTGGAACTGGCGAACCGCCGAAAGCCGCCGCGCCGCTGTTGTGCGGGCAAAGCCATGGTCTTCAAGGCTTGCCAGATAGGACCGGATGTCATCGCTCGTAGCCGTCAGGAGCGCTCCGCCCCGGGCCTCAAGAAAGGCCGCATAGTGCTGGAGATCGCGCTCGTAAGCCTGCAGGGAATTTTCCGCCGCCCCGCGCTCGGCACTCATCATCTCGAGGAACCGGTCCACATGCCGGTGCGACGGTGAAGCCCGCGCTGTCTTATCGCTGCCTGAGTTTTTCATGGGGTAAGGATTTCACGACTTCCGACTGCTCTGGTGGAAAATTTGCCAGCCCCCACACGGCGCCATAGACAGCGCCGGCAAGGATCAGAACGACAAACAGGAACCGAAGGCTGTCAGGCACGCGCAAATCTCCAAATCACCTGGCAGGTTATCCCAGATGCCGGCAAATGGCCACCAAATCAAAAGTCTTGGCGCTCTGACCCCGCCGTTCTAAAAGCTCCGCCAGCACAGGGAAGGGAATAATGGCGCGGCGTTCGCTCTCGAAGGAGATTGAAGATATCCGGGAAAAGCTCGGAAATCATCCGCTCGTGCTTGTCGGCCTGATGGGCGCCGGCAAATCCAGCATTGGTCGCAGGCTGGCGGAAAAGCTTGATGTCCCCTTCGTCGATGCCGACCATGAAATCGAGATTGCCGCCGACAAGTCCATCCCTGAAATTTTCAAGGATCACGGCGAAGCCTATTTCCGCGAAGGCGAACGCCGGGTGATTTCCCGCCTGATTGAAAATGGCGCGCAGGTTCTGTCAACCGGCGGGGGTGCATTCATCAATGAGGAAACCCGCCAGGCCGTCCAGGCCCGCGGCATTTCGGTTTGGCTGAAGGCCGATCTGCCCCTGCTGATGAAGCGCGTGATGAAGCGCGCCGACCGTCCCTTGCTGCAAACCGGGGATCCCGAGGCCGTCATGCGGAAGCTGATGGACCAGCGCTATCCCATATACGCTACCGCTGACGTAACCGTTGAAAGCCGCGACGTGCAGCACACGCAAATGGTCAATGAAGTCATCAAGGTCCTGGCCAAGTGGCCGGGCTGGGAGCGTCTGAACAATGCAAACAGCTGACGGCGCGCGCCGCGACATCGTATCGGTGAATCTCGGGCAGAGAACCTATGACATCCATATTGGCGAGAACCTGTTGCAGGAAGCGGGCCGCTATATCGCGCCGCTCCTTTCCCGCCCGTTCGCCGCCATCGTCACTGATGAAAACGTGGCGCGCCATCATCTCAAAGCCCTAGAAGCATCATTGACGGCGGCAGGCATTGTGTCCGTTGCCATCATTCTGCCGGCTGGTGAAAAAACCAAGTGCTTCACCGCCCTGGCTGACCTCTGCGAGCAGCTGCTGGCCGCGGGCGTTGAAAGGCAGGATAAAGTCATAGCCTTCGGCGGCGGCGTCATTGGCGACCTCACCGGCTTTGCTGCCGCGATCCTGAGGCGCGGCGTCGAATTCATCCAGGTGCCAACCACCCTTCTGTCCCAGGTTGACTCTTCCGTTGGGGGCAAGACCGGCATCAACTCGGCCCACGGCAAAAATCTCATCGGCGCATTTCTCCAGCCGGTCATGGTTCTCGCCGACACCAGCCTGCTTGAAACGCTGCCACGCCGCGAACTGGCCGCCGGCTACGCCGAAGTGGCCAAATACGGCCTTCTCGGTGACCTTTCATTTTTCGAATGGCTGGAGGCCAATTCCGAAATTCTCCTGCGCGGCGACGCCCAGGCGCGCGCCTACGCCATTCACCGGAGCTGCAGCGCCAAAGCTGCCATCGTTGCTCAAGACGAGACGGAGCAGGGTATGCGCGCCCTCCTCAACCTCGGCCACACCTTTGGCCACGCTCTTGAAAAGGCGACAGGCTACAGCAGCCGCCTCCTGCATGGCGAAGGCGTGGCCATCGGCATGGTCCAGGCCTTTCGTTTTTCCGAACATCTGAACCACTGCAAAGCAGGCACGGCCGACAGGGTTGCCCGCCACCTGAAGGCCGCTGGCCTTCCCACCCATATGAACGAAATCGAAGGGCCGCTCCCGCCCGTTTCCGATCTCGTGAATATCATGAAGCAGGACAAGAAGGCCCAGAGCGGCAAGCTGACATTCATTCTGGCACGCGCCATCGGTGATGCTTTCATTGCCAGGAGCGTGCCCGAATCGGCTGTCGCTGATTTTCTCAAGGAGGACTTAAAAAGCAAATGAGTTTTGATCTCAGCATTCCGGCAGTGGCGCTGGTTTTCCTGCTTCTCCTGTCTGCGTTTTTTTCCGGCTCTGAGACGGCCCTCACCGCCGCGTCAAGAGCCCGCCTGACCGAGTTGGAACGCCGCGGAAACTGGCGCGCCTCGGTGGCCCTGTCCCTCACAAAAAGCCGTGAGCGGCTCATCGGCGCGCTACTTCTTGGCAACAATGTCGTCAATATTTCTGCTTCCGCCCTTGCCACGGCGGTTCTCCTCAAAGCCTTCGGTGACAGCGGCGCTATCATAGCCTCCGTGGCCATGACCGTGCTTGTCCTGATCTTTGGCGAAGTCATGCCCAAGACCTATGCCATCGCCTATCCTGAGAGGGTTGCCCTTGCCGTTGCTCCCATTATGCGCGTGCTGGTGCCAGTGTTCGGCCCAGTTGTGATTGCTGTGGAATACGTCGTGAAGAATGTGCTCCGCGTTTTTGGCGTCAACGTGTCCAATGTGAACGACGTCCTTTCCGCCCATGACGAATTGCGCGGCACCATTGATCTGCACCACAAGGAAGGTGCTTTCATCACCAATGACCGCAATATGATGGGCGGCATTCTCGATCTTCAGGATCTCGAGGTGCTGGATGCCATGATCCACCGCACCAAGATGCTGACCATCGACTCTGCCGACGCGCCCGAGAAGATCGTCAACCAGGTCCTGAAATCAGGGCATACGCGCTTTCCCGTGTGGAAGGATACGCAGGACAACATCGTAGGCATCCTGCACGCCAAGAATCTCTTCGCTGCTTTGCAGGAGAGTGAAGGCGACTTCAGCAAGGTCAGGATCGAGGAGGTCATGAGCCCGCCGTGGTTCGTGCCCGACACGCGGCCCCTGGCTGACCAGCTCAAGGCCTTCCTCCGGCGCAAGACCCACTTTGCCGTGGTTGTCGACGAATATGGTGAAGTCCAGGGCCTCATTACCCTGGAGGACATCATTGAAGAGATTATCGGCGACATCAAGGACGAGCACGATTTCGTAAGCTCCGGCATCAAGCCGCAGCCCGACGGTTCATACATCGTCGAGGGCACCGTGCCCTTGCGTGACCTCAACCGCGCCCTGGGCTGGAACTTGCCGGACGATGAAGCTACCACCATAGCCGGCCTCGTCATCCATGATGCCCGCATGATCCCGGACGTGGGCCAGGTCTTCAATTTTCACGGTTTCCGCGTGGAAGTGCTCAAGAAACGCAAACACCAGGTAACTTCGGTCAAACTGACTCCGGAGAATCCTGGCTAGTCTTCTGGGGCTGCCGCCTCGATCGCCAGCGCATGCACCCGCTCTTTGAGTTCTGCCGCCAGGACGTGGTTAATCATCCGGTGCTGCGCGACCCGGGACTTGCCCTGAAACGCCGCCGCGACAATTTTGACGCGGAAATGGCTTTCCCCGTCTGGCCGGGCGCCGGCATGGCCCACATGCTGCAGCGATTCATCAATAACCTGCAGGGAAACGGGTGAAAATGCCAACTGCAGCTTCGTTTCAAGGGTCTTTCCGACCAGTCCTAGATTCATGCTGTGTCCAGTGCGGTTCAGGGTTGCGACTTTTGCTTCATATCCCCATAATCATGCCCCATGAAACTTGATTCAAAATATTTCGACAAGATTCGCATCAAAACCGGCCCCAACAAGAAGGAGCCGCCGGCCCCAGCCATGTGCGAATGGCCGGGTTGCGCCAAGCCGTCTCGGCACAAGGCGCCCAAGGGGCGTGGCGCCGAAGGCCAGTTTCACAACTACTGCACCCAGCATGTCCAGGAATACAACAAGACCTACAATTATTTTGAGGGGATGAAGGATGACGCGGTAGCCGGCTTCCAGAAGGACGCCCAGACCGGCCATCGGCCGACCTGGAAACTGGGCCAGAACTCCTATGCCAATATCAACGGCATGCGCCGCAAGGCCCGCAATGTGAACGATCCTTTTGCCATGTTCACGCCCAGCGCCGAGAATGTTAATGCCAAGCTGGGCCGCGCCCTGCGCAAGAACGAAATCAAGGCACTCAACACCCTCGGACTGGACGAAACGGCCACCTCTGAAAAGGCCAAGTCGCAGTACAAGCTCCTGGTGAAACGCCTTCACCCCGACGCCAATGGCGGCTCACGCGAGAATGAGGACACCTTGAAAGCGGTGATCCATGCTTACGACACATTGCGGGCCAGCGGTTTCTGCTAGTTTACCCGTTTTCTGGAACTTGCAGCCCCCCTTTGAACCGTTTAGAACCCACAGCATTCCACGACACGCCCGGAAGAGAAGAATGACAAGATGAACATTATGGCAAATGGTGACGCCCACGGCATGCCCGATTCCACCGCATCGGTAAGCCAGCTCTTTGGCTTTGAATCGAACATGATCGTGCCGTCCTACTCGACGGCAACTGAGCACGTGCCCGATCTGGATGAGGACTATCTTTTCAATCGCGACACCACGCTGGCAATCCTGGCGGGCTTTGCCTTCAACCGCCGCGTGATGATCACCGGCTACCACGGCACCGGCAAGTCGACCCACATCGAGCAGGTCGCCGCCCGCCTCAACTGGCCCTGCATCCGCATCAACCTCGACAGCCACATCAGCCGCATCGATCTCATCGGCAAGGACGCCATTGTGCTGCAGGATGGCAAGCAGGTCACCGAATTCCGCGAAGGCATTTTGCCCTGGGCTTATCAGCGCAACGTGGCGCTGGTCTTCGACGAATATGACGCGGGCCGTCCCGACGTGATGTTTGTCATCCAGCGCATTCTCGAATCCTCCGGCAAGCTCACCCTGCTTGACCAGTCGAAGGTCATCCGCCCGCACAAGGCCTTCCGCCTCTTTTCAACGGCCAACACAGTGGGCCTCGGCGACACCACCGGCCTTTATCATGGCACCCAGCAGATAAACCAGGCCCAGATGGACCGCTGGTCCATCGTCTCCGCTCTGAACTATCTGCCCCATGCCGAGGAAGTCGGCATCGTGCTGGCCAAGTGCAAGAATTACGACACCGAAAAGGGCCGTAAGATCATTGCGAACATGGTACGCATCGCCGATCTCACCCGCAACGCCTTCATGCAGGGCGATGTCTCGACCGTGATGAGCCCGCGCACCGTCATCACCTGGGCGCAGAACGCCGACATCTTTGGTGATCTTGGTTTTGCCTTCCGGCTCACCTTCTTGAACAAATGCGACGAGCTTGAACGCCCGATCGTGGCCGAGTTCTACCAGCGCTGCTTTGGCGAGGAATTGCCCGAGTCATCGGCCCATGTGGCCATTGCCTGAAAGCCCATCAGCCCATGGCCGAGGCCCGTGAAGGCAAAGCAGAGGAATTCAAGCGCGTTCTGAGCACGGCGATGAAAACCATTGCCGATGATCCGGAACTCACCGTGAGTTTCGGCAATGAAGCGCCGGCTTTGTCCGGCAACAAGTGCAAGCTTCCCCAGGTCACCAGCCAGTTCACCCCCAAGGACATTGCCATCACCCGCGGCCTGTCCGACAGTTTTGCCCTCCGGCTCTCCAACCACTCGGATCAGATCCACAGCAAGTACCGCCCCGAAGGCAAGAATGCCCGCGCTGTGTTTGAAGCCGTTGAACAGGCCCGCATCGAGGCGCTGGGCGCCAATGCCATGCCGGGCATGGCGCAAAACCTGAATGCCGCCCTGGAAGACCGCTTTGCAAAAGCCGTGGTCAACCGCTCCAGCAACCGCCGGGATACCCCTCTCGAAGAGGCCGTAGCGCTTATGGTGCGTGAGCGCCTCACGGGCCAGGCGCCGCCTGCCAACGCCAAGATGTATGTCGATCTCTGGCGTCCATGGATCGAGGAAAAGGCGGCATCTCGCCTCAGCAATCTGGGCAGCGCCATTCACGACCAGACGGAGTTTGCCCGGGCCTCGCGCGATATAATCGCCGCCCTCGACATGGCCGATGAGCTTGGCGACGATCCCGATCAATCGGACGAGACCGACAATCAGGATGACGCAGAGCCTGATGCGGGTGAACGCCAGGAAACCACCGACGGCGAAGAAGAGGAAAGCCAGCAGTCCGCCGCCGAGGAATTGCAGGACTCCGAAGGCGACACCGATGCCTCCGAAATGGAGCAGCAGTCAAAGGACATGGACGAGTCGCCCGATGACCTGGAAGGCGAAGAGCAGGATGATGGCGACGAACCCTGGCGGCCCCAGCTTCCCTTCTCGTCCCTCACCAACGACAATTTCTACAAGGTCCACACCAACCAGTTTGATGAGGAAATCGCCGCCGAGGATCTTTGCGACACTGAAGAGCTCACACGGCTGCGCAACTATCTGGACAAGCAGTTGTCCAACTTGCAGGGCGTGGTAGCGCGCCTTGCCAATCGCCTTCAGCGCCGCCTCATGGCCCAGCAGAACCGCTCCTGGGATTTCGATCTTGAGGAAGGCGTGCTCAACACCGCCCGCTTGGTGCGCATCGTCATTGATCCTATGCATCCCCTGTCGTTCAAGGTGGAGCAGGACACAAAATTCCGTGACACCGTCGTCACCCTGCTCCTCGATAATTCCGGCTCCATGCGCGGCCGCCCCATAACCGTGGCTGCAACCTGCGCCGATATTCTGGCCCGCACCCTCGAGCGCTGCGGCGTGAAGGTCGAAATTCTGGGCTTTACCACCAAGGCCTGGAAAGGCGGCCAGTCGCGCGAGAAATGGCTGGGCGCCGGCAAGCCCGCAAATCCGGGCAGGCTCAACGACCTTCGCCACATCATCTACAAGTCCGCCGATCAGCCCTGGCGCAGGGCCAGGCGCAATCTCGGCCTGATGATGCGCGAAGGTCTGCTCAAGGAAAACATTGATGGCGAGGCCCTGATCTGGGCCCATAACCGCCTGCTCGCGCGCTCCGAACAGCGCCGCATACTGATGGTGATCTCCGATGGCGCGCCGGTTGATGATTCAACCCTTTCGGTGAACTCCGGAAATTATCTCGAGCGCCACCTCCGCCAGGTCATTGCCGACATCGAAGGCAAGTCTCCCATCGAACTCATCGCCATCGGCATCGGCCATGACGTGACCCGCTACTACAAGCGCGCCGTCACCATCATCGACGCCGAGGAACTGGGCGGCGCCATGACCGAAAAGCTGGCTGAGCTCTTTGAGGAAAACGGCCCGCAGGAAAAGCGCGCCGCTCAGCCCAAGCGCCGGCGTGCCAGCGCGTGAGGTTAGCTTTACTTTCGCTCGGGCTGCTGCTTGGCCTTGCAACGCCCAACGCTTCAACCGAACCATTGACCATCACATCCTCCAGCCTTAGCCGCTTCGCCCTTCTGACCAATGTCACCACCTTCGGTCCTTTCAAATGGCGCGGCGGCATCGAGCTTGCCAGCGCCAATCAGAAATTCGGCGGCCTCTCCGGCCTGATTATGACCGATGAGTGTACCTCCCTGCGCGCCGTCAGCGATGCGGGCCGCTGGCTCACCGCCACGGTGACCTACAGCGGACACGCTCCCACGGACCTCGGCAAAGCCTCCATTGTCCCCATTCTCGATGACAAGGGAAAACCACCGCAGAGCAAGCGCTTTGGCGATGCGGAAGCAGTTGCAGAAGGGCCTGATGGAAAAACCATTGTGGGCTTTGAATCCCGCACCCGCGTCGGGGCCTATGATCTTGCCGGCAAGGGCATGACGGCCAGATTCCAGAACCTCAATCCGCCCAAGGATATTGTGCGGGGCCGGCGCAACGGCGAGCTGGAATCCTTAGGCTATTTCAGGAGTGGCGCGCTCAAGGGCCATTATGTTGCCGTTGCCGAAACCAATCTTGATGCCCAGGGCAATACCAGGGCCTGGGTGTGGAGTGGTAAACGCAGCTTCGCCTTTTCCATCAGGCAGCTTGAAACCTATAACATCACCGACATCGCCCTGCTTCCGGATGGTGGCATTCTGGTTCTGCAGCGCAGCTACAGCGCATCGACTTTTCCCGGCATGGCCGTAAGCCGGTTTCCCGCAAGTGCCATCGCGCCGGGCAAAACCGTTATACCCGAAACATTGCTCGAAGCCCGCATGCCTTTCTACGCTATCGACAATATGGAGGGCATCGCGGTCTGCCAACGCAACGGCGAACTTCGAGTCAACATCCTGTCTGACAACAACTTCAACACCCAGCAGCAAAGAACGCTGCTGTTGCAATTCGCTTACACGCCATGACTGCAATACCTCGCCTGGAAACCAGTCGCCTGATCTTGCGGCAACATAACCCTGAAGACTTTGAGGCGCTGCACGACATGTGGCGTGAGCCCGCCGTCTATCGTTACATCATTGGCCGACCGTCAACGCGCGAGGAAGCCTGGAGCCGGTTGCTCCGCTATGCCGGCCATTGGACGCTGCTGGGTTATGGCTATTGGGTGGTGGAGGAGCGCGCCACGGGCGACTACATCGGTGAAATGGGCTTTGCCGATTTCCACCGCGACATTGATCCACCGCTCGATGACAGGCCGGAATTGGGCTGGGCTCTTAAGGCCGCGGTCCATGGCAAAGGCTATGCAACCGAAGCCCTGCGGGCGATCACAGCCTGGGGCGATGCCCATTTCGCCGGAAAGGAAACCGCTGCCATCATTGCTCCGGAAAACAGCGCGTCAATCCGGCTTGCGGAAAAGCTGGGCTTCGTCAAAAAACTGGAAACAATCTACAAGGGCGCGCCCACGCTGATTTTCCATCGCACCCCTAGGTCTTAGCTTCATATTTTTCGACAAAGGCATCGGCACTCAGCAGCCGCATGTCTTCGACCGCCGCTGCCAGCCTGTCATGCTCCCAGTCCCACCAGGCAAGCGCTATGATCCGCGCACTGACCTTCGGTTCAAACCGCCAGCGCAGGAACCTGGCCGGAACGCCGGCAACAATGGCATAGGCCGGCACATCGCGGGTCACGATGGCGCCCGCCGCCACCACGGCCCCGTGGCCGATCTTCACCCCCGGCTTGATGATCGCCCCGTGCCCGATCCAGACATCATTGCCGGTTTCAACCAATCTCCCCTGACGCCGCGCCCGGAATTCGCTGTCGAGCTTGGCCCCGAGGAAATATTCATTGGCGCGGTAGGTCATCTTGTGCTGGCTCACCCTTTCCAGCGGATGCTCAAGCGCATTGATCCGCGCGTTGGCGGCGATGCAGCAGAATTTTCCGATCTTCGCATAGATCACTTCCGCCTGGCGCTCGACATAGGAATAGTCACCGAGCTGTGAATCGGAAAAGGCCACGCGCTCCTTGATTTCAGTGAAGCGACCGAGCGTGGCATCGCGCAAGGTGGCCGAGGGATGCACCACCGGTTCCCCGCTCCGTGTTGCCGTTGGCGAATATCTTTTGGGCGGCTTGCTCATGGCCTGAACCTAAAACAAAAGCCGCCCATTTTGGAGCGGCTTGTGCAAATTCGGGGATCTAGAATGATCAGGCTGCTTTTTCTTCCAGCTTTTTGGCAATCGAGCTCTTCAGCTTGCGCGCCTTGATCGAAAGATCGTCATTGCTTGCCTTCAAAAGAAAGGCATCAAGACCGCCGCGATGCTCAACCGTCTTGAGCGCGTTGGCGCTGACGCGGAACCGGTAGGTGAGGCCCATGGCATCGCTGATCAGGCTGACATTGCACAGGTTCGGCAGAAAGCGCCGCCGGACCTTGTTGTTGGCATGGCTCACATTGTTGCCCGCCAGGGGGTTCTTGCCTGTCAACTCGCAAACTCGAGCCATGATACGTACTCCGCAATATAATAAAGGCCAGACCCTGAGGGGTCCGGCTCGGTTGGCGCTTCTATAAGTGGAGAGCCCGCGTGGGTCAAGCAGCACCGCAACTATTTCCGCCGCCGCTGCGCGTCTCCCTTTGGCACAGGAGGTTAACGGTGCAGGCGGCAAAACACCCTAAACCCTTACAGCGAAACCAGATTCTTGTGGTTCCCGGAAAATCAGCCACCATATCTTGCGAGAACAAAAAGTGAAAATATGGCAATCCGCGATTCGCCCACCTTCTGTTCTCAAACCGGAACGCTTCGTTAATTTCACAGGTCCAAATTCCACCCGGCCTTTAACTCCGCATTAGCAGGTAGAAACTCTCCTTAACGAAATGCCGGAATAGTCATCAATCCCTGGGCGGAAAATCCATCCCTGCAGAAACAACCACATGGAAATTCCCTGTCATCGCGCCGGAACAGAAAATGAATCTGTCACGAGTCAGCGATTCGCCCACCTTATGTTCTGCTTTGAATCCATTCCTTACGCACCTGGAGCGAATTGATACGCCTATGCGATGCGTGCCGTTGACATCAGCCATTTCGCATCTACCTTGTGGGGATGCCGCAAATCCGAAATGTCACCGCCGTATTGGGCCCCACCAATACCGGCAAAACCCATTTGGCGGTGGAGCGCATGCTGGCCCATGGCGGCGGCATGATCGGCTTGCCGCTCAGGCTTCTGGCTCGCGAAATCTATGACCGGGTGCGGCTGAGGGCCGGTGACCACGCCGTAGCCCTGGTGACCGGCGAGGAAAAAATCATCCCCGCTGCCCCGCGCTATTGGGTGGCAACCGTCGAGGCCATGCCGCCTGATATCGAGGTGCCGTTCCTCGCCATCGACGAGGTTCAGCTCTGCGCCGATTTCGAGCGCGGCCACATTTTCACCGACCGGGTTCTGCACCGGCGGGGCACCGAGGAAACCATGCTTCTGGGCGCAGCCACTATGAAGCCCATTCTTGAAGCGATGCTGCCCAAGACCAGCTTCATCGCCAGGCCGCGCTTTTCCAAGCTCACCTATGCCGGTGTCAAGAAAATGACCAGGCTTCCCCGCCGGTCCGCCATCGTCGCCTTCTCGGCCGAGATGGTCTATTCCGTGGCCGAACTCATCCGGCGGCAAAATGGCGGTGCAGCCGTCGTCCTGGGCGCCCTGTCGCCGCGCACCCGCAACGCCCAGGTCGCCCTCTATCAATCCGGTGACGTGGATTACATCGTGGCAACCGATGCCATCGGCATGGGCCTCAACATGAATGTCGATCACGTCGCCTTTGCCGCCACAAGAAAGTTCGATGGCTTCCAGTACCGCCAGCTCAGTCCCGGCGAGCTTGGCCAGGTCGCCGGGCGCGCCGGCCGCTACATGAATGACGGCACCTTCGGCTGCACCGGTGAAGCGGAAGCTTTTGACCAGGAAACCATCGACCGGCTCGAGAACCATAACTTCGACCGAATCCGTTCCCTGCAATGGCGCAACCCCGAACTCGACTTCGGTTCCCTGGAGCGCCTGCGCCGCAGCCTCACGGCCATGCCCCGGCAGGATGGCCTCACCCGCGCCCAGGCGGGCCCCGATATCCAGGCGCTGGAAGCCGTAATTCGCGATGCCGACGTTACCGGCCTCGCGACATCCAGGAGCGAAGTGGAACTCCTCTGGTCGGTCTGCCAATTGCCGGATTACCGCAACATTTCGCCCGCCGAACACGCCCATCTCGTGGGCCGCGTTTTCCAGTTCCTCGCCCGTCCGCCGGGCTTTATTTCGGAAGACTGGTTTTCCCGCCAGCTCAAGCATTGCGAGAACACCGAGGGTGATCTCGATACGCTGTCCAACCGCATCTCCCACGTCCGGACCTGGACCTTTATCGCCAATCGCGGCAATTGGCTGAAAGCCCCCCTCTATTGGCAGCAGCGCGCCAGGGAGATAGAAGAGAGGCTGTCAGATGCGTTGCATGAAAGGCTAACTCAGCGTTTCATTGACCGCCGGACAAGTGTATTGATGCGCCGTCTGGCCCAAAAGGAAGAGTTGATGTCGAGTGTTGAGGAAGACGGCGCCATTCATGTGGAAGGCGAGTATGTGGGCCGCATCAAGGGGTTCAACTTCATTCCTGACGGAACCAGCGAAAGCCACGAGCAGCGCACCCTGAAGGCCGCCGCAGTCCAGGCCGTGGGCACCGAAATTCAGGCCCGCGCCAATGCCGCCGCAACCTCCGCCGATCCCGATCTCAAGCTCACCCGCGATGGCAACATAATCTGGAACCATGAGCCGATCGGTTTTATCGAAGCGGGTGAAAGCCTCCTGAAGCCAGTGGCCCGGGTGCTTGCCAGTGATTTCCTCTCCGGCCAGCCCCGCGAGGATGTCCAGCTCCGCTTGCAGAAATTCCTCGACCGGCATGTCGCGACCCTGCTCGAGCCCCTGCTTAAACTGCAGGAGAACGAAGCCCTGCAGGGCATCGCCCGCGGCATTGCCTTCCGCATTGTTGAAACCCTCGGTGTCCTGCCGCGCGAAACCGTGGCTGAGGATGTGAAATCCCTGACCCAGGAAGACCGCGCCGTGCTGCGCGCCCAGGGCGTGCGTTTTGGCGCCTTCCATATTTTTACGCCCTTGCTCTTGAAGCCCGCCGCAACTGAACTCCGCCTCCTGCTCTGGGCCCTGCAATTGAAAAAGGCCGGCACCCTGGATCTGGCAAACCTTCCCATGCCGCCGGGCCAGGGCCTCACCTCGGCGGTCTTCGACCGAACCACGCCACGCGGCTTCTATGGCGTCTGCGGTTACCGCATTTGCGGCACCCGTGTGGTACGCATCGACATGCTCGAGCGCCTCGCCGATCTTGTGCGCGAACGGGTTTTCTGGCGTCCCCGCTTTCCCGATGAGGCGCGCCCTGCCGG
>JAEUMI010000180.1 GCA_016792825.1 Hyphomicrobiales bacterium
AGCGGGTTCTTGCCGGAAGGCCCGATCACGCTCACGGTGCTGCGCTCAAGCCCCAGCTTGTCCAGCACCCCGCCCAGCCTGGCAAAATGCTCTGGCGTGCCCTCGAACACCGGGATTTCCACCGTGTCATAACCCGCCTTCCTGATGCCCTTCAGGATGGCCGTGTGCTCGGCTGTAACATGCGTTGTCCACAGCAGCAGGTTGAATCCGGTTTTCATCGCAAAGCCCTCAAAACAAAGACAATTAAGACAGCCTTTCCGGAGGGTTTTGTCAAACTTTGATATGCGCCGGTCAGCCGCTGGTCAGCGCCCGGGTCAGTTACCCTGGATGGAAATCCCGTTGTCGTCGATCTTGATTTCAACGCCGTCGGGCTTCTTCCGGTCCTCATAGACCATGTAGCCCAAAATCACGACGGCCACGCCAAAAGCCGCTGTGATGGCGTAAAGCAGATTGCGGCTCATCGTTTCAGCCACGCCTGACCAGGCGGAGTACGAACAGCAATATGCAGGCGCCGATGGTGGCATTGATGATTGCCCCAAGAACGCCGCCGCCAATCATGATTCCGAGCCTCGGCAGGATGAAACTGGCAATCGCCGAACCGACAATGCCGACGATGATGTCGCCAAGCAGGCCGAAGCTGCCGTTCTTCATGATTTGGCCGGCAAGCCAGCCGGCGATCGCGCCAATCAACAGAAAGATGAGAATTCCGACCAGATCCATTTTTGCCTCCCGCAGATTTGAATGCCACGGCAAATATGCCAACCTCATTGCATTGGTCCGATTCGACCGCCTTCGCAAGTTTTCCCAGTTTGCGGTTTGCCTGTAAGCTCACCGGCGCAATTGCATGGAATCAAGCAAATGGCACGAGCCTTTGATCCGGCATCTGACTTCCGGGCCCTGTTCGAGGGTTCTCCCAATCCCTATCTTGTGCTTGACCCCCATTTCAAGATCGTCGCCGTCAATGATGCCTATTGCCAGGCGACAATGACCAACCGCAAGACGATTCTGGGACGCGATATCTTTGATGTCTTCCCGGACAATCCGGCTGATCTGGAGGCCACCGGCGTAGGCAACCTGCGCGCTTCGCTCGAACGCGTCCTGCAGTTCCGCTGTCCCGACACGATGGCTATTCAGAAATACGACATTCCCCGCCCCGCCTCCGAGGGCGGCGGTTTCGAGGAACGCTACTGGAGCCCGCTCAATTCGCCTGTGCTTGACGGCCGCGGCAAGGTCTCCTGGATCATCCACCGGGTCGAGGATGTCACCGAGCGCTGGAAGACCGAGGATGCCCTCAAGCAGGAAAGCGCCTTCTACGATATTGTGATCGATAACATTCCCGCCATGGTCTTTGTGAAGGATGCCGTGGATCTTCGCTTTGTCCTCATCAACCGCGCTGGAGAGGAGCTTTTGGGCATCGACCGCAGCGAATTCATCGGCAAGTCCGATTACGATTTCTTCCCAAAGCCACAGGCCGACTTCTTTATCGCCAAGGACCGTGACGTCTTGCGGGCCGGAGGCATGCATGTCACGCCTGAAGAGCCCATCAACACGCGCAAGCGCGGTGTGCGATTCCTGCAAACCCGGAAGATGGCGGTGCCCGACGAGCACGGGCGGCCCAAATACCTGCTGGCGCTCTCCGAAGACATCACCGAGCGCCGCCAGGCGGAAATAGCGCTCCGCGAGAGCGAAATACGGATGCGCGGCTTCCTGCTGGCCAGTCCTGACGCCATGATCATCATCGATCCCGCAGGCCGGATTCTGCTCGCGAGCGATCGCGTTGAACCGATGTTCGGCTACACCTCCGAGGAACTTTCGGGAAAACCCATCAACATGCTTTTGCCCGAGCGGTATCATGATCGGCACACAGCTTATGTGCATGACTACATGAAGAAGCCGGAGGGCCGCAACATGGGTACCGGCAGGGAACTCAATGCGCGGCGCAAGGACGGCAGCGAGTTCCCCGTCGAAATCAACCTTAGTCCTGCACAGACCTCTGAAGGCCTTGTGGTAATTGCCGCAGTTCGAAACGTGTCGGCCAGCAAATTGATGGAAAAGCAACTCCGCCAGGCCCAGAAAATGGAAGCCATCGGCAATCTCACCGGCGGCCTGGCCCATGACTTCAATAACCTGCTCGGCATTATAATCGGCAACCTGGACCTGCTGCGCGCCCAGCCGGGAGGCGGCATTACCAAGGATCCGAACCTGGAGCAGCTCACCGCTGAGGCCCTTGACGCCGCCCTGCGCGGCGCCGACCTGACACGGCGGCTCCTTGCCTTTGCGCGGCGCCAGACTTTGCAGCCGCAGCGCACCGATCTCAACGAACTCATCGATGGCATCAGCAAGCTTTTGAGGCGCACCCTCGGGACCGACATCGAAATTGTATTGAACCTCGACCCGCAGGTTTGGCCCGTCAACGTCGATCCGTCACAGCTTGGCGCCAGCCTGATCAACATCGTCAACAACGCGCGCGACGCCATGCCCAGCGGTGGCACACTCACGATAGCGACCAGCAACAGCCAGTTGGATGAAGACTATGCGTCTGCCCAAGCAGACGTTGCGCCAGGCAGCTATGCCTTGATTGAAGTGAGCGATACGGGAAGCGGCATCCCGAAAGAGCTGTTGGATCACATATTTGACCCGTTCTTCACGACCAAGGAGCAGGGCAAAGGCACCGGGCTTGGCCTCAGCATGGTATTTGGCTTCATCAAGCAATCGGCAGGACATGTTAATGTCTACAGCGAAGTGGGCCATGGCACCACATTCCGCCTCTATCTGCCACGCGCAATGACCGCCGCGGATGCGCCGGTGACTGCCACGGCGGCTCCACGCCAAGGCGATGAGACCGTCCTGGCGGTCGAGGACAACGAGGGCCTGCGGCGCGTTGTTGTCCGGCAGCTCAAGGAACTTGGTTACCGCGTGCTCGATGCGGCGGACGGCGCCGCGGCCCTCAAGATTCTGGAGAACGAACCCGTTGATCTGTTGTTCACTGACATCATGATGCCTGGCGGCATGAGCGGCTATGATCTTGCCAAGACTGCGGTGGCGCGCTGGCCGTCCTTGAAGGTCCTGCTGACCTCGGGATATCCTGAAACCAAGCTGAATGGCAATGGTAACGCATCTGTGAAGTTGCATCTATTGACGAAGCCATACCGGAAGGATGACCTGGCATCGGCCTTGCGGAAATCTCTGGAAGGCAATTGATCGGACGGTCAAGGCTTTGGCCTGCCAGTATTGCGACACCTAGTTAGGGTCATTTTAAGGAGCCTGTGTTCTGATTCCGTAATAAAAGGATTTTTCTGTGATGCCGCAGGAAACGCCCGCAATGAGGCCTGCCCGCCGGGTGCTTGTCATCGATGACGAGGCTTCCTTTTGCCGCTTCATGGCCCGAATGATCACAAGCCTGGGCTATGAAGTCACAACAACTTGCCAGGCCAAGTGTGCTTACCTTGATGAACTGAAGGAGCCGGATGTAGTATTCATCGATATGGTGATGCCAGAGATGGATGGCATCCAGGTTCTGGAGGTTCTGGCCGACTACAAGGTGAAGGCGGCCATCGTCTTGATGAGTGGCGCGGACACGAGCCTGTCGAAGGCCGAAGCCTTTGCCAAACGGGCTGACCTTCGCCTTATAGGCGTGCTTCACAAACCATTCCGCCTGGCCGATGTCCAAAATATTTTTGCGGCAGACTAAGCTGGTACTGCATGCGCCAAAGCCGGCGCCACGGCCTCGCCAGTATCTTCCGGTTTTGCAGCCTTGCCAGGCAGGAGCGAGACGGCGCTTGCCGGGCTGAGAAGCTGCCCGCTTTCGCCTGATCCTGCCCAGGTCACACTGAGTACCTGTGCGTCCTTGACCAGCGGGGTCAGTCGCCGGAGCACACAGCTGTGCTTTGCATCGCTTGGCGCGGTCAGATAGCAAAGGCAAACGAATCCGACATTGGACATATCGATTTGCGGAAACTTGCCGGGCGCGATGGTATCTTCCGGGAGCATTGTTTGGAAAATATTTTTGGTCTTTAGAAGCGCCGACAATGCCAGTGTCGCCGCAAAATAAAGCGGACCATGGGCGGAGACCAGCAGGACCGGTACAGCGCCTTCATGGGCTGGCCATAATACAGGATTGCGCATACGGCCAGGAAGATGACCAGGCCATTCACCAGTTCCTGGCTTGCCGGAGTTCGCAAAACACTCACCCTGAAAACTTTAGCGGGCAGTGGCCGAATTTTTATGGTGCCCCTGAAATACATCCGGCCGTGCAGATCCCAACACGGGCCTGGCCATGACAGTCCTTAACGGATGACCGGGCTGTTTGTTCCGCTCGGAGTTTGGTTGTTCAAGGAAAAAATTTGGCGTGGTGGGCCCGCCAGGATTTGAACCCGGAACCAGACGGTTATGAGCCGTCAGCTCTAACCATTGAGCTACAGGCCCCCACGCCGATGCAGTGGCTACAGCAATTCGCGCGTCTGTGCTATAGGCCAGATGATGTTGACCCAGAATCTCACCCCCCAGGCCGCGGTGGACCAGCTCATAGAGCTCCATGCCAGGGCCACCGCCACCCTGAAATCCTGCCTCGAACGCTATTTCGCCACCCGCCAGCCTCCCACGGCCGAGGAGCGCAGCGGCTTTTGCTATCCGCAATTGCGGGTGACCTATGAATCCCAGGGCGTGCAGCCCTCGATCTCCCGCGCCTTCGCCAAATTTCAGGGTCCCGGCACCTATGTCACGACTGTGACCCAGCCCGCCCATTTCCGCCGCTATCTCGTGGACCAGCTCTCCCATCTGGTAAAGGATTACGCCGCCACCATCCAGGTGGGTGTTTCCCTCCAGGAAATCCCCTACCCCTATGTCCTGGACAAGGGCGATGACCTGGGCGGAGAGGGCACCAGGGCCGCCGAACTGGCGCTGCATTTCCCTGTTCCCCGCCTCGATCTGGTGGGCGACGAGATCGCCGACGGCAACTGGGACCACATGCCAACCCACCCCCTGCCGCTTGCCATGTTCGATGCGGTCCGGGTGGATTATTCCCTGAAGCGCATCCAGCATTATACCGGAACCCATTGGGGCGATATGCAGCCCTGGATCCTGCTCACCAACTACCACCGCTATGTCGATCAGTTCATCGTCTGGGGCGTGGAACAGCTTGCAATCGATGGCCCCTATGAATCCCTGCATCTCCCCGGCGGCGGCATCATCGTCCGCGGCATGGAATCCGCGACAGCCATGAAAATCATCGAGGGCTCGCTCTGGCATCGTTACCAGATGCCGGCTTATCACTTGAAGAAAAAGGATGGCATGGGTGGCGGCGTCACCCTCGTCAACATCGGCGTGGGCCCTTCCAACGCGAAAACCATGACCGATCATTTGGCCGTGCTCCGCCCCCATTGCTGGCTGATGATTGGCCATTGCGGCGGCTTGCGCCAATCGCAGCGCATCGGCGATTATGTGCTGGCCCATGGCTACCTCCGCCAGGACGGCATTCTCGATGACGTCGTCCCGCCGGAAATCCCCATTCCTGCCCTTGCTGAAGTTCAGGTGGCCTTGCAGCGGGCCGCCGCGGCCGTGACCGGCGAAAGCGGCGAAGCCTTGAAGGCCCGCTTGCGGACCGGGACCGTGGTGACCAATGACGACCGAAATTGGGAACTGCGCTGGAGCCAGGAGAGAAAACGGATAAACCTGTCGCGCGCCATTGCGGTGGATATGGAATCAGGCACCGTGGCCGCCCAGGGCTACCGCTTCCGCGTGCCTTACGGCACCCTGCTCTGCGTCTCCGACAAGCCGCTACACGGCGAGATTAAGCTGCCTGGCGCCGCCAACGCCTTTTATGACCGCGCTGTCAGCGAACACCTGATGATTGGTCTGGCCGCATTGGACCTCATGCGCGGCGAACTCTCGCAGCTTCACTCAAGAAAGCTGCGCAGCTTCGACGAGCCGCCCTTCAGGTAAAGGAAACAACCCTCATGCTGAGGCGTATCGCTATTGCGATGCCTCGAAGCAACTTCGATTCTGATCCGCCTGCCCTTCGAGGCCTTGGCTCGCGCCAAGGCACGTCAGGGTTAGGAATTCTTGTTTCTTTTCAGAATTCAGGCGATGCGTTTTCTGTGCAATTGCCAGAACAGGTAAAGCACCGCGGCCACCGCAACCGCTGCGGGATTGAGTGATGTCAGAAGCTCCCTGACATTGCCATAGACCGAAGTCACATAGCTTCCCGCCGCTTCGCCCATGAGCAGCGCGACCAATACCGTCACGAGCACAAGCTGGAAAAGCAAGGTAATGACGATCCTGAGAATGTCCGTGATTTGATCAATCATGGCGGCAAGTGTGCGAAGGCGGCGAGAAAGCCGCCTCCGCGCCTTGAATTATTTGCGGGCAACAGCAGTGCTGCTGCGGCCCGAGAGCAGCCACAGGATGACACCCAGAACGATAAGGCCCACGAGGCCATTCGAGCCGAGCTTGCCAACAAGGTCGGTAAGGTTGGTCACCACATTGCCGAAGAACGGCAGCGAGCCGCCCACAAGAACCGACAATACGATAGCCAAAGCAATAAGCACGAGACTGATGTCGATCAACTCACGTACAACGTTTTTTACGTGTCCGAACATGTCCATGTTACCCCTCCATTCGCGGAATGCGAATCACTTGTGCACCATGCCACATTTTTGCGCAAAATTCGTTAACGTCCCTTAACGTGATGTATCAGAGTGGAATTCCGCTTAAATGCATGAGCAGCAGCCGCTTGTCGCCCTGTCTCTTAAGTTTTTGACATATAAACAGGATTACTGAGTTTCCGCGCTCCGGAAAAAATTAGATGCCCTGGACCGCGTTGACTTCGAGATCGTGACGATTCTCGGGTACAACATGAGCGGCTCCGGCGGCATGGTTGGCTTCCAGCCCATCACCGACTTCGGCGCTGCCCTGTAACTGGCCGCTGAAAGCGTCGACACGAAAACATCGCGGAATTGCATCGACGAATTATCCAATTACCTCGATCAAGTGGAGGGCATTCCCTTCTGATCCTGAACCTTGCCCGGACAATCCCTTCGGCGCTATTCTGCAGCAACTAATGAAAAGGATGATCCATGACCATATCCGGCGGTTGCCTGTGCAAGTCAGTGCGGATTTCAGTAACGGGGGCACCCCTAGCGGCGCGCACCTGCTGGTGCCGCGTCTGCCAATATTTGGGCGCTGGAAATGGCGCAGTAAGCGTATGCTTCCGCACCGACGCGGTATCCGTGGACGGCGATGTAAAATGGTTTGAGAGCATTGCCAACAGTGGCAACCGCATGAGCCGAGGATTCTGCCCGACTTGTGGAACGCCATTATTCAGCAAGGCCCTATCCCGGCCGCACCTGATCTTCATCCGCGCCGGCGCACTCGATGATCCAAATCTCATGGCCCCGCAAATGACCATCTGGACCGATGCGGCGCCGGACTGGGCCTGCATCGATCCGGATCTTCTGAAAGTGCCCGGCCAGCCGCCGCCTGTAGCCTAGACGCAAACACACTGCAGCCGCAATTCTTCGCCACATCACCGCCCGCAAAGCCATTGGGAGACCTTAAAAAATGTACAAGACCATTTTCGCCGCCGGGGCGCTAACCCTTGCCGCCGCCTGCCTCACCCCGGCTCTTGCCGACGAGGGCAAACTGGTCCGCAGCGTTTCACTCTCCGGCCATGGCGAAGTGCGCATGGCGCCTGATCTTGCCATCGTCACCGTAGGGGTGATGAGTTCCGCCGCAACGGCGCGCGAAGCCCTCGATGCCAACACCAAGGCCATGGAAGCGGTCATGACATCACTGACGGCAGCAGGCATTGAGGCGCGCGACATCCAGACCTCGAACTTCTCGGTGAACCCGCGCTACGACTACGGCCAGAACAATGCCCAGCCGCCCAAGGTCATAGGCTATGATGTTTCCAACAATGTCTCGGTCACCGTGCGCAAGCTCGACAGTCTTGGCGCGGTTCTGGACCAGGTTGTTTCCTCCGGTTCCAACCAGATCAACGGCGTGGCGTTCCAAGTGTCAAAGCCCGAAGCCGCAACCGATGAGGCCCGCAAGCTTGCCGTGGCCGATGCCCTGCGCAAGGCTCAGGTCTACACCGCCGCCAGCGGCGTGACGCTGGGGCAAATCATTTCGCTGACAGAAGGCGGCGGTTACCAGCCACCCCAGCCCGTCTTCAAAACCATGCGCGCCGAGGCCGCCTCCGCCGACGTGCCCATCGCCCAGGGCGAACAGGTGATTGCCGTTGACGTGAACTTCACCTGGGAAATCAAGTAAATGTCAAAGAGAAGTGAATCTGCTGCCATTGCCTGACAGCAGGCTTCTGTTAGGGTCCGGCCATGCCCATCTGCGAACGTGATCCCTGGCGTGACCAGTATTTCGAGAATGTTCCGTGCCCGGACAACGTCCTGATTGCGACCGACGATTTCGACGCCTGGCCCTGGTATCCCAAGCACAACTGGATTTATGACAAGCTCCGCATCGCCCAAAGCCAGGGGTTCAACAGCGGCCCCCATGGCGTCATGCCGCCGGCCTTTCCGGTGTTTTCCAAACCCATCACCAATCTGAAGGGCATGGGCGTGGGCAGCCGCGTGGTTTCCTCGGAGAATGAAATGCTCGCCTGCTCAACCCCGGGCCATTTCTGGATGCCTTTGCTCGAAGGCGCTCATGTTTCAACTGACTGCGCGGTGGTGAGCGGGCAGGTCAAATGGCTGCGCCACGCCACCGGCGTTCCGGGGCCCGAAGGCACCTTCAAATACTGGACGCTCCACGCCGATGAAATGCCAGACGTCGCAACCTATCTCAAGGCCTGGGTCGGCAAATACATGGCCGCCTATACCGGCATGATGAATTTCGAAACCATTGGCGGAAAAATCATCGAGGCGCATCTGCGCTTTGCCGATCAGTGGTGCGACCTCAACGGCAAGGGCTGGATCGAGGCCATGGTGCGCCTCTATGCGGATGGGGTCTGGGATTATGACGAGCAGCGCCGCGTGGGCTACTCCGTTCCACTCTTTGCCCGCCACAACAGCAACTTTTCCCACCCGCCACAGGACCTGCAAACCCGCATCCGCGCCATGCCGCAGGTCTCGAGCCTGCAGATCACATTCTATGACAAAAAGGATGCGGGCCTCCATCCCATGCCACCCGGCGGTTTTCGCTTGGGGATCGTCAACGCTTGGGATCTGCAGGCAGGCTTCACCGCCGTCGATGAACTGGCCAAGGCCTTCCCGACGCACTCACTGCTTCGCGCCTGAAATATCCACCACTTGCGCTTTGGGCAATGCGGAAGCCCCGGGCTGCTCCGGCCAATGCCTGTAAGTCTGCACCCCGCCCGAGGCGCGCACCTTGGCAATGAGATCAAGGTCGACCTCCGCATAAACCCATTGCGGCTTGTTCATTTCGCCCAGCGCCAGCACGCCGCCCGGCGGAAAGCCCACGTCCGATGGCGCGAAGATTCCCGCCATGCCGCAATTTGCCGGGCACGCCGCGCTCCAGGGTGACGCGCCGACAACCGGCGAATGCACCGTGTAAACCTGGTTCTCCAGGGCCCGCGCCACGGCCCCGGTGCGCACCCGCCAATAGCCCCATTCGGTTTCCGTATTTGATGGCGCCAGGATGATTTCCGCCCCCGCTTCCGCCAGCGCCCGCGACAGCAAGGGAAACTCGATGTCATAGCAGATGAGCAGGCCGATGCGCGTGATCCCCACGTCAAACACCGTCAGAGTCTTTCCCGAAGCGATGTTCCACGGATCGCGCTCCCAAGGCGTCGGCATGATCTTGTCGTATTGCCCGCGGATTCCGGTGGGACCAAATATATGCGCCACATTCATGGTACAGCCCGGCCGCCGCTGCGGGCCCGAAGCTGCGACAATCGTCACCCCATGTTTCTCCGCGAGCTTGGCATGCACCCGGTCAAGCTCCGGCACCAGCCCCGACACCACGTCGAACGAGGCCTGCACATCACCCGCCTTGCCGCCGATGCTCGCCAATTCCATGCTGCCATATTCCGGAAACACCAGAAGCCCTGCCCCCGCGCCCACGGCTTCGTCCACCCAGCGCGTGATCTTTGCTTCGTAGGCGGCGAGATCTTTCAATTCATCGAGCGGATATTGCGAGGCGGCGATCTTAATTTTTCTTGTCATTATCATCCACATGGAAATCGTGCAGGATACGGTGGAACACCGGCACCAGCATTAGGCCGGCGATGGCGAAGATCAGCAGGCCGCAGACAATGGCGTAGATGCCGGCGAATACCTTGGCGCTGTCATGTTGCAACTCGCCCATGGGCCCCATGCCGGACAGGATCATGGCGGAATTCACGAAGGCATCAATGAACCCCATGCCTTCGAAACCCATGTAGCCTGCCATGCCGATGGCCAGCGCCACGACAATGGTGGCAAGGGCCATAATGCCATGGCGCAGCAGGCGCTCCGAAAAAACTTGCCTGCTCGCCAGCTTGTGGTGGCGCTTTTCAAACTTCAGCAGGCGTCTCACCGGAAGATCTTCTCGCCCTGCTCGTCGATGATTTGCCGCCCCTTGAGCACGGCGATATCCGCCGCCTCATCAAGCGAGGTGAAACGGTCGGCACGGACAAAGCTGTGCACCTTGCGCACCCCGTCAATCTCCTTCGAAATGACGCCCGCAAGCTGAAACTGCCCGCCTTCCTTGTAGGGCCTGGCCTCGATGGTGAAGCCCTTGTGCTCGGCCGACTTGACCGACTTCGGCGCCGCCGGAGCCCCTCCCCCGCCGCCAAACAGTTTCTTGAAAAACGACATGGTGGAATCCTTTCGAGCCTGCCTGCCCCGCAATCTAACACCGATACAATCACGCGAAAAGTGATTGGCGGGAGTCATCCGGGTGCCATAATTTAGCGTAACAGATCAAGTTCCAATATCAAGATAGAGAGGAAAATCAGCCATGCTCACCATTGCCATGAACGGGACAAAGCATCTTGTGCTCAACCGCCGCAAGTTCCTGGGCATTGCCGCAGGCCTTGTCGCTGCCGGCGTCATTCCCAGGAACGCCCTCGCCCTCGCCGCCCCCTACTCCTTCAAGCAAGGAGCCTATGACATCACCGTGGTGAGCGACGGCACCTTGACCCTGCCTTTCTCCGTTGTCTCTCCCGATGCAAAGCCCGAAGACCTGGCCAAATTGCTGGGCGCGGCCGCCCAGGGCGACAAGGCCCAGTTCGAGGCCAGCCCCCTGCTGCTCAAATCCGGAAGCGATGTCGTTCTGCTCGATACGGGTGCGGGCGGCAATTTCGGCCCCACCATGGGCAAGATCGCCGAAAGCCTCAAGGCAGCCGGCACCGAGGCGGGCGCCGTCACCAAGGTCATTTATACCCACGCCCACCCCGATCATCTCTGGGGCACACTGGGTGCCGATGGCAAATCCGTCTTCCCCAACGCCTCGTTCCACGTGGCCGAAGCCGAATGGAATTTCTGGGTGACGCCGGATCTCGCCAGCAAGATGCCCAAGGACATGGAAGGCATGGTGAAAACCACGCAAAGCCAGCTCGCCGCCATCAAGGACAAGGTCGCCATGTTCAAGTCCGGCGCCGAAGTGCTGCCGGGAATCAATGTGTTGGATACGGCCGGCCACACCCCGGGCCACGTCTCGTTCGAACTGGCAGGCGGCGACGGCCTCATCATCACCGGCGATGCCATCACCAACCCGCAGGTCTTCTTCGCCCATCCCGACTGGAAATTCGGTTTCGACGCCGACCCCGCCACGGCGATTGCAAACCGCAAGAAACTCCTCGACATGGCCTCAACCGAAAAGAAAAAACTCTTGGGCTACCACTGGCCCTATCCCGGCATCGGAATGGCAGAAGCCAAGGACGGCGCGTATGTTTATGTGCCGGTGAACTAACAATATTCTCTGCGGTCGTCCGCGGACTTAATCCGGGGATCGACCCAACCACCCGGGCTTTGAGCTTGTTGCAAAAACTGGATGTCCTCCTCACAGGGCGACCCTGAAAGACTGAATTATGATAAATCAACTAGGAAGCCCAGATGCTTCCTATCTATTGTTACCCACTACTCCGCCGCCGCATGCGAAAGCGAATGGGCGTCACGCAATTCCATGTAGAGATTGATGGGATCGACATCGAAGCCATTCGGCCAGGTCGGCACGCCCATTTCGATGAACACGCGCGCAAAAAACGCTGGATCACGGAGTGGAATTACAACCGGCCCGCCCTCTGAGATCATGGCGGAGTAATCGCGAACCCCTTCCTCACCGGTTGAAAATCGCACCCACAATTTATAGCCATCAAGCGACTTCAGCTTGATCACGTCCACCATGGGAAATTCAGCCTTGTCCATCGGGTCCTGCAATCTTTTCAAGTTCCTGCAACGAAATTGCCCGCTGCCAATTATGCTCCAATTCCGCGCGGCGTAAAAGAGCCCAATCCTTAACCATGCGCGCCGCCGTTGGCGGAAGTTCGCCAGCCATGATTTGGCCGTCTGATATCCGCACCACGGCTCGCGCTGTGCCGTAACGGGCATGAAAATGCGGCGGGTTGTGGTCGTCGAAGAACATCTGGATCGCAATGCCGTAGAAAAATGAGATCGTCGGCATTGCAGGGGATCCTTAATTGTCCAGGAAACTCCGCAGCTTCCGCGACCTTGAAGGATGCTTCAGCTTCCTGAGCGCCTTCGCTTCGATCTGCCGGATGCGTTCGCGCGTCACGCTGAACTGCTGGCCGACTTCTTCCAGCGTGTGGTCGGTGTTCATGCCGATGCCGAAGCGCATGCGCAGCACGCGTTCCTCGCGTGGCGTCAGGCTCGCCAGCACCCGCGTTGTGGTCTCGCGGAGATTGGCCTGGATCGCCGCATCGATGGGCAGCACCGCGCCCTTGTCCTCGATGAAGTCGCCGAGATGCGAATCCTCCTCGTCGCCCACCGGCGTTTCAAGGCTGATCGGCTCCTTGGCGATCTTCATCACCTTCCGCACCTTTTCCAATGGCATGGAAAGCTTTTCCGACAGCTCTTCCGGCGTCGGCTCGCGGCCGATCTCGTGCATCATCTGGCGCGAGGTGCGCACGATCTTGTTGATCGTCTCGATCATGTGCACCGGAATGCGGATGGTGCGCGCCTGGTCGGCGATCGAGCGGGTGATCGCCTGGCGGATCCACCACGTGGCATAGGTCGAGAACTTGTAGCCTCGGCGGTATTCGAACTTGTCCACCGCTTTCATCAGGCCGATGTTGCCTTCCTGGATGAGATCGAGGAACTGCAGGCCGCGATTGGTGTATTTCTTGGCGATGGAGATGACGAGGCGGAGGTTGGCTTCCACCATTTCCTTCTTGGCGATGCGCGCCTCGCGCTCGCCCTTCTGCACCATGGCCACGATCTTGCGGTATTCCGGAATCTGCAGGCCGGTGGCGGTGGCAAGCTCGTAAATCTCGTCGCGGATGACGCGGATCGACTCCTTCTCGTCATTGGCGAATTTCTTCCAGCCGAACTTGGAAAGCCGCGCCACGCGCTTCAGCCAGTCGACGTTAAGTTCCTCGCCTTGGTATTCCTTGAGGAACTCCGTGCGTGGAACCTTGTAGGTCTCGGCCAGGCGCATGAGCCGGCCTTCAAGCGAGTTCAGCCGCTTGTTGATGTCGTAGAGCTGTTCGACCAGCGCCTCGATACGGGCATTGTTCAGCGCCAGCGATTTCACTTCGGCGATGATGTCGTCGCGCAGCTTGCGGTAGCGCCTTTCCTGGCTCGGGGAAAGCTCGGTCGATTCCGCCACTTCCTGGTCCTGCAGCTTGCGCAAGCTCTTGTACTGCTTGGCGATGCTGTCGAAAATTTCCAGAACCTTGGGCTTCAGCTCCGCTTCCATGGCTGACAGCGATACGCCGAGGTCATCGCCCTCGTCGTCATCATCGTCCTCAATGACCGGCTTGTCGAAATCCTCAGGGCTGAGCACATCGCCATATTCGTCGTCGCGCTTGCTGGGCTGCGCCTGCTTCAGGCGTTCGGGACGCTTGAGCTCGGCCTGCTTGCGCACTTCCTCCTTGGGCGGAACATAGGGCTGCGGTGCGGCCACCGGCTGGTTGTTCTTGGCATCAGGGCCGGCGTAGGTCGCTTCCAAATCGATGATGTCGCGCAGCAGAATTTTCGCTTCGTTCAGTTCGTCGCGCCAGATGATGATGGCCTGGAAGGTCAGAGGGCTTTCGCACAATCCGGCGATCATCGCCTCGCGGCCCGCCTCGATGCGCTTGGCAATGGCAATTTCGCCCTCGCGCGACAGAAGCTCAACCTGTCCCATCTCGCGGAGATACATGCGCACCGGATCATCGGTGCGGTCAGCCGGCAGCTTCGCGGCCTCAACCTTGATGACAGCGGTTTCCGAACTCTCTTCACCTTCGACCTTGGCGATGACGTTTTCGGTTTCCTCTTCGCTCTCGACAACCGTGATGCCCATGTCGGCCAGCATCGAATAAATGTCTTCAATCTGGTCCGAGGTCACTTCCTCGGATGGCATCACCGAGTTGAGTTCGTCGAGCGTCACATAGCCTTTGGCCTTCGCCGTTTTGATCAGCCGCTTGACGGCGGCATCGGTGAGATCAAGAACCGGAGAGTCCGAACCTTCCGCCGGCACATCGGCGGCATTGTCCTGGTCTTCCGCCGCATTGGCGTTGTCTTGGTCTTCAGGCTTGGTTTCGCGGACTTGGGCAGCACGGGCCATGGGCATTTGTCTTTCGTCGGGTGGGTGCGTGTGATTCGCACAAAATTGGGTGATTCGGTTGAAAACTAGGCCTTACGGTCTTAAACACCGCTTAAACATCGTTGGTTCCGGGCCTTACGAGATGACGTCAACAACCCGGCCAGACGCGGCGCCGAACCCTGCAATAAGGGCCTCGGAGCCAACCGCCGATAGCAATTGTTCACGCACCCCTGAAAGGGCGTTGAAATTCTCCTCCGTCGGTTCGGCAGTGAAAGCGGCCTCCGCCGCCTTAAGCTCCCGATCGAGCGTTACGGTTTTCCGGTGTAAGGCGAACATTTGACGCAGGCCAGTCCGCGCATCATCTGGTGCAGCCGCAGGACCAAGGAACCATTCGTTCAAACGCGTCGCCTGGTTTTCGAGGTGGTCCAGACTAGGGCCAAAGCCTCGAGACAACAGGTGGCCCTTGAGCCTCGCCGTATCAAGGCCTTGCTCAAGCGCGGCGCTATTTATGATTTGTGTACGGAGGGAGTCAAGCTC
>JAEUMI010000243.1 GCA_016792825.1 Hyphomicrobiales bacterium
CGCCCGGCGCCTCCGGAAGTGCAATTCACCAACAATCACCTGCAATACGCGCTCACCTGGTTCGCCTTCGCCGCAACACTCCTTGTGATCGCCGGCCTCTTCATCCGCAAATTGCGGACAACAACCGATGCTTGAAGCCATACGGCGTCCCCGCTAGTTTGCAATCTCGATTGAAAGGTTCCTCCGTGCAATATGTGTCCACCAGGGGCGAGGCCCCGGAACTTGGCTTTGAAGATGTCCTCCTCACCGGCCTTGCCCGTGATGGCGGCCTCTATGTGCCGAAGTCATGGCCGCAGATCTCTGCCGACGAACTGCGGGACTTGCGCGGGCGCTCCTATCAGGACGTGGCCGTTCACGTAGTTTCGAAATTCACCGACAGCGCCATTCCCCAATCCGACCTGAAGCAGATGATCGCCGAAGCCTACGCCACCTTTGGCCATCCCGCGGTCACGCCCCTGAAGCAGATGGACGCCAATCAATGGCTGCTCGAACTTTTCCACGGGCCTACGCTCGCCTTCAAGGATGTGGCCATGCAGTTGCTGGCCCGCCTGATGGACTGGTCGCTGAAGAAGCGCGCCAGCCGCGTCATCATCGTCGGCGCCACCTCGGGGGATACGGGCGGTGCTGCCATCGACGCCTTCAAGGGCAGCCGGAACGCCACCACGGTCATTCTTCATCCCCATGGCCGGGTGAGCGATGTCCAACGCCGCCAGATGACCACGGTGATGAGCCCCGCCATTCACAACATCGCCATCGAAGGCAATTTCGATGATTGCCAGGCCATTGTGAAGGCGCTGTTCAACGATCTGAAATTCCGCGACAGCGTGAACCTGGCTGGCGTCAATTCCATCAACTGGGCCCGCATCATGGCCCAGGTGGTTTACTACGTCTCATCCGCCGTGGCGCTGGGCGCGCCGGACCGCAGGGTGAGCTTCTGTGTTCCCACCGGCAATTTCGGCGACATTTTCGCCGGCTACACCGCCAAGCGCATGGGCCTTCCCATCGACCGCCTGATCATCGCCACCAACCTGAACGACATTCTCGACCGCACCCTGAAAACCGGCCGCTATGAAATGCGGGGCGTGAAACCAAGCTCGAGCCCCTCCATGGATATCCAGGTGTCGAGCAATTTCGAACGCCTGCTGCATGAAGCCTATGGCCGCGATGCCGCCGCCATCCGCGGCCTGATGGCGGGCCTCTCGCAATCCGGCGCCTTCAGCATTGGCCAGAGGGAACTGGCGGCCATCCGCGGCGAATTTGACTCCTTTGCCGCCAATGAGGCCGAAACCGCCGAAACCATTGCCCGGACTCTCAAGGCAACCGGCGAGCTTCTGGACCCCCACAGCGCCACCGGTTTTGCCGCCGCGCTGCGCGCCAAAGCCAGTAATTCTGCGATGATTACCCTTGCCACCGCGCACCCCGCAAAATTCCCCGATGCGGTCGAAAAGGCCAGCGGTGTAAGGCCCCATTTACCCCAAAGACTATCCCACTTGCTCAATGCCAAGGAACGTTTCACTATGCTTCCAAACAGCGCCACAGCGGTCAGGGAGTTCATCCTGGCCCTGGATAAGGCCTGAATTGGGATCGCGTTATGGGTGTTGAGATTACCTGCCTGCCAAATGGGTTGAACGTGCTGACCCATGCCATGCCCCACATCGAAACCGTTGCCCTGGGGATCTGGGTGAAAGCAGGCGCCAGGGACGAAAGGCCGGAAGAAAACGGCATCGCCCATTTCCTCGAACACATGGCCTTCAAGGGCACCAAGCGCCGCACCGCCAAGGACATCGCCGAGGAAATTGAATCGGCGGGCGGCGAAATCAACGCCTCGACCGGCATGGAAACCACCACCTATTATGCCCGCGTGCTGAAGGACGACTGGGCCCTGGCGCTTGATATCCTGGCCGACATCTTTACCGAGTCCGCCCTTGACGATGAGGAACTGGAACGCGAGCGCGATGTCATCCTGCAGGAGATCGCCGCCGCCAATGACCAGCCCGACGACCTGGTTTTTGATCTCGCCCAGAACGCCAGTTACGGCGACCATCCCCTGGGCCGTTCGATCCTCGGCACAGCGGAACTGATCGCTGCCGTGGACCGCGAAAAGATGCTGGCCTGGCGCGACCGGAACTATTGGGCCTCGCGCATTGTCGTGGCCGCCGCCGGCAACATCGACCATGCAAAATTCGCCGAAGCGGCGGCAAAACTCTTTGGCAGCATCGAGCGCGGCCAGCAGCCGCAGCGCGAGCCGCCGAGTTTTTCCGGCACCGAGCAGAAGGCGCAAAAGCCCCTCGACCAAACTCATGTAGTGCTTTCATTTGCCGCGCCAAGCTACCGTGATCCCGAGATTTATCAGCTTCAGGTGCTGTCCAGCATTCTGGGCGGCGGCATGTCATCAAGGCTTTTCCAGGAGGTCCGCGAGAAGCGCGGGCTGTGCTACAGCGTCTTCGCCTTTGGCTCGGCCTATGAGGATGCGGGCCAGATCGGCGTCTATGCCGCAAGCTCGCCCGAACACACCGAAGAACTGCTCGATGTGACCTCGAGCGTGATGATGTCGGTAACCAGCGCGGTCACCGATGCGGAAGTGGCCCGCGCCAAGGCCCAGTTGAAAACCAGCCTTGTCATGAATCTTGAAAGTGCGTCGTCGCGCGCCGACCAGATCGCCCGGCAGTTCCTGGCCTTCGGCCTGGTGCCCGCCATCTCCACGCTGGTGGAGAAAATTGAGGCGGTGACGCCCGATCAGGTCCGCGACCTTGCCGCCAGGCTGTTCCAGGACAAGGTGCCCGCCGTCAGCGCCGTTGGCCAGCTGTCCCATCTTTCGGCCCACAAGAAAATTTCCGGCTATTTTTCCAGGCACTGACGGAAGCGGCAGATGGTCTTTCTGAAATCACCCTTTGCCAGTGAACCGATGCCGCAACTGCATCAGGGCCCGGTTGTCCTGCGTCCGCCGGTTTTGTCCGATTTCGAAAGCTGGGTGCGCCTGCGCCAGGAGAGCAAGAGCTTCCTCGCCCCCTGGGAGCCCCTGGCGGCAAACTACGAATTCAGCAAGTTCAATTTCCGCTCGCGCATCAAGCATTATCAGTTGCAGGCGAAAAACGATGCGGCCTATGCCTTTTTCATATTCCACCGCGAGCAGGAGCATCTTCTCGGCGCCATCACCGCTTCGAATGTGCGCCGTGGCGCCGCCCAGATGTGTTCTGTCGGCTACTGGATCGGCAAGCCCCATGCCCGCCAGGGCTACATGGGCCATGCGCTGAACGCCCTTGTCGGCCATGCCTTCAATGGCCTCAGCCTGCACCGCGTCGAAGCTGCCTGCCTACCCTCGAACCAGGCCTCCATCGCGCTGCTGCGCCGCTGCGGCTTTTCCGAGGAAGGCATGGCCAGGAAATATTTGAACATCGCGGGAAAATGGCAGGACCACCTGCTGTTCGCGAAGCTTCAGGATGGCAGTTAGCGGCAGTTCTTGCCAGTCGGGTCGCGGCACGTTACGTAGTACCCCGCCAGTTTAACCGGCACAACTAGGACGGACGGATGTTATTGCGCTTTGCTTCGTTTCTGCTTCTGATCGTTCTCGGTTTGGCAAATCCGGCGTTAGCCCAGTCGCGCCTCGACGTGGGCGCCATGGGCTCAAGCATCGATCTTGCACCGTATTTGCAGCAGCTTACTACCGAAAAGCCTGAGGTCATGGTGGAACTGCCCCGTGATGCTACGGGGAAAGTTGGCGTCATTGCGCTCAAGTCCTCCCGTTCGGTGCCGTCCTACCACTGGCGGATACTGACGCTGGTAAACACCGGCAAGATTCCAAAAAACCTGATCGTTGTCATCGATCACCAGAAATTCGCCGGCTCGCGCCTGCTCTATCCCCTGAACCCGGGAAGCGTGGTTGCCAGCATCGCCCATACGGGAAGCGTTGCTCCCGCCCGGATTTCCGCCCTGGGACAGGATGCTTACAGCCTTGTGCTCGAACCCTCGGCAAACCTGAGTCTCGGGCTGGAAATGACCGGGACAGCTCCCAGCGCCTTGCTGTGGGAGCGCGATGCCTTTGATTCGCTGTCGCGTTCCATCGCCTTCTTCCGCGGCGCCATCCTGGGTGTTGCCGTATTGCTGTCGGTGAGCATGCTGCTGCTCTACACCACACGCGCCCGCGCTTCGTTTCTCTCTGGCGGCATACTGGCGCTTGCCTCCGTGGCTTTTGTGGCCCTCGAGGCCGGCTATTTTGCCCAGGCGAGAAAGCTCTTCCTCGGATTTGCGGTTTCGCCCGCCGAAGCCCGCGCCGTCATCGAGTCGCTGATGGCCGTGGGCCTCCTGCTGTGCCTGACGGCCCTGGCAGATCTCCGGCGGACCGTTCCCGTCCTGCGCAATGTTTTTGTGGGACTGGCGCTGGCGGGTGCAGCACTCCCGGTTTACGCTTTCGTCGATCCCCTGCTTGTGGCGTCAATCGCCCGCATCGCCTTTGCCGCCACGGCCATCATCGGTTTTGTCATCCTGTTTCGTTTTCGCCAGATCCGGCCGGCGGAATCGGCCCTGCTGTTGTGGTCCACCGTCGTCATCTGGACCTTCATGGCGGCGATGGCCGCCGTTTCGAAAGGCGGCAGCACCTATGTTTCATCGGCCCTGCTGCTCGGCCTCATCGTCGTTCTCGTATTCCTGACCTTTCGCTTCGCCCAAAGCGCCGCCAGCACCGGCCTTCTCTCCAGGCGCCTGTTCCAGGAGGCGGGCCGCCGCGGCCTGGCGCTCGCCGGCGCCCAGCAATATGTCTGGGACTGGCAACCCGAAGATCAAAACCTGTTCGTGAGCGAGGAACTGGAACAGGCCCTCGGCCATCCGCCGGGAACCTTGACCGAGGCAAGCGCCGAGTCCCTGCTTGATCTCATGCATCCGGCCGACCGTGTCGCCTATCTCGCCACCGTGGAAAATGCCGAACGCCGCGGCCGCGGCCTCATCAACCAGGAACTGCGCCTGCGCCGGGCCGACGGCACCTACCGCTGGTTTGAGCTCAGGGCCCGCGCCATGGCCGATTCCGACAACCGCATGGTGCGCAGCATCGGCACCCTTTCCGACATCACCAATGCGAAGCGGACCGAGGAACGGCTTCTCAACGACGCGGTTTACGACCGCGTTACCGGGCTTCCCAACCGCGCCCTGTTCGTCGACCGGCTGAAGCGCGAAATCGCCAAGCCGAACTCCGAAAACCTGCATGTCGTTCTGGTCGACATCGATCGCTTCAAGACGGTGAACGATGGCCTAGGCCATGATGCCGGCGACAGCCTGCTGATGGTCCTTGGCCGCCGCATTGAGCAGCTACTTGGTCCGGAAGACACGGTGGCGCGCCTGCCCGGCGACCAGTTCGCCGTCCTCTTCTCCGATTCCGGGCAGACGCGCGATATCAGGCGCTTCACCGACAGCCTGCGCCAGACGATTGCCAAGCCGGTGAATGTCAACCAGCAGGAAATTTTCATGACCGCCTGCCTGGGTGCCGCCAGCCTGCGTGAGGGCGGCTCGACTGCCGAGCAGCTCATGAAGGATGCCGCCATTGCCCTTTATGAAGCCAAGCGCCGCGGCAAGGAAATGATCGAGTTCTTCCGTTCATCCATGCGCGACGAGCGCGGCGAACTCGTGGCCCTTGAAGCGGAATTGCGCCGCGCCCTGGAGCGCAATGAAATCGAAGTGCACTATCAGCCGATCGCACGGTTAAGCGACATGGACCTGGCGGGCTTCGAGGCCCTGGTGCGCTGGCGTCATCCCAGCCTCGGGCTTCTGGCGCCGGAAAGCTTCCTCGACCTTGCCGAACAGACCGGCATGATCAAGGACATCGGCCGCTTCGTCCTGAACGAAGCAACCCGCCAGCTTGGCATCTGGCAGCGCGCCTTCCGTCCCTCCGAACCGGTCTTCATGGCGGTCAACGTCTCGGCAAGCCAGCTCATGGATACGGATCTGGTATCCGACATCCGCGCCGCCGTCACCCGCGAAACCGTTTACCGCCAGACCCTGAAAATAGAAGTCACCGAATCCGCCGTGATGCAGTATCCGGAAAAATCCGCCAGCCTGCTGGAGCTGGTCAAGCAGCTGGGCGTGGGGCTGGCTTGCGATGATTTCGGCACCGGTTACTCCTCGCTATCAAGCCTGCGCCATTTGCCCTTTGATACGTTGAAGGTGGACCGTTCATTTGTGTCGCCGGAAGCCGAGGATGAAAAAGCCGCCATCATCCTGCAATCCATCGTTTCGCTGGCCCATGACCTTGGCCTGACGATTGTCGCCGAGGGCATTGAAGACCAGGCCCAGGTTGACCGGCTGGTGGAGCTCGAATGCGATTATGGCCAGGGATTTTTCATCGGCCAGCCCATGACCGCCAAACAGGTGGGCGAGTCACTGACCTCGATGCCTTACGCCAAGGGCCACGGCCGCACCGCCATGTCGAACCTCTGGGAACGCGCCACCCATGAGCCGGTGCCGCTTCCGGTGGAGACCGAACTCACGGTGGATGCCATCGAGAGCGCCCAGCAGCCCGTGGTGAATCCCGGGCCGCCGCAAAGTGACGAGTGGAAGGCGATCAAGGCCGTGGCCTTGGCCATCCAGGCGCGCAAGCCCGTGGCGATTTCCCCGCCGCCCGGCTCTTCGCCCATGGCGCCGCGCCTCGTCAGGGCCGAGCCCGAGGAGCTGCCGGGCATTCCCCTGAGCGTGCCCAAGCCGGCGAAAAAACCCAAAAGGAAAACGCCCGGGAAAAAGCGGCAGGCTTCCAAAAAGGAAACTCCCGAAGCCTCAGGCGTGGCCTGAATCAGACGAGAGCATCAGCGGATCGACGCCGATTTTCCTGAGGGCGCGCGCGTATTTTCCGTCATTGTCGGTGCCGAAGATGAGGTCGTCATCGGCCTCGCAATGGAGCCAGCCATTGTGCTGGATTTCACTTTCGAGCTGGCCCGCGACCCAGCCGGAATAGCCCAGCGCCAGCATGACTTTTCCCGGGCCGTTGCCCCGGGCGATCGCCTGGAGGATTTCAACCGTGGCGGTCAGCGCCACGCTGTCGTTGATCGGCAGGCTGGTGGTGTCGGACAGATAGTCGGTGCTGTGCAGCACAAAGCCGCGGAATTGCTCCACCGGCCCGCCGAAGAGAACCGGCAGGTTCAAGACCGGCGGCGCGAGGCCGCGGATTTCATCCGACGGCACGATCTTGAGCTGGTCGACCAGGTCGGAAAAAAACATCATGGGCGCCGTCTTGTTGACGATGATCCCCATGGCGCCGCTCTTGCTGTGGGCGCACATGAAAATGAGCGAGCGGTCAAAGCGCGGGTCGCCAATGCCTGGCATGGCAATGAGGATCTGGCCTTCAAGGTAATGCGAAGCGGTCATGGCAACAATTTATCTGGAATTGGAGCATTAGAAAAGCAAGGCATTGTGACAGGAAATTGATTGGGAATTGGAGGGCCGCGGCCCATAATGAAGACATGAACCGGAGACAGGCCTTGTTAACTTTTGCTGCGATTCCCCTCGTGGCAACCGCTGCGCGAAGTAATATTCCCGAGCCTTTCAAGGTCTCCCTGATAGCAGGCGGCCAGGAGGGCGGCGTCTGGCAGGCGGGCATTCTGGCTGAGCTGGAACCCGAATGGAAAACCTATTGGCGCATGCCCGGCGATTCCGGCATTCCCCCGCAATTCGATTGGGCGGGCTCGCAGAACAGCGCCGCCATCGAGGTGGGCTTTCCCGTGCCCCGCCGCTTCAATGATGAAGGCGGCGAAACCATCGGTTACCATGATCGGGTCGTGTTTCCCGTCTCTGTAAAACCTGAAAATCCGGGCGCACCCGTAAGCCTGCAGCTCAACCTGTTTTTCGCCGTGTGCAAGGATGTCTGCATTCCCGCCAGGGCCACAGCCAGGGCGGAGCTAGACGCCTCTGCTGCCAATCCCCTTTTGGATGAATGGCGCAAGCGCCTCCCGCGCCTTGCGGCTGCGGGCGTCCCGCCATTTGTCACGGCCGCGCGCTTTGAAACCCTGGAAAACAAGCCAGTGCTTGTGCTGAGCCTCGATGGCCCGGCCGAGGACATTTTCGTGGAATCCGAAACCTCCGCCTATTTCGAAAAGCCCCGGTTTGACATCGCCACCGGAGAGGCCTGGCTGCCCATTGCCAACCTGAAGGATGCCGCGAAGCTCCGCGGCGTTCCCCTGAAGCTCACCCTTGCAACCGGTAATTCCGGCATTGAACAAATTCTCACCATCACTTAAATCAGCGTCCGCATTCACCCCCGTTCAGGAAAATCCCATGACCATTGCCGTTGGAGACCATCTGCCCCAGGTGGAATTTTTGTCGAAGGCCGCCGACGGCACGCAGAAGCTTTCAACCGATGCGATTTTCGCCGGCCGCAAGGTCGTGCTCTTTGCCCTGCCGGGAGCCTTCACTCCCACCTGCAGCCGAAATCATCTGCCGGGTTTCCTCGCCAATCTCGATGCCATCAAGGCCAAGGGCGTTGAGTCCGTGGTCTGCGTGACGGTGAATGATGCCCATGTGGTGGACGCCTGGGCCGAGCAAACGGGGGCCAAGGGCAAGATCATCATGCTGGCCGATGACAATGGCGCCTTCACCAAGGCTGTCGGCATGAACCGGTTTTATCCCGATAACGGAATGGGCGAACGCTCAAGGCGCTATTCCATGATCGTCGACAATGGCGTGGTGCGCCAGATCAACCTGGAAGAAAAGCCCGGCGTCAATGTATCGGGTGCTGATACAATCCTGGAGCAACTATAAAAATGTTCCTTGCCCCTTGGGGGGAGAGGAATTTACTTCTAGCGCTTGAACGGCGCCATCCCCGCCCTGGCCAGTTCATCGGCCCGTTCATTTTCATTGTGGCCCGCATGACCTTTCACCCAGTGCCATGAGATGTCATGGGTTGCCAGCGCCGCATCCAGCCTTTGCCAGAGTTCCACATTCTTCACCGGCTTCTTGTCGGCGGTTTTCCAGCCATTGCGCTTCCAGCCGTGAATCCACTTGGTGATGCCGTCTTTCACATAATTCGAATCCACATGCATCTCCACCTTGCAGGGCCGCTTGAGGCTCTCAAGCGCCGCGATGGCGCCCATCAGTTCCATGCGGTTGTTGGTGGTTTCCGCTTCGCCGCCGGAGAGCTCCTTGCGCGTGCCGTTGAAGGCAAGAATGGCGCCCCAGCCCCCAGGGCCGGGATTTCCCGAACACGCGCCGTCCGTATGCACGATGACCTTGTTGGCCGTCATGAGGCGGCAGCAGCGGCGCGCAGTTCGCGCGGCAGTTTGAACGAAACATTTTCCTCGCGCAGCACCACATTCTCCACCGTCACCTCATAATGCGCCCGGAAGGCGTCGATGATCTCATTGACCAGGATTTCCGGCGCTGAAGCGCCCGCGGTAATCCCGATCGTGTTGAGGTTTTGAAGCTGCGACCAATCCAAGTCAGTGCCGCGCTGCACCAGCAGGGCCCGTGCGCAGCCATTGTTCTCGCCCACTTCCACCAGGCGTTGGGAATTGGATGAGTTTGGCGCCCCCACCACCAGCAAGAGGTCAATCCTGCCGGCAATGGATTTCACCGCTTCCTGCCGGTTTGTGGTGGCATAGCAGATGTCTTCGCGCAACGGCCCCCGTATCCCGGGAAAGCGCCGTTGCAGGGCCACGATGATGTCGCGCGTGTCATCAATTGAAAGCGTCGTCTGGGTGACGTAGGCCAGCTTCTCCGGATTTTTGACCACCAGCGTTTCCGCATCGGACACCGTCTCGATGAGGCTGATGGCGCCCGACGGCAATTGCCCCATGGTGCCCGTCACCTCCGGATGAAACTTGTGGCCGATCAATATGATTTCCAGCCCTTCCGCATGGTGGCGCTGGGCCTCCATGTGAACCTTGGTCACCAGGGGACAGGTGGCATCAATCTGGAAAAGCCGGCGCGCGCTGGCGGCCGCCGGCACCGCCTTGGGAACCCCGTGCGCCGAAAAAATCACCGGCCTGTCGCCAGCCGGAATCTCATCCAGCTCGTCGACGAATATCGCGCCCTTGGACTTGAGGTCATCGACCACATATTTGTTGTGCACGATCTCGTGGCGCACATAAACCGGCGCCCCGTAAAGCGCCAGGGCCCGCTCGACAATATCAATGGCCCGCACCACCCCGGCGCAAAACCCGCGTGGTGCCGCCAGCAGAACGGTGAGCTTTGGCTTCGACATGGCGCCTACATGCGAGGGGCGGGGCGCGTTGTCAAGAAACCCCGCGACCCTTGCCTTTTGCCAGCCATCCTCCTACCTTCCGCCCAGTTCGCGTAAAACGCCAAGCGGGAGAGATCGGGGGCAACCCCGGCGCCGAAGGAGCAACCGCCCCGGAAACTCTCAGGCAAAAGGACCGCCGCGTTTTGGAACTCTGGAGAGCAGGGGTGCTGCACCCCTCACCGTAGGAGCAAGTCTGGCCGTGTCGGAGTGACGGTTCGGGCGAAAACTCTCAGGTTCTCTGACAGAGGGGGCAGGCCATGCGCAAACCTTGCGCTGGGCCTGTCGTCAATTGTCAGGAGTTCAAATGAACGAAACCGCCCTCAAGCGCACGATCCTCTACGGCGAGCATGCCGCTCTGGGCGCCAAGCTCGTGCCCTTCGCCGGCTATGAGATGCCCGTGCAATATCCCACCGGTATTCTCACCGAGCATAACTGGACCCGAACCAGTGCAGGCCTCTTTGACGTCTCCCACATGGGCCAGGCATTTCTCGTGGGCCCCGACCACGCGACCGCCGCCGCCGCCATGGAAAAGCTGGTTCCCGCCGATATCGCCAGCCTCAAGCCCCACCAGATCCGCTACTCGCAGTTCCTCAATCCGGAAGGCGGGATTCTCGATGATCTGATGATCACCCGCTCGGCTTATGCGGGTTACGAGGGCTGGCTCTATCTCGTTTGCAATGCCTCGCGCAAGGATGACGACTTTGCCCATATCGAAAGACACTTACCCGCCCATGTGAAACTCCAGCGCGGCGCTGATATGGCGCTCGTCGCGTTGCAGGGACCGAAGGCTGAAGCAGCACTTGCAGAATTTGCACCCGCCGTGCGCGATATTCCTTTCATGCACTACGCCGCGGTTTCCATTGACGGCATCGAGGCCCATGTCTCGCGCTCCGGCTATACCGGCGAGGACGGCTTTGAAATTTCCATCTTCGACAAGGACGCGGTGCGGCTCTGGCAGCTTCTGCTGGCTAATCCGGATGTGAAACCCATCGGCCTCGGGGCGCGCGATTCACTGCGCCTCGAAGCGGGCCTTTGCCTTTACGGCCACGACATTGACGAAAGCACCAGCCCCGTCGAGGGCGATCTCCTCTGGTCAATCCAGAAGCGCCGCCGGAACGAAGGTGGCTTTATTGGTGCGGACCGGGTGCTGAAAGAGATCGCATCGGGCGCCAAACGCAAACGCGTTGGCATCAAGCCGGAAGGCCGCGCCCCCGCCCGTGAGGGAACTGTCGTCACTGACGCAGGCGGCCGCCAGATCGGCACCATCACTTCCGGCGGCTTCGGCCCTACAGCCAATGGCCCTGTGGCCATGGGCTATGTCGAAACTGCATTCGCCAAGCCGGGCACGGCCATCCAGCTGATCGTCCGCGATAGGCCCATGCCCGCCCAGATCGTGAACCTGCCCTTCGTCCCCCATAATTATAAACGCTGAGGAGATCGCCTATGTCCGTCAAGTTTTCGAAAGACCATGAGTGGGTAAGCGTTGCCGGTGACATCGCTACCATCGGCATCACCAATCACGCCCAGGAGCAGTTGGGCGATGTGGTGTTTGTGGAATTGCCAGCCGTCGGCAAGAAGGTTGCCAAGGGCGGTGATGCCGCCGTGGTTGAAAGCGTCAAAGCCGCCAGCGAAGTCTATGCCCCCGTTACCGGCGAAGTCGTCGAGGTGAACAAGGAACTTGAGGGCGATCCGGCTCTCGTCAACCGCGGCGCCGAAGGCGATGGCTGGTTCATGAAAGTTAAAATCTCCAATCCGGCTGAGCTCAACGAACTGATGGACAAGGCCGCCTACGACAAATTTGTTGCAAGTCTCTGAGGAGTTCATTGATGTCCCGTGCCAGCCTTGCCGACCTCGAACCCGGCGCCAATTTCATCCGCCGCCATATCGGCCCCAGCGAAACCGAAACCACCGACATGCTGCGGGAAGTGGGCGCCAAGTCGCTTGAGGACTTTATTGCCAAGGTGGTGCCCAAGGAAATCCGCATGGCGCGGCCGCTGGATTTGCCCAAGGCCAAGGCGGAGCGCACTGCGCTCTCCTATCTGCGCCGGATGGCGGACCGCAACGAGGTGTTCACCTCGATGATTGGCATGGGTTATTACGGCACTGTTACGCCAAAGGTGATCCTGCGCAATGTGCTGGAGAATCCCGGCTGGTATACGGCTTACACACCCTATCAGGCTGAAGTGAGCCAGGGCCGCCTCGAGGCGCTGCTCAATTTTCAACAGGTAATCGTTGATCTCACCGGCCTTGAGCTCGCCAATGCCTCGCTTCTCGATGAAGCCACCGCCGCCGCCGAGGCCATGGCCATGGCCAAGCGCCTGGTCAAGACAACTGCAAATGCCTTCTTCGTTGACCGCGACACCCATCCGCAGACGATAGGCGTCATCCAGACCCGGGCCCGCGCCTTTGGTTATGAGATCATCATTGGCGACCCCGCCAAGGACCTGAAGCCGGAAACCGTCTTTGCCGCACTCCTGTCCTACCCCGGCTCATCCGGTGAAATCAGGGACTATCGCGGGGTGATCGACAAGCTCCACGGCGCCGGCGCCATGGCCATCATGGCAACCGACCTTCTGGCTCTTGCCTTGCTCACGCCGCCCGGTGAACTGGGTGCCGATATCGCCGTGGGCTCGGCCCAGCGCTTCGGCGTACCCATGGGCTATGGCGGCCCCCATGCCGCCTTCTTTGCCACCCGCGAGGAGTTCAAGCGAGCCATGCCGGGCCGCATCATTGGCGTTTCCATCGACGCCGAAGGCCACCGCGCGCTTCGCATGGCCATGCAAACCCGCGAGCAGCATATCCGCCGTGAGAAAGCCACCAGCAATATCTGCACCGCCCAGGTCCTCCTTTCCATCATCGCCTCCATGTTCGCCGTTTACAACGGCCCGGAAGGCATCCGCAGAATGGCGGCGCGGACCCATCGCCTTGCCGAAATTTTTGCCAGCGCCATGACCTCATTCGGCTATGAAATCGCCACCAAGTCGTTCTTCGATACGGTGACCATCCACGCGCCGGGCCGCGCCTATGCGCTCTTTGCCCGCGCCAAGGAAAAACGCATCAACCTCCGCTATGTTGATTCCGATCATCTCGGCATCAGCTTTGATCAGTCCACGCGCCGCGAAGAATTGAAGCGCCTCCTCAGCGTCTTCAAGACCGATGCGGCAGAGCGCGCCGATATCGATGCGCTGGACAAGGCCACGAAAGAGACCATTCCAAAATCATTGCAGCGCACCTCAAGTTACCTCACCCATCCGGTCTTCGAGATGTATCACTCTGAAACAGAAATGTTAAGGTATCTCCGCCACTTGCAGGCAAAAGATGTAGCATTGGATCAAGCGATGATTGCGCTTGGCTCCTGCACCATGAAACTCAACGCCACCACTGAAATGATTCCGGTGACCTGGCGCAACTTTTCGCTGCTTCATCCCTTTGCACCATTGGAACAGACGCAGGGCTATCAGCAGCTCTTCGAAGAACTCGAAGCGATGCTCGCGGAAATTACCGGTTTCGATGCCGTGTCGCTGCAGCCCAACGCCGGCAGCCAGGGCGAATATGCGGGCCTGCTGGCCATCCGCGGCTACCATGCCGCGCGTAGGCAGAGCCACCGTGACATTTGCCTCATTCCTATCTCGGCGCACGGCACCAATCCCGCCTCATCGGTGATGGCCGGATTCAAGGTCGTGGTGGTGGCCTGCGATGAGCAGGGCAATGTCGATGTGGCCGATCTCAAAGCCAAGGCCGAGGCGCACAAGGACAATCTCGCCGCCCTGATGATCACCTATCCCTCAACCCACGGCGTTTTCGAAACCGCCATCAAGGATATCTGCGCAATCATCCATTCCAACGGCGGCCAGGTCTATCTCGACGGCGCCAATCTTAATGCCCAGGTGGGCGTCGTGCGGCCCGCCGAACTCGGCGCCGACGTCTGCCACATGAACCTGCACAAGACTTTCTGCATACCGCACGGCGGGGGCGGGCCTGGCGTCGGCCCCATCGGCGTGAAGGCCCATCTCGCTCCCTTCCTGCCGGGCCATAGCGTGGTTGATGGCGTAAACCCCGCCGCAGGCCGCGACCAGTCGCAGGGTGCGGTATCGGCCGCCCCCTGGGGCTCCGCTTCCATCCTGCCGATCTCCTGGACCTACATCGCCATGATGGGCGGTGAGGGCCTCAGGAAAGCGACCATTGTCGCAATCCTCAACGCCAACTACATGGCCAAACGCCTTAATCCCCATTTCCCCGTGCTCTACACCGGGCCCGGCGGCTTTGTGGCCCATGAATGCATCATTGACCTGCGCTGGCTGAAGGAACGCACCGGCCTCGGCGTGGAAGATGTGGCCAAGCGCCTGGTGGACTATGGCTTCCATGCCCCCACCATGTCTTTCCCCGTGGTCGATACCCTGATGATCGAGCCCACTGAATCCGAATGCAAGCGCGAGCTTGACCGCTTCTGCGATGCCATGATCGAAATCCGCAAGGAAATCGCCGAGGTGGAGGAGGGCAGGGCCGACAAACTCGACAATGTGCTGAAAAACGCCCCGCATACGCATCGGCTGCTGCTCGGCGACTGGAAGCACCCCTATTCCAAGGAAAAGGCTTTCTTCCCGCTCAAGGGCTACGCCAACGACAAGTATTGGCCGCCCGTCGCCCGCGTCGACAACGTCTACGGCGACCGCAACCTCGTCTGCACCTGCCCGCCCATGGCGAATTACATGGAAGCGGCGGAATAATCAGCTGAATTTGACAATTGTTCCAATTCTGACTAGTCTGACTAGTCAGAATTGGAGATACCATGAACAAGCACACCCGCGTCTGGTCCCTGCAGGAGGCCAAGGCAAAATTCAGCGAAGTCGTAAAAAGGGCCCAAACTGAGGGCCCCCAGACAGTTACGGTTCACGGCAAAACAGCTGTCTTGATTACCTCTCCGGGAAGCTCCATCCTCAAGGCTCCTTCGATTGATGACATTGTGGCGGCTTTTCAGGCCTGTCCCTTGAAGAATTTTGAAATTCCCAGAACCCGGACCTTTGGTAAATTCCGGGATGTCGATTTGTGAACGGCTGGCTCCTTGATACCAATGTTGTCTCTGAATTGCGGAAGCCCAAGCCCAGCAAGCTGGTACTCGACTGGATGCGGGCGACCGGAAGCGCAAATCTTTTTCTGTCATCGATAACTTTCGCGGAAATTAGGTTTGGCATCGAAATGCAGCACGACCCCGACCTCAGGTCGCGGCTCGCTATCTGGCTGGATACGGTTATCCGCCCAATGTTCGAAGGACGCGTTGTTGAAGCGAATGAGGATGTTCTCCTCGAATGGCGGCTAATGGGCGAGGCACTGTCCAGACAGAAACGAACTGTGCCGGAACCCGACTTGCTGCTCAGCGCAATTGCCAGGCATCATCGATTGAACATGGCGAGCCGCGACGTCAAGCACATAAAAGTAACGGGTATCCCTGTCCTCAATCCCTGGACTGGCGAGCGCTTTAACGGGGCCTAATTCAGCCGGCTCTTCACCGCGGCGATTGACTCGTCGATGAGCTTGGAGCCCGCAGCACCCTGAACCGCTTCGCCAACCAGCCTGGAGGCGGCCGCGATGGCGGCTTCGGTTGCCGTGGTGCGCACTTCCTTGATGGCAGCGGCCTCGGCCTGGGCGATTTTCTGGGCTGCCTGTTTGGTACGGCGCTCGATGGTTTCCGCCAGCTTCTTGCGGGTTTCAACCCCGTAGGATTCAGCTTCCACCTTGGCCTGGGCCACGATATTGGCTGCGTCCTTTTCGGCCTCGACGCGCTTCTTCTGGTACTCGGCCAGAAGCGCCTGGGCTTCTTCACGCAGTTTCCGCGCTTCCGCCAGCTCCTTGCTGATCTTGTCGGACCGCTCGTCCAGCATCTTGGCCAGCATCGCCGGCACCTTGAGATAGATGCCAAGCGCGATGAAGAGGATGAAGGCGACGGCAACCCAGGTTGCAGGATCACGTAACATGGCTTGCTCCTATTTTCCCAGGGACTTGGAAACGGCGGCGCTGGCCGCGGCCTTGGTGATCTTGCTGCCCGTCAGCTGCTGGACAATGTCGCTGGCGATATCAGCCGCCATGGCGGAGATATCTTCCAGCGCCTTGTCGCGCGAAGCGGCAACCTTCTTTTCCGCCGTGGCAATCTTGGCACCAAGGGCCGCATCAAGCTTGGCCCGCTCCGCCTCGATTTCGGCATTGAGCTTGTTGCGGTTTTCAAGGTTGATGGCCTGGGCCTTTGCCTTGGCATCAGCCAATGCGGACTCATAGGAGCGCACCGCGTTTTCGGTTTCGTCCTTGAGATTTTTGGCCTTCGCCAGATCGCCGTCAATCGTCGACTTGCGAAGTGCTATCACGCCCCCCGTGCGCGGGATGGCCACGCGCGAGATGACGAAATAGAGCGCCAGGAAAGTGACGGCGAGCCAGAAAAGCTGTGGCGGCCAGGTAGACATATCAAGCTGCGGCATGGGCAGGCCCTGTGAATGCGTTTGAACGGCGCCGCACCATGCAGCGCCGGCCAGAGGTCAGCGGCTGGTATCAGCCGAACAGAATGAGCATGGCAACGGCGAAGCCGATGAGGCCTGTTGCTTCGGCGAAGGCAAAGCCGAGGAACAGGGTACCGCGCTGGCTGGCGGCGGCGGCCGGGTTGCGCAAGGCGCCTGCCAGGTAGTTGCCGAAAATTGTGCCGATACCAACGCCAGCGCCACCGAGGGCAATAGCTGCAATACCTGCACCGATCATCTTTGCTGCTTCAACTTCCATTTTTTTCTCCTGTGGAATGGATGGGTTTAGTTAGTGGTCAACATGCATGGCATCGCTGAGATACATGCAGGTCAAGAGTGCGAAAACATAGGCCTGAAGGGCGGCCACGAGCAGTTCAAGGCCCATCAGGCCCACCATGGCGACCAGCGGCAGCCAGCCTGCCGTGACCCCGAGCATGACGACGAAGCCCGCCATCACCTTCAGCATCATGTGGCCCGCCATCATGTTGGCGAAAAGCCGGATGGAAAGGCTCATGGGGCGGATGAAATAGGATACGATTTCGATCACAACCACCAGCGGCAGCAGAAGCACCGGCACGCCCGAAGGCACGAACAGCTTGAGATAGCCGAAGCCGTTGCGGATGAAGCCGATAATCGTGGCCCCGATGAACACCACAAGCGCCAGCGCCAGGGTGATCACGATATGGCTGGTCACCGTGAAGGAATAGGGAATGAGGCCCAGCACGTTGGCAAAGAGAATGAAGACGAACAGCGTCAGCACGAAGGGGAAATAGGTGCGGGCGTTTTCATGAAGCACTTCGTGGGTCATGTTGTCGACCACTTCGTAAATGCTTTCGGCCACCGATTGCAGCCGCGTCGGGATCAGGTTGCGCGGCGCCAGGATGAACAGCAGCGAGGCGCAGGTAACCGCAATCACCGCCCACAGGGCCGAATTGGTGAAGGAAATGTCGAGGCCGCCGATATCGATCGGAATGATGCGGTTGATCACGAACTGGTGGATCGGATCGATAATCTTTTCGCCGTGTTCAGGAGTTGCCACGTTCAGTCCTCATCATCATCGTCTTTGACGGATGGGGGCATGGGGCCCTTGCCGCCGAGTAAATCATCCGCCTGCTTGCTGCGCGACAGCCGCATGACGTTCATCACGCCCGCCGCCAGCCCAAGAGGCATCAATGCCAGCATGATCCAGGGCGCGGTGCCGAAATACTTGTCAGCCCCCCAGCCCAGGGCCATGCACACAAGAAGTCCCACGAGTAATTCGCTGACTGCCCGGAATGCGAGACCCGCGGCAGACCCTTCCTGACTGTCAGGGCCGGATGCGCCGCGCCGCTCTTCAAGGGTTTGTTCGATCTTCTTGCCGAGGTTTTTGAGCCGGTCAGAGTCCGTCATGATCCCACTCAAAATTTCCAGCAAAAATCAGCGATTTCCACCCCTTAAAATCGAGCGCACCATAGTTACGGGGGGGAATTGTGTCAAGAAATGGATAGTG
>JAEUMI010000275.1 GCA_016792825.1 Hyphomicrobiales bacterium
GACAGAATTTCCAACCGGAACTTCTGCCGTTTTGACATCGTGGTTGTGAGCCCCTACCTTTTGCCGCACCATATCGAGAATGCCTTTCCGGGAGACGGGTGAACCATGTCGCTCAATGTCGCCGTCCAGATGGACCCGATCGAGAACATCAACGTCAAGGGTGACTCCACCTTCGCCATGATGCTGGAGGCGCGCGAGCGCGGCCACGAGCTGTTCTATTACCAGACGAAAACCCTGGCGCTGGAAGGCGGCATTCTTTCGGCGACGGGCCATGCGCTCAAAGTGCGCGATGATTTCGCCGACCATTACACGCTTGGCGAGGCAGAGCGCGTCAGCCTCAGCGACTTTGACGTCGTCCTCATGCGCCAGGATCCGCCCTTCGACATGGGCTACATCACCGCCACCCACATGCTGGACCATATCCATCCCACGACGCTGGTGGTGAATGATCCCACGGAAGTGCGCAATGCGCCGGAAAAGCTTTTCGTCCTGAAGTACAGGGAGTTCATGCCGCCGACGCTGATCACCAGGGATGCCTCGGAGCTTGCGGCCTTCCGCATGCAGCATGAGGACATCATTCTCAAGCCGCTTTACGGCAACGGCGGGGTGGGCGTCTTCCGCATCAGGGGAACCGACCAGAATTTCTCCTCGCTGCTCGAGATGTTCGGCCTCACCTATCCGCACCAGCCCTACATCGCGCAGAAATACCTGCCCGACGTGAGGAAGGGCGACAAGCGCATCATCCTGGTGGACGGAAAATTTGCCGGCGCCATCAACCGGGTTCCCGCCGCCCACGAAAGCCGCTCCAACATGCATGTCGGGGGAAAGCCGGAGCCCGCCACACTCACCAAGCGCGAGCGCGACATCTGCGAGGCGATGGGGCCGGAGCTGAAAAAGCGCGGGCTGATCTTCGTCGGCATCGACGTGATCGGCGACTATCTCACCGAGATCAACGTCACCTCGCCCACCGGCATCCGCGAGGTGAAGCGCTTCGGCGGGGCGGACATCGCGGTGCTGATCTGGGATGCGATCGAGGAGCGGATGCTAGGGTGATTCCACAACCGCCTTGAACTTTCCGCTGTTCATGTGGCGAACGATAAAGAAGCAGAAGACCAACAGCCCGCCGATCATGATCACGCCGCTTTCACCGCCCACATATTCGAGCACGACTGCGGATTTGGTCTGGGTCATTTCGGTCATGATTTCCCAGGCCATGTTGGCGGCCGCGTGGGCGATTGCCACGGCCCAGACGCTTCCGGTCCACAGCCTGAGGAAACCAAAGAACACGCCGGCAAGAGTTAGCGTCACCAGGAACAGCGGCACCACAAGCAGCGGATTTCCGCTGTTGTGATACAAGTCGGTGGTGAGCATGAGCGGCAGGTGCCAGACGCCGTGCAGGAAGCCAACCAGCAGCATGGCGGGTACAACGCCGCGCCCCAGCAGGCGCGGCAGCAGGTAGCCCCGCCAGCCGATTTCCTCGCCCAGCGCAAAGAGCGTGCCGATGAGAAGTCCAGACAGTATTTTGAAAATTGCAAAACCGACCGAGCCGGTCATCTGCGGCGCGGTAAATACAGCAAGGCCAGCCAAGGACAGGATGACAAGGCCTGCGAGATGGATGGCGGCGGGCCCGGCAATTGCCAGCGGCCAGGCCTTGAGCCCGGCACGGTCAAGTCCGAGGAGTGACAGGGCTTTGCGCGGGCCGCCCTCGGGCGCGATTACTGTCAGCATGATCAGAGTTGCGACAGTCGGCGTCATCATCGTCAGTGGAAGACTCGCCTCACCGATCCGTGGCACCGTGAAGGTCACTGCCAAGGCAAGGGCCAGTGTGATCCCGTAGAAGATAAAGGCCTTGCGTGAATTATCCAAGGCCCGCTTCCAGAGTCTCCTGCCTGTCCCTCGCAAGGTTCGGGCCTGCGGCGAGGACGACGGCGATTGCGGCGATTACCCACAGGGCACACCATATCCACCACAGGCGGAGCTGGTCGCCGCCTTCGAACATCCGCCAGACAAAGGCAATCGTATTGTTCGAGGCGTGCATGAGCATCGGCATCAGAAGGCTGCCTCCCGTGTGCAGGTAAATCCAGCACACCACAATGGAATAGCAGATGACGCTGATGCCCCAGGGCCAGACATTGGCAGAGTCATATTCAACGCCGTAGAGCGGCGCGTGCCAGACCATGTGAATGAGGCCTATGATCACGGCGGCGGCAAGGGCGCTGCGGCCCACGAGAAGCCGCGGCAGGGCAAAGCCGCGCCAGCCCGGCTCCTCGCCCAGGCCAATCCACAGGAAGATGAAGGCAAAGCGGACCGCCATCTGGCCCGCATCGGGAACCTCGATGCCTGCAACACGCTGGGCTCCGAGGAGAAGATTGATGGCGAAAGCCGTGAGGGTGAGCGCTGCGGGCAGCAGAAGCACCAGCGCGTACCATTTCCAGCCGACACGCCAATGCACAAGCTTCCGCAGCATGTCGCGGATTGCCGGCCAGCCGCCCACCATCGCAAGGGTGATCAGTGCCGCAAGAAGCGGGCCAATGGGCAGGATGGGCGCGTCAACATTTCCGGGATCGAGGCGGTACCAAATCCACGCCCACCACGACAGCGCGTAAGCGAGGCCTACAAACACGGCAAGCTGGTTTCGCCGGACGAAGCGGATCAACCCGTTCGCGCTTTCGGTTTCTTTGGGCGGCATGGTTCCGGTCATCCTGTAAATTCTATACGGACCTGAAAAGTGGCGCGCGAAACGCCAGCTAGTTGAAGGCCAGCACGGCGAAAAGCACGGCAAGCAAGGCTGACACACCAGCCATCGGCCCCAGCCTGGGCAGGCGCGCGGCCAGCGCCACATTGCCTTTGCGGATTTCCGCATAGGTCATGTGGATGAGGCCGGTCACGATGGTGAGCGAGGCGATGAAGATGGCCTTCAGCCAGAACATGTCGGGAAGGGCAGCGATGCCGCCCCATTTGCTCCACACCAGGATCAGACCTGTGGCCCACATCAGAACAAGCCCGGTGAGGGAAACATTGGCCAGGATCGGCCCGAGGCCGCGCACCACCTTGGCTTCATCGGCGGGCAACACAAGGGCGCGGCGCATGATCACGGCGCTGGCAAAACCACCGGCTGCGCCGAGCATCAGGCCGACCAGATGCAGAAACAGGAGTGCTGCGTTCATCTTGAATTCCCCTTGTCGGTGTTCTTCCCCGGAACGTTCAATACATGAAGTCCGCTGCGTTGGAAAGGCGGCGGCAGGGGAACCGG
>JAEUMI010000278.1 GCA_016792825.1 Hyphomicrobiales bacterium
AAGTGGATGCGGGGGACAGCCCGCGGAGTCCTTTTCCGGCGCGGCAGCACGATGCGTGGCTGCGGGTCGAAGAGCTGGAAGGAGGGAACACGCAAAACTCCCTTTTTCCTTGGTTTTGCTGCCCCCGCTATTCTGGGACGGGAAACCATGGGCTTCACCACAAGGCCCCGTGCTGCAACCACAATGAGCCGCCGCAGGGCGCTTTCGGCGGGCCGGAGAACCCGCAGCACGGCCCGGTACGCAGGCCACGGAATCCGCGAAACCGTTGCTTCGCCCACCAGCCCCAGCATCACGAAGAGCGTCTCGACGATCCCCGCAAGAACTTCACTGTTGCGTTTGATGGCGTGCTCCAAGTCCATATTTCCCTATCCTGCCTAAAGAACAAAACAGGAACATAAATGACATGGTGGGAATTCAATGTCAAGCATTAAATTCCTGTCAGTGGTTACATCAGCTGATGTTATTTTTTGAATTGAGGCTGGCAATGATCACCCGCGGATGCTGCGCGAGGTAATTGCAAGGCTTGCCGCTGACCGATTTGCGCGCAAATAAGCGCAATCGTGCCATCACGATATTGAACACAAATGCAATTCTTGGTAGAATGCGCGGCTTATCTGCGTAGTGATCATCCATGGTGGTCCCCTTGATGTTTGGCCAGGCAATCATGGGGCAGTGATGCAAATCCAGCAGAAAAACAGCGTAAAACCAGCGCAAATGCGTGGAAAAATGGGTATTCGGGAGCAAGAAAACGCCTCAGCCGACGCTATTGGCACAGGACAGCTCAAAGGCTGCCGGCTGGTCCTCGCCTTGCTCGGCCGCTTTTCGGCCATGGGTCCGGAAGGCATCGCAATGACGATTTCCGCCAAAAAGAACCGGGCGCTGCTGGCGGTTCTGGCCCTATCACCCGGCATGGCGGCAACCCGTGAGCGCCTGGCGGGCCTCCTCTGGGGCGACCGGCCCGACGAACAGGCCCGCAGCAGCCTGAGGCAATCGCTGGCGGCGCTCCGCAAGGAACTGGATGATGCCGATGAAGCAATCCTTCAGGTCAAGGATGATACGGTGCGCCTGTGCGCCGCAACGGTTGGCGTTGATGTTGCCGCGTTCCTGAAATGCGGGCAGTCCGACGACCTCGAATCCTTGCGCGAGGCAGCGCGGCTTTACCGCAGCGAACTGCTTTCGGATTTTGGCAGCCGCGACGAGGGCTTCGAAGCCTGGCTTTCCATCGAGCGGGCGCAACTGCGCCAGGAGGCGATCCGCGTTCTTGAAAAACTGGCCGGCCTGGTGGGCGGCGGCGAGAGACTGGCGGTGGCCCAGAAGCTGGTGTCGCTGGATCCGCTGCGCGAAGCCTCGCAGCGCCTGCTGATGCACAGCCAGTGTTGCCTCGGTGAACGGGGACTGGCGCTCAAGCAATTCGACAGCCTGAAGACCCTGCTGCGTGATGAACTCGGCGTTGAGCCGGCCCCGGAAACCCAGCGCCTTGCAAACCAGATTGCCGATGGCACCATCGCCCTGTCCGGCAGCGCCGCGCCGCTCTCCGTGATAGCCAGCGCCAAGCCGGTTGTCGCCGTGCTGCCGTTCAGCAATATGAGCGGCGATCCGGAACAGGATTATTTTGCCGACGGCATGACCGAGGATATCATCACCGACCTCTCGCGGTTTTCCGGCATCAGTGTGATCGCGCGCAACACGGTGTTTGCCTACAAGGGCAAGACGCCGAACGTCCGCGAGGTCTGCCACCGGCTCAATGCCTGCGCGGTTCTCGAAGGCAGCATCCGGAAATCCGGACAGCGGGTGAGAATTACCGCGCAGCTCACCGATGGCGTTTCCGGGACCCATCTCTGGGCCGATCGCTATGACCGGGAGCTTACCGACATCTTCACCCTGCAGGATGAAATCGCCCGGACCATTGTCGAACAGCTTCGCATCAAACTGCTGCCCGGGGAGCTGGCCGCAGAACATGCGCCGGGCGTGAAATTCGATGCCTATAACTGCTATCTCAAGGGGCGCCAGTTCTTCCATGTCGGAACCAGGTCGTCGCTCAAACTCGCCCGCCGCCTGTTTGAGTGCGCGACCAAGTGCGAAAGCGGGCCCAGGTACGCCAAGGCGTTTGCTGGAATTGCCTTGGCCGATGCGCGGTTGCGCGCCTGGCATGGTGACGACATACCCGTTGCCGAGATTCTCGCTGCTGCGACCGCGGCACGGGAACTTGATCCCGGCCTCGCCGAAGCCCAGGTCGCCTTTGGCATCGCGGCGTCGCAGGATGGCAGGTCCAGCGAAGCCACCGCCGCCTTTGAGAAGGCCATTGAGCTCGATCCGGATTCCTATGACGCGCACTTTTTTTATGCCTGGCACAGCCTGGCAAACGGCGGCATTGCGAAGTCCGCCGAGCTGTATCGCCGCGCCACTGAATTGCAGCCCGATGACTTCCGCTCGCCTATTTATCTGCGCAGCGTCTTCCATGCCCTTGGCGATGAATCGGAGGCAAGGAGATTTTCCCTGCTCGGCCTGGAAAGGGCGGAGAAGGCGTTCCGCCTCCACCCCGACAGCCCGGATGCGGCGCAACTCGGGGCCTGTGTCCTGGCGTCCCTGGGTGAATGCGACAAGGCCAAGGAATGGCTTTCGCACAGCCTGGCCATTGACCCTGACGGCATGCTCTCGAAATACAACTCGGCCTGCGTCTTCGCCATGCTGGGCGAAAGCGAAGCGGCAGTCGCCTTGCTGGCCGACTGGTTGAAGCGGGCGGACCGCCATGCCAGGCGCTGGTTCCTGATTGATGCCGACCTGGTATCGCTGCAGCAGCACCCGCGTTACCGGGAATTGCTGGAAATCGCCTCGTGATCCGGCCCCGGGGCCCAAAAAAACCTGCATTTTGAGCCGTTAACCGTGTCTGGGTGAGGGAACATAAGTGCCGCAAAGCCGTTGCATTCTTGCCGCAATGGCTCTCTATGCGGATGTTTTTTCATGAAGGTATTGCTGATGAACCGTGCCCTTATCGCCGCCGCCCTGTCCGTTGCCCTGCTGGTCCCTGCTGCCCAGGCTGCCCAGCCGAAATTCTTTGACAATCTTTCCGGCAGCTGGTCCGGCTCCGGCCAGGCCTATGTGAAGAAATATGGCGACATATCTGCCAATTGCCGGGTGGCCATCAAAGGCGCCGACAGCAAGATCGCCATGGACGGCACCTGCGGCATGCTGGTGTTCCGCCAGGCGCTGGGACTTTCCTTGAAGAACGTCGGCGGCAACAAGTATGTGGGCACCTATACCGGCTCCAAGACCGGCCCCGCCAGGCTCGAAGGCACCCTGACCGGCGACCGCCTGGTGATGACCATCAAATGGGGCGGCCTGGTGAACGGCGACCGTACCGCCCAGATGGTGCTCCAGCGCACCGGGCCAAACTCCTTCGCCCAGATCGTCAATGACACGGTTGAGGGAAAAAAGCGCAGCACCTCGAACTTCGCCTTCGTGCGCCGCTGAAACATCCTCTACCAGAACATCATCAGCACCGAGGCAGCAAGCGCCAGCGCCATCACGGTGTTGAATAGGCGCGCCGACCTTGCATCATGCAGCAGCCCCTGCAGGGAAGCGCCGAGCACCAGCCAGACAAAGCCGCTGGGAATCGCCGTGATGAAGAACAAT
>JAEUMI010000298.1 GCA_016792825.1 Hyphomicrobiales bacterium
CTGCATCGAGCGCCACGCCACCTCCAAGCTTAGCGACGACAATCTCATTGATATCCGCACCCTTGGCTTTCGCGGCGAAGCGCTGCCCTCCATCGCCTCCGTCAGCCGCATGAGCCTGTCTTCCCGTCTCAATGGGGCAGGTGAGGCCAATGTCCTGCGCATTGAAAGCGGCCAGAGGCAGGACTTGAAGCCGGCATCACTCGCGCAGGGAACCGAAATCGAAGTGCGCGATCTCTTCTACGCAACGCCCGCCCGCCTGAAGTTCCTGAAGGCCGACCGCACCGAAACGGCCGAAGCCGCCGACGTGGTCCGCAGGCTGGCACTCGCCCATCCCGCCACCGGCTTCACCTTCGTCACCGAAGAGCGCCGCATGATCGATGCGCCGGCGAATGAAACCCGCGAAGCCCGCGTTGCCCGCATCATGGGAAGCGAATTCCGGGAAAACGCCGTGGCCTTCATGGGCGAGCGGGAGAGCGTGGCAGCGCAGGGCTTTGCCGGACTGCCTACTTACAGCCGGGCCCAGGGCAACATGCAGTTTGCCTTCGTGAACGGCAGGCCGGTGCGCGACAAGCTCATTGCGGGCGCCATTCGCGGCGCCTACGCGGACCTGATGTCGCGTGCCCGGTTCCCGGCCCTTGTCCTGTTTCTCACCTGTCCGCCGGACCGCGTGGATGTGAACGTGCACCCCGCTAAATCCGAAGTGCGCTTCCGCGACAGTGCCTTCGTCCGCGGCCTCATTGTTTCAACCATTCGCGCCGCATTGGCCTCAAAGGGCGTGGCCTCCAACACCGGCATGGCGCGCGCCACGGTTTCAAGTTTCCGGCCCATGACATCACCCACCTATGGCGGTTTTGCCGAACCCCAGGCCAACTTTGAAATGGATATGCCGCTTGCAGCCCCCGTGGCCGAAGCGCCCTTCAACGAGGACTTTCCGCTGGGTGCCGCCCGCGCGCAGTTTCACGACAACTATATCGTGGCGCAGACCAAATCCGGCATCGTCTTGGTTGACCAGCACGCCGCCCATGAGCGCCTCGTCTATGAACGCCTGAAGCGCGAACGTGCGGATAAGGGAATCACCACCCAGCCCTTGCTGGTGCCGCAAGTGGTTGAGCTTGATCCCAGCGATGTGGAACGGCTGAGTGGCGCTGTGGAATTATTGGCCCAGTCCGGCCTCGTGCTCGAAGCCTTCGGCGATGGCGCCGTGCTGCTCCGCGAAATTCCTTCAGCCCTGGGCAGCGCCGATATTTCCGGCATTGTCAAAGACATCGCCGATGAATTGGCGGAACTGGGAGAAACCACCGCCGTCGACGAACGCATCAATCACGTGCTGGCCACCATGGCCTGTCATAACTCCGTGCGCTCCGGCCGCAAGCTCAAGCCCGACGAAATGAACGCGCTCCTCCGCGAAATGGAAGCCACCCCCAACTCCGGCCAGTGCAATCACGGCCGCCCGACATTCGTGGAATTGAAACTGGCCGATATCGAAAGGCTATTCGGCCGGCGCTGAGCCAAACCGGTAAAACCTTACCTTCGTCTCGCCATAGCCGCGCTCGTCGATCAGTGTCAGCCCGGCAACCTCGGGCACTTCCGCTTTCTCATTCTCTTCCAGCACCACAATCCCGCCCCCATTGATCCACTCGCCCTGGACAAGCGCCTGCAAGGCCTTCGTCCCAAGCCCCTTGCCATAGGGCGGGTCAGCGAAAACCAGATCAAACCGGGGCAGCGGCGCGCAGGGGCCTAGGTCCGTGGCGTCCCGCCGCCAGATCTTGCACTGGCCGATAACGCCAAGCTTGTCCGCATTGGTCCGCACCAGCCCCCGCGCCTCGGCGTTCTCATCGACGAACTGGCAATGGCGTGCCCCTCGCGACAGGGCTTCAAAGCCCAACGCCCCGGTGCCGGCAAACAGGTCCAGCACCCGCGCCCCGTCCAGTTCAAGTCCGTCTATGCCATGGGCCAGGATGTTGAACACCGCTTCGCGCACCCGGTCCGAGGTGGGCCGCGTCGCCAGATCCGAAGGTGTTGCGAGATGAAGCCCCTTAAACTTTCCGCCGACGATCCGCATCACTCTTCCTGAATTTTCCGCCCAATTGCTCCTGCCAGAATTTTTGCGGAATTTCTTCTATTCCCCCGCGCTTCAACTCGCCGAGCTGGAAGGGCCCGAAACTGGTGCGGATCAGGCGGTTCACCTGCAGGCCGAGATATTCGCAGATTTTCTTCACCTCGCGGTTCTTGCCCTCGCGGATGGCCACCGTCATCCAGACATTGTCGCCCTGCGATGATTCGACCTTGGCTTCCACCGGGCCATAGCGCACCCCGTCGATCTCAACCCCCTGGACGAGCTTCGCCAGCCCCGCATCATCCATCTTGCCATAGGCTCGCACCCGGTAGCGCCGGATCCAGCCGGACGACGGCAATTCCAGCAGCCGTTCGATCTCGCCGTCATTGGTGAGCAGCAGCAGGCCCTCCGTATTGATGTCGAGCCGGCCGATGGACACGACGCGCGGCAGCTGCTGTGCCAGTTTGTCAAATACCGAGGGCCGCCCCTGTGGGTCCTTGTGGCTCACCACCAGGCCCTCCGGCTTGTGATAGCGCCAGAGCTTCGACTCTTCCTTGCGCGGCAAGGGCTTTCCGTTGATGCGGATCTGGTCGGCATCGGTCACGTTGATGGCGGCGGTCTTGAGAACCTTGTGGTTGAGCGTCACATGGCCGTCGAGGATAAGCTGCTCCGCCTCGCGCCGCGAGCAGACGCCAGCCCGGGCAATCACCTTGGCGATCCGCTCGCCTTCAAATTCGCTCATCTTGACCTCGACTTCACTTTAGGGCTCATCTCGCACGATGACACAGAAACTGCCAGAGCCCATGTTGCGGGCCTTCGCCGAAGCCGAAAAGGCAGCCCAGCGGGGCGAAGTGCCCGTGGGCGCCGTGATCACCGACAAATTGGGTAATATTTTGGCGGTCGCCGGAAACCGCACCCTTGTTGACCACGACCCCACCGCCCATGCCGAGATGCTTGTCATCCGGGAAGCGGCCAGCAAATTGGATTCCGAACGCCTAATTGATTGCGATCTCTACGTGACGCTCGAGCCCTGCGCCATGTGCGCCGCCGCCATTTCCTTCGCCCGCATAAGGCGGCTCTATTTCGCCGCGGCGGACGAAAAAATGGGCGCAGTCGAACACGGCCCGGTTTTCTTTGCTCAATCCACCTGCCACCACAAACCTGAAGTCTACGGCGGCATCGGCGGGCAAAGGGCAGAGAATCTGCTGAGAGATTTCTTCAAAGCCAGGCGCTAAGCGATTCTATTCATCCGCAATTCCAGCGCCCGCTTGAGCTTGTCCTTGCTGCTCGCCGCCGCCTCAAAGATCTCGCGCGGCTTGAAGAATTCCCGCGAGCCGAAACCTTCCACCTCAGGCCTGATATAGATATCAGGCGGTGACACCGCCCGGCGTAGATCGGCAAGCTGGTTGAACATGATCAGCATGGAGCCCACCGCAAGTTCCATGTTGGAAGGATGCGCCCGCGCCAGGGCCTTGGGCTTTCCCGTGACATCAATGGCCACCACGATGTCCATGCCCTCGCGCACATGATTGAAGGGAACCGGATTAGTCACCCCGCCGTCCACATGGATGTGGCCCTCGATGCGCGGCCCCACGATGACACCGGGAATGGCGATCGAGGCCGCCACCGCCTGGATGATGCTGCCCTGGGAAAGCACCCGCTCTTCCATGCGCTCGAAATCCGTGGCGATGATGCGCAGGGGAATGACCGCCTCTTCGATGTTCTTCGAAAGCGTATCGGGCAGCGCCAGTTCCACCAGCTTCTCGCCCTGGAGATGCAGCGACAGCAGGCCTTGCAGGGATACGATATCCCGGATCTTCGAACCCCGCGTGCCGAACACGTAGCGCGCCGCACCCATGCGGTTGCCAAGGATTTTTTCCGCCTGCAGCCGCATCTCTTTTGCCGTCATGCCGCAGGCATAGGCGGCACCGATCAGGGCCCCCATGCTGCACCCGGCGATGATGGCGGGCTTCACACCCAATTCGTCAAAAACCTCCAGCATGGGAATGTGGGCAAGGCCCCGCGCCCCGCCGCCGCCCAGGGCCAAACCGATCTTAGTCTCACCCATTTTTGATTGCGCGCCAGCCGATGTCGTGGCGGCAGAACCCGCCAGGCCAGTCGATTTTTCCGATTGCGTCATAGGCTTTTACTTGGGCATCCCCGGCGGACTTTCCAAGGGCCGTAACGTTCAACACGCGCCCTCCCGCGGCCAAAAGCTTGCCATCTTTTAACGAAGTCCCTGCGTGAAAAATCTCCACATCTTCGCCGAAATCCTGTCCGAGTCCTCTGATCTCACTGCCCTTGGCATAATCGCCGGGATAACCCTTGGCGGC
>JAEUMI010000299.1 GCA_016792825.1 Hyphomicrobiales bacterium
GCAACAATCCGCGCGCCCGTGCCCGCAACTTCCCGCTGGAACACTTCCGTGTCGCCGATGATTTCAATCCCGGCGGCCTTGGCCTTCACCACCGTCCAGTGCGGTTCCGGATGGGTGAGCGGCACGCCGGGACTCAGCACCAGACTGTCGAGCCCGGCGAAGTCCACGTCATGCAAATTCGAAACAAGGAGATTTGCGTTCTTTGCCGCGTCCACCGCTGCTTCCGAATCATCCCAGGCGAATATCTCGGCGCCGCCTAGCCGCAGGGCCTCGGCACAGGCCAGCCCCGAGCGCGCAAGCCCGAAGAGCCCCACCTTCCTGTTCTTGAATGTATGAGCCGGAAACACCTGAGGTGCCTACCTGAGCTTCAAGGTCGACAGGCCGATGAGGGCCAGCACAAAGGCAATGATCCAGAAGCGGATGACAATGGTCGGTTCCTTCCAACCCTTCTGCTCGAAGTGGTGGTGCAGCGGCGCCATGGCAAACACCCGTTTGCCGGTCATTTTAAAGGAGGCCACCTGGACGATCACGGAAACGGTTTCCAGCACGAAGAGGCCGCCGATAATGGCCAGCACGATTTCATGCTTCACCGCAACGGCAATGGCGCCGAGCGCCCCGCCAAGCGCCAGCGAGCCGGTATCGCCCATAAAGATCATGGCAGGAGGCGCATTGAACCACAGGAAGCCAAGGCCAGCCCCCACCAGCGCTCCGCAGATCACCGCTAGTTCGCCCGTGCCCTTTACAAAGTGCACCTGCAGGTATTCCGCGAACACCGCATTGCCCACCAGATACACGATCAACCCATAGCTCGCCGCCGCGATCATGACTGGCACAATGGCCAGCCCATCAAGCCCGTCAGTGATGTTTACCGCATTGCCGGCCCCCACAATGACGAACACCCCCACGATGATGAAGAAGCTGCCGAAAGGGATAAGCACATCTTTGAAGAAGGGTATGGCGAGCGAACTCGACAGCGGCTTGTCGCCAATCCACATGAAGCAGGCAACCGCCACGCCAGCGATCAGGAATTCGACCAGCAGCCGTGCTTTGCCGGAAAAGCCCTTTGTGGTCGAACGCGTCACTTTCAGGAAATCGTCATAGAAGCCGATGGCGCCAAAACCAAGCATGACAAATATCACCGCCCAGACATAGAGATTGCTGAGATTGGCCCACAGGATGGTGGATACGAAAGTGCCCGAGAGGATCATGAGGCCGCCCATCGTCGGCGTGCCCTGCTTTTCGATGATATGGCGCTGCGGGCCGTCGCTGCGGATCGGCTGTCCCCGCCCCTGCTTCACTTTGAGCAGCGCAATGATCCTTGGCCCGAACACAAAAATAAAGAACAGCGCTGTCAGGACCGCCCCGCCGGTCCGTGTCGTGAGGTAACGGAACACGTTCAAGACCGAGAATTCATCGGTGAGGCCGGTGAGAAGGTAATAAAGCATCAGCTAGTGATCCCTGTTCAGTGGCGCAAAGCGCTCTTTTATGGCGTCCACCAGCGGTCCCATCCGACTGCCAAGCGAGCCCTTGATCATGACGACATCCCCGGCTTGAAGCCCGTCGAGCAGACGGTCCTTCAATTCCGCGGACGTATTGGCAGAAGCGCCCCGCCGGTCCTCCGGCGTCTTCGCCCAGAGATGGGCCATCAGGGGCCCGGCGGCATATACGACATCCACCTTGTTGGCGTCCACTGCCTTGAAAAGCTCGGCATGGAGGCTTGCCCCGTCCTTTCCGAGTTCCAGCATGTCGCCCAGAACCGCAATGCGCCGCCCGCCCTTGCCGGTTTTGGCCCGCCCCAGAAGCGCCAGCGCGGCAGCCATGGAAACCGGATTGGCGTTATAGCTCTCGTCAATCAGCAGCAATTCGCCGGCTTCCATCCGCAGGCGGTGATGTACACCCCTGCCCTTTGCCGCCTCGGCCACCGCCAGCGCCAGGGCGGCGCGGGCCAGGTCGGCTCCCATCACTTTCACCGCGGCCAGCACCGCAAGGCTGTTCAGCACCATATGCTCACCGGGCAGGCCAAGCTTGTAGATGAGCTTTTCGCCCATCACGTCCGCCGTCACGCAACTGCAGGTCGCATGCAGCACGATGCGCTCTGAGCGCACGTCAGCCTTTTCGTGGGAGCCAAAACTGATGATATTCCGGATGCCGGCGCTGCGCGCTGCGGCTGAGAGCCGTTCAAAAAAGTGATTGTCACGGTTAAGCACCGCATGGCCGCCAGCCGTTACGCCGGTGAAGATTTCCGCCTTGGCATCGGCGATTTCTTCAACCGAATTGAAATTGCCGATATGGACCGGCGCAACATTGGTGACAATCGCCACATGCGGCCGCACCATGCCCACCAGCGGGGTGATTTCGCCCACATGATTCATGCCGATTTCAAACACGCCATAGGCTGCATTGCGCGGCATCCGCGACAGGGTCAGCGGCACCCCCCAGTGATTGTTGAACGACGCCACCGAGGAATGCGTGAGGCCGGAAACAGCCAGTGCCAGGCGCAGCATTTCCTTGGTGCTGGTTTTGCCCACACTGCCGGTGACGCCGACGATCTGCGCCTGCGAACGGGTCCGCGACGCACGGCCTATTTTTTCAAGACCTTCAAGCGGATCATTGTCAACAACCAGCAGCGGCCCCGCCGCCTTCATCTCGTCCGTCACCCGTGAAACGATGGCAAGGCCCGCCCCTGCCGTGAGAGCCTTCGCCACAAAATCATGACCATCATGAGTCTCGCCCTTGATCGCCACGAAAATATCACCGGGCTCAATCGTTCGCGTATCAATGGAAACCCCATTGAGCGCCTTGCTCACCGTGCCAAGCATTTTTCCGCCGGTCGCGGCAACCAGTTCCTCCGGTGTCCAGAGTGCGGGCTCAGCCACGATAAGCCTCGCCTGCTATGGCGGCGCGAACTGCTTCATGGTCACTGAAGGGAATGACCGTGGTTCCAACCGTCTGGCCTTCTTCGTGGCCCTTGCCCGCAACCAGCAAAACATCTCCCGCCGACAATCCGTCAACCCCGGTGCGGATGGCCTTGGCCCGGTCTCCGATCTCTTCGGCCCCCGGACAGGCAACGAGAATTTCCGCACGAATGATTTTAGAATTTTCACCGCGTGGATTGTCATCTGTCACAATGATCCTGTCCGCATGTTTCGCCGCAATGGCTCCCATCTGCGGCCGCTTGCCCTTGTCCCGGTCGCCGCCGCAGCCAAAAACCACAACCAGCTTTCCATCCGTGTAAGGACGAAGCGCTGTCAAGGCATTCTCAAGCGCATCGGGCGTGTGGGCATAATCCACAAAAATAGAGGCGCCAGTCTTGCTTTTGCCGACAAGCTCCAAACGCCCCTTTGCCCCTTGCAGGGATTCGAGCGCATGCATGACAAGCACATCTTCGCCGCCCGTCGCAAGCACCAGGCCCGCCGCCACCAGCGCATTCGAGGTCTGGAAATCGCCAACCAGCGGCAGGTAGACCGAATGGGTTTTTTGCCCACCCTGCAATATCAACTGCTGGCCGAGCCCGTCGCGTCGCGTACTGAGCAGTTTGAGATCCGCGCCAAGCTTGCCAACCGAGAAAATCTTCAGACCCCGCGCTCTGCAACGAGCCGTAACCTCGGCGCTGAAAGCGTTATCGGTGTTGATGACGGCCGGTGCGCCGGGCGGCAGCAATTCCTCAAACAACCTCATCTTCGCATCAAAATATTCTTCAAGCGTGGCATGGTAATCAAGATGATCGCGGGTCAGGTTGGTAAAAGCCGCCGCCGCAAAACGCACCCCGTCCAGCCGGTATTGCGCCAGGCCGTGGCTTGAGGCCTCAAGCGCCAGGTGGCCCACGTGGTCATCGGCCAGTGTTGCGAGCAGACGCTGCAGTTGCACCGGATCCGGGGTCGTGTGGGCCAGGTATTCGGAGCCCGAAGGACCTACAACTCCAATTGTGCCGAGGCTCGCCGCGCGAAAGCCCATCGAAAGCCAGATCTGGCGCACGAACGCGGCAACCGAGGTTTTCCCGTTTGTGCCGGTCACGGCCACCGTGAGATCTGGCTGCTTGCCGAAAAACCGCGCCGCCATGCGCGCGAATAGCTGGCGCGGATTGGCCGTTTCGATTACCAGTCCGGATCCGCTGTATGAGCCCGAACTAGCTATGACAACACTGGCCCCGCGGGCGAAAGCCTGGCCGATGTATTTTGCCCCGTCGACTTTGGTTCCCGGCAGCGCCGCGAAGGCAAATCCCGGCTCAACCTCGCGGCTGTCGGTCGTCAGTCCGGCAACCAGCAGTGAACCCGCCGCCGCCGGCAAAGCCGCGTCGGTTCCCACCAGTTTTGCCAGCATGGCGCTCATCTCTGCTCAACCGTCCTTCTTTGCGGTTTTGGCAAGCTTTGCCAGCTTCTCGATATCTTCCGGCGTAAACACCGGCCTGACGCCGAGAAGCGGCGCGATCCGCTCGATGATCTTGCCAGCCGTCGGCACCGCGTTCCACCCCGCCGTGGCAAAGCCGTAGGTCTCCGGCGTGGCTTTCGGCTCGTCCAGCATGACGATAATTGCGTATTTGGGGTTGTCCATGGGGAACGCCCCGATGAAGGAATTCAGCAATTTGTCGGGCACGTAGCGTCCGCCGACGACCTTTTCCGCGGTGCCGGTCTTGCCGCCCACCCGGTAGCCGATGACATCGGCCTTGGAGGCCGTTCCCTCACTCACATTGAGCCGGAAAAGATAGCGCATTTTCTCGCTGGTTTCCGGCTTGACGATGCGCTTGGCCAGCACCTCCGCTTCCGCCATCTCGCGCTTCAGGAACGTCGGCGCGGTCATCACGCCATTGTTGAGTATTCCACCAATCACCGAAATCCCTTGCAAGGGCTGTACGGCAAAACCATGGCCAAAAGCGGCGGTGGCGGTGGCCAGCTTGCTCCAGCGTTTGGGCAGAAGCGGCTTGGCGCTTTCCGGCACTTCCGTGGTCAGCCGGTCAAAGAAGCCAACCCGGCGGAGGAATTCCTGGTGCCCCTCCAGCCCCACATCCAGCGCCATGCGGGCCGTGCCGATGTTGGAGGAATTGATGAAGATTTCCGGAACCGTCAGAACCCGCCGTTGGGCGTGATAGTCGCTGATGCTGGCCTTGCCGATGACCAGCGGAAAACGCGCGTCATATTTTCCCTTGAGGTCCGTGACCCCATAATCAAATGCCATGGCGAAGGTGACGGCCTTGATGACCGAGCCAAGCTCAAACACCCCGCTCGTCATCATGTTGGCCTGTTCCTTGCGGAACTTCTTGTCTTCCTGGTTGGGATTGAAATCAGGCAGCGAAACGAGGGCAATGATTTCCCCCGTGGTGATATCGATGACAATCCCGCCTGCCGCAATCGCCTTGAATTTGGTGACCGCCTTTTCCAGTTCATCGGTCAACGCATGCTGAACCCGCGTATCGGCGGAAATCTGCGCCGGACTTGCCGTCTCGCCCGATCCCTCGGCAAGTGACGCCGTGTAGATCGCCCCCTGGTCATCGAGGTATTTTTCAATGCCCGCGATGCCCTTGCTGTCGAGATCGACATAACCCACCGTATG
>JAEUMI010000024.1 GCA_016792825.1 Hyphomicrobiales bacterium
AACCGGGCAGGCCTTGCCATAAAGCGTTTCGGCCACGGCAGCGCCGATGGCGAGGTTGATGTCGGGTTGCACTAGGATGATCCCAGCAGGAGCCGTGCCAAGCCTGATGGCTTCGGCCAAGCCTCCGGGGGCGCTGCCGGAACCCCGGCTTTCCAGCATCATGAGGATTTTTCCATTAAGATTCTGTCCCCGTTGCGGATGGTGAATGTCGATAATGGTTCCGCTGCGCGGATCGAAGGCGCCCCAGAAGCTCAGGGGTTCATCAAGGAGGAGAACCGGGCCCTGCGCCATGCCTGGATGAAGCACGGTCATGGGACTGCCCAAAGCGCTGGATCGCGCCAGACCTCGCCCCGCACGGCGCTTTCCACGCATTCCTTCAAGCTGCCGAAGCAGACGTCAACGCCCAGCATTCCGGGTGCGTAATAGGCCCATTTCGCCGCATTGGTCATGACGCGACCCTTCAGCCCCTGAATCTTGGGCGAATAGTAGGTGCAGACATCGACGGGGATGATGACGCCGGCGTCGTGCAGAAGCTTGAGCCAGCCTTTTGCAACCAGCATTTCGCGGATGCCGCGGCTGGTGGAAACATAGGTGGCAGCTTTCACCTTGCGCCCGTCCAGCAATTTCACCAGTTCGGCAATCTCGGAAAGCGAAAAATGCGGCGTACCAAGGGCAACCGCATCAAGAGGACCCTCGTTGAAGTTTGAAAGCTCGTGGTGGGCCGCTCTCAGATCGTCGGTTGTTACTTCTGATACCTCACCCATCCTGAACACGGCCTGCAATGTGGGCGCTTCGGGTGTCACGCCAACAACATGCAGAAGTTCCACACCGCCCGAGGCAGCGCTTGCAGCACACAGGGCCTTGAGCTGATCGGCGGTAGTTTCCTTTGGAAGATCGGAAACGACCGGAATGCGGCGGCCGGCCTTGCGGCCCATGAGATGGCCCAAGAGATGGAAGAAAATATCCTGGCGCTTCCATTTTTCTGGAATGGAGGGGCAGAAAAAATGGATATCAGCCACCCGGCCTTCGTCGGTGTGGAGCCCGGCAAAGGGCGCAAGGCCGGTGATGGCACAAGCCACGTCGAGATAGTCGCCGTATTTGTTGGTGCGGGCGCCGACGGCGGAATTATAATAGGCCACCGCATTGGATTCTCCCACGGCGATATGGTCGCCGAACTTCGGGCCGCCGGCGAGCTGGTAGGGCGCGCAGGTCCAGGTGGGTTTGCAGCCGAGCCTGGCATAGAGCTCCATGAGCTCATGGGCGCCACGCACCATTTCAGGATCGGTGCGTTCGGGGCGGAGGCCGCCGTCATCGGGGCTGGCCACGCTGTTGTTGGTCCAGGCGGGCACGGAAAGCGTTGCGCCGTGTTCCAGCAGAAACCTTACGAAATCCACGTGGGACTGGCCTGTGTAAAAGCAGGCGTCGATATGGGCAAAGCTGATGGGAATGAGGCGGGGCGCGCCCATGATGCGGGCGGCCTGCTCCACAAGTTGCAGGGCAAGCCGGTGGGCTTTGCCTTCAGGCATTGGCGCCCTCAAGGGAGATGCGGGTCAGGGTGACATAATCAGTCTTGCCGGAGCCGAGTAGCGGAATCTCATCGAGGTGCACCAGGACTTTTGGAACCATGAGATCGGAAGCGCCGCGGCTCTTCAGCCCTTCGGAAATGGCGGCGCGTTCGGGGTTGGCGATGGTGGTGAAGAGGATCAACTGCTCGCCCTTCTTTTCGTCGGGAATGGCGACGACGGCAAAATTCTCGCCGGGGAAGGCTTCCTGAAGCTTTGTCTCCACGGCGGTGAGCGAGACCATTTCGCCGGCGATCTTCGAAAAGCGCTTGGCCCGGCCCAGAATGGTGACGAAGCGGTGTTCGTCGACTTCGACAATGTCGCCGGTGTCGTACCAGCCGTCAGGCGGAGCTTCGATGACGCCGGGATTGTCAGCGCGCAAATAGCCCAGCATCACGTTGGGGCCTTTGACGAACAGCCTTCCGCCCGAGGCTATGCCTTCGACAGGCTCCAGGCGGTATTCAATGCGGTCCATGAGCCGGCCCACCGTGCCGGAGCGGCTGTGCATGGGGGTGTTGAATGAAAGGGCGGGCGAACACTCGGTTGCGCCATAGCCTTCGAGAATCCGGTGGCCGAATTTCTCCATCCAGATTTCGCGGGTTTCCGGCTTTACCCGTTCGGCTCCCGCCACGATCAGGCGCAGGCTGTAGAAGTCATAGGGGTTGGCGGTGCGGGCATAGCCCATAAGGAAGGTATCGGTGCCGAAGAGCACAGTGGCGTTCGTGTCGTAGCAGAGTTCCGGCACAATCTTGTAGTGCAGCGGCGAGGGATAGAAGAAACTGTAAACGCCGGAGAGGAGCGGCAGCAGGGTTCCGCCCAGGAGGCCGAAGGCGTGGAACATGGGCAGCACGTTAAAGACAATGTCCTGGGCGCTGAAGCCGATGCGGGCGGCGGCCTGCAGCCGGTTGGCATTGAGATTGCGGTGCGACAGCACCACGCCCTTGGGCACGCCCTCCGAACCCGAGGTGAAGAGAATGACGGCGGGGCTGTCCGGATCCCTGCCGGCTTTTGCCAGCCTGAGGGCGGTGCGCGAGAAAAACCTTGAAAACAGGCCATAAAGCTTGTCGCTCCTGCCGACGGTGGCGCGCACGTCCTCGAGATAGATGATGCGGCAGGTCTTGGAGAGGATGGCGATGTCGCCTTCCATTTCCGCCGCCTCGATGAATTTCCGCGAGGACACGATGGTGGTGACCTGGGCGGCGCTGCAGGCGGCCGACATGTTCAAGGCGCCGGTCGAGAAATTCAGCATGGCGGGCACACGGCCGAAGGCCTGCAGGCCAAAAAGCGTGAGCAGGGCGCCAATGGCATTGGGCAGGAGGACGCCGATGGTCTTTTGCCCGGGGGTGAGCCTGGCGATCTTGCGTCCGAGGATGAAGCTGCCCATGATCACCCGGTTATAGGCAATGGGCTGGCGCTGGATGTCCTCGACGATCTTGTGGCTGCCGCCATGGATGGCGCGGGCATCGAGCAGGGCCTCAAACAGGGTCTGGCCGGCATTGGAAGTGGAGAACACCATGTCGGTCATCACGTCATAGAGTTTGTCGGCCTGGTGCTCACGCAGGCGCGAGCCGCGAAGCTCCGGGGGCGCATCGAATTTCACCGGCGGCAGGAAGGTGATGGTGATCTTCGGAAACCAGCGCTGGCGCAGCTTGCCGCGCATGTTGGAGAACTTGGAGAATTGTGCGCCGTCAATGCGCACGGGCAGGACCTTGGCGTCTGCCATCTGGGCGATGGCGCCGGGGCCTTCATAGACCTTCATCAGGGTGCCGGTCACGGTGATGCGGCCTTCGGGGAATATCACCACACGCCGTCCCTTCTTCACCGCCTCAACGAGGGTACGGAGCGACAGGGCATTGCCAGGATCAATGGGCGCCAGATCAAACAGCGCAAAGGCAGGCCTCACCCACCAGCGTTTTGCCATGTAGGAATTGATCGCAAAGGTGGTGCGGTCGGGAAGAAAGGCCGAGAGCAGGGGACCATCAAGAAATGACGTATGATTGGCAACGATCACCGCGCGGCGGCCGGCCGCCTTGTAGTTCTCCATGCCCTTCACCTCGACGCGGTAGAGCAGGCGGAAAAGCTGGCGGGCAAAATTTGCCAGGGTTTCCTGGGGCAGGAGGAAGCAGATCCAGATGGCCGCCACCGCATTGGCAAGGCCCAGGCAGAGGAACAGGCCGCGCGCCGAGATGAATTGCAGGAGGATCACCGAGGTCACGGTGGCGGAAATCATGAAGATCGCGTTGATCAGGTTATTGGCGGCAATGACGCGCGAGCGCTTGGGCGGCGAGGCGCGGGTCTGCATGATGGCATTGAGCGGCACGGCATAGATGCCGCCGAAGAAGGCGGTGAGAAACAAGTCGATGGCAACGCGCCAGCTGGCCCAGCCGGAAAAGAACACGCTGATGCCGTTGAGCGTGGTGCCAGCCAGATTGGCGTTGACGTGGCCAGCGGCGAAATAGAGGTCAATGAGGAATACCGTCATCATGATGGCGGCTACGGGCACGTATTTTGCCGAAACCTCGCCTTTCAGCAGCAGGTTGGTGATCATCGAGCCCAGGCCGATGCCGATGGTGAAGGTGGCGATGAAGGCGTTTGCGACATCCTCGTTGGCGAGCAGGATATCCTTGGTGAAAACCGGGAATTGCACGAGGAGCACGGTGCCCACGAACCAGAACCACGAGGCGCCGATGACCGACCAGAACACGTCGTGGCGCTCGCGGGCGTAGCCCACAAGTTTCGCGGTTTGCCGGGGAACGTTCCAGTCGATCTCGAGATCGGGCGTGGTGGAAGGGGCGGGCGGCATGCGGATGGTGGCGTACCAGGCGATAACCGCCAGGAGGATCAGCGCGCCCGAGAGGATTTGCCTGCCGCCCGTGTCGATGACGAGAAAGCCGCCGAACATGGTGCCGAGGAGAATGGTGACAAAGGTCCCCATTTCGATCATGGCATTGCCGGCGATGACCTCGTCCTTCTTCAGGTATTGCGGCAGGATTCCGTATTTTACGGGTCCGAAAAAGGCCGCAAGACTGCCGGCGAAGAACAGCACCATGAGGTCGAGGTATGGGTTGTCGAGCCACAGTGCCCCGGCTCCGAAAGCCATGGCGCCGATTTCGGCGAGCTTTACGCGCTGGGCGATGAAAGCCTTGTCGAACTTGTCGGCGAACTGGCCGGCGATGGCCGAAAAGAGAAAATAGGGCAGGATGAACAGGGCGGTTCCGGCCTGGACGAAAAGCGTGGCGTTCCAGCCATGGTTTACGGCGAGATCGAAGGTGATGAGGATGGTGATGGCATTGCGCAGGCCGTTGTCGTTGAAGGCGCCAATCCCCTGGGCCACGAAGAGCGGCAGGAAGCGCCTGGTGGTGAGGAGTGAAAACTGGCTGGCGTGGCTCATAAATAAAATCCTAGCGTGCGAATATGTTCTTTTTATGTTCTCTTCGACTCAGCGCGGCAAAAGATGGCCGATCAGGCTGAAACTATCCAGATGATTATTGCTGATGTGGCTGGCACCGGCCCGTTTCAACTCCGTCAAACGGCCGGGATCGGTGCTGAAACCAATGAAATGAACATCATTGGAAAGACCCGCCTCAACGTCATTGAGGTTGTCGCCGATATAGACGATGCGGTCCCTGGGCAATCCCGTAGAGGATATAGCCCGGGCCAGAATCTCGCGCTTGTGGCCGCCGCCATCGGCCCCGTGGGCGAGGGCTGCTATATGATCCCAGAGGCCAGCGTGTTTCAGGCGCAGTTCGGCAGCGCCGAGGAGATTGGCCGTGGCGATGCCAATTCTCACGCTGCCGCGAAGATTTTGCAGAAGCTCCAGAGCTCCCTGAATGACGACGGATTGAATGGTGCCGTCCGCCAACTGCTGTCTGAGCACCTCCAGATAATCGGTGACGACTCCGGCATGTTCATGCTCCGGCAGGCCATGGCGCGCGAGGATTTCAGCGATGATGTTTTCATCATTGCGGATGGCATAGGAATTCCAGTCGCGGGATAGGCCCTTCAGGCCGTAGCGCCGTTCAAAGGGAACAAAGAAGGCATCTTCCTCGGGACGCGTGAGTTCAAGAAGCACGCCATCGACATCAAAGATTACCGCCGCATCAGCCATTGACCATGGCGGGGGTCATTTCAATCAGGGTTGGACCTTCAGCTTTGAGAGCCGCCTTGATGGCGCTGGCCAAGGCCCTGAGTGAGGAAGGTTTCTCGGCATTGCAGCCGTAGGCCCTTGCCAGCATCTGGAAATCCGGATTTTTCAGCGTGACGGCATTGGGCTGGATGCCGAAGGTCACCATGTTGTCATGGATGGCGCCAAGGCTCTCATTGTTCCACACGAGGATGATAATGGGTAATTTGTGTTCAGCTGCTGTGCCCAATTCATTCAGAGTGTATTGCAGACCATAGTCACCGATCATCACTGCAACAGGTGTTTCCGGCTTGCCGAACTTGGCACCAATGCCGGCTGGCAGTGCAAAACCCAGCGTGCCGAAGCCGACGGGATGGATCCAAGTATGCGGCTGGTAAACCGGGAAGGCCTCGTTCGCCACATAGGCAATCTGGGTCATGTCGGAGCAGATGATCGTATTGCGTGGCAAGCTCGTGCGGATTACTTCCAGCACCTTGAGAATTGCCCGTTGCTTTGCGTTTGTAACAACATCGCGCAGATAATCCCTCTCGCTTTCGGCGATTTCGTTCTTGCCGGTGCCTGCATGCTGTGCAAGTCCATGGGCGATTGCCTCGAGAGTTGCTTTGGCGTCGGCCTGGATGGCGATTTCCGCCGTGTGGGGCTGTGCCAGTGAATCGGCATCGATGTCGATCCGGATCAGGTTCTTGTCGATCACCACATTGTCCTGCCAGAAGTCGGTTTCCGAAAGCTGTGATCCGGCGCAGAGGATGGCATCGGCAGACTTTATGAAATCGACCGAGGGTTTCCGGCCCATCCTGTAACCCAGGCAAAGCGCGTGATCCTCGGGGATTGAACCTTTGCCGGCGGTGGTGGTGATGACCGGCGCGTTGAGCTTTTCGGCAATTGACAGGGCCGCCTTGCCGCAATCAAGCGCACCGCCGCCGAGAATGATGATCGGGCGCTTGGCCGCATTCAGTCTTGCCACTGCGGCTGCAATCTGGTCTGCTTGCGGCAGGGCGCGGCGCGGCAGTGGCCGTATGTGCCAGCCGTCACCCGCTGCAATCTTCAGCATGTCGAGCGGGATTTCGAGATAGGCGGGTCTTGGCCGCTGACTAGAAAAATTGGCGAAGGCACGGGCCAATCCGTCGCGCACGTCCTTGGGCGTATAGGCCCGCATGTGGAGATTGGTGACTGATGCCGCCGCCGCCCGCTGATCAATCATCTCGTGCAGCCGTCCGCGGCCTTGTGCGCTGTCTGCCATGTCGAGAGCGGAAGCGATGACCAATATATTGCTGGAATCGGACCAGGCCTGGCCCATGGGCGTCAGAATGTTCAACAGGCCGGGGCCGGTGATGGTGAAGCATACGCCGGGCTTGCCGGTGGCCCTGGCATAGCCGTCGGCCATGAAGCCTGCGCCCTGTTCGTGGCGCACCAGGACATGCTTGATTTTGGAGCGCGGCAGGGCGCGGTACATTTCCACGTTGTGCACGCCGGGAATGCCGAAGATCGTATCAACGCCATAGGCTTCAAGCAGGCCCACAAGGGCTTCGCCGGTTGAAAGTTCTGGACGCGATGACATGTCATGCCGCCTTTGCATTCGAGGTGGGAGGATTCACCGCGTGGCATGCCACAAGACGGTCGTCGTGGGCAAGGAGGGCAGGATTGAGCTTGTTGCATGGCTCGAAGGCAATGGGGCAGCGGGGATGGAAGGTGCAGCCCGGCGGCGGCGCCAGGGGGGAAGGCAGTTCGCCCTTCAGCACGATGCGCTCGCGCTTGCGCATGGGATCAGGGGTTGGCGTGGCCGACAGCAATGCCTTCGTATAGGGATGCTGCGGGTTGCTGAAAACCGCGTCGCGCGCGCCTTGCTCCACGACGCGGCCGAGATACATCACCATGACCTCATCGGCAATGTGACGCACTACGGAAAGATCGTGGCTGATGAATAGATAGGCGAGGTTGTGTTTTTCCTGAAGATCGGCAAGGAGATTGAGAACCTGCGCCTGAATGGAAATATCAAGGGCGGATACCGGTTCGTCGAGCACCAGGACTTCGGGGTCGAGCATCAGGGCGCGGGCAATGGCTATGCGCTGGCGCTGGCCACCGGAAAACATATGGGGGTAGCGGTCATAGTGTTCGGGCCTCAGTCCCACGCTGGCCATCATGGCGCGGGCTTTTTCCTGGCGTTCGGCTTTTGGCGCTTTCGTGTTCACCAGCAGGGGCTCCTCCAGAATGGCGCCGATTTTCTGCCGCGGGTTCAATGAGCCATAGGGGTTCTGAAAAACGATCTGCACCTTGGGCCGCAAGGCGCGCAGGGTTTCCCGGGTGGCGCCGACAATGTTGTGGCCGCCGATGCTGAGCGTGCCGGAGGTCGGCAGTTCAATCATGGTGACGAGGCGGGCAAGGGTTGATTTACCGCAGCCGGATTCGCCCACGACGGCCAATGTCTTGCCGCGCTCGAGCGTGAAGCTGGCGCCATCGACGGCTTTCAGTATGGCGGCTTCCTTGAAGGCTCCGCGCGAAACGCTGTAGTAGCGGGTGAGGTTTTGGGCATTCAGGACCTGGCTCATGCGGCAGCCTTTCCGAGCGGATAATGGCACAGGGCGCCAAAGTTCATGGCGGGCTGGGTCGTCCGGCAGAGGTCAGTCGCATAGATGCAGCGCGGCGAAAACAGGCAGCCCACCGGGCGGTCAAACTGTCCCGGCACGACACCGGGAATGGAGGGCAGGCGGCGGGCGTGGGCGCGCTCGGGCAGGGCCGCAAGCAGGGCCGCCGTATAGGGATGGCGTGGGGTTGCGAAAAGATTTTTGACCGGCTGCTCCTCAACCTTCTGGCCGGCGTATTGCACGCTGACCCGCTCAGCCGTTTCGGCCACGACCCCCATGGAATGGGTGATGAGCACCAGGGCCATGCCGGTCTCCTTTTGCAGGCGCACCAGAAGTTCGAGGATCTGCGCCTGGATGGTCACATCGAGTGCAGTGGTGGGTTCATCGGCGATCAGCAGTTTGGGTTTGCAGGCCAGCGCCATGGCAATCATCACACGCTGGCTCATGCCGCCGGAAAGCTGGTGCGGAAAAGCGGAAAGGCGCGTTTCAGGACCCGGAATGCCGACTTCCTCCAGAAGCCCGATGGCCCGCTTGCGCCGGGCAGCCTTGTCCATGTCGAGGTGGGTCTGCAAGGCTTCCATGAGCTGGAACCCCACGGTGAAGCAGGGGTTCAGGCTCGACATGGGTTCCTGGAAAATCATCGCCATGTCCTTGCCGGTGATCTGGCGGCGCTCGGCGGGGGTGATGTTCAGGAGATCGCGGCCGTCAAAGTCGATCCTGTCGGCGGTAACCCTGGCGGTCCACGGCAACAGCCCCATGACGGCGAGCATGGACACGGACTTGCCGGAGCCGGATTCACCGACGATGGCCAAAACCTCGCCCGTATCCACATTCATCGAGACATGGTCGACAGCGCGGAAATAGCCGCTGGCGGTCTTGAATTCTACGGTCAGGTTCTTGATGTCGAGCAGTGGCATGCGGGTTGTTTTTTCCTTCGTTTATCCTATATTCATGGGATCGTGATAACTAGCGTTTTCGTCTCCCAGGAGGCTTTGATGTCCGGACCGATCGTTCCGATTTCCTGAAGATAAGCTTCATCTCTTCCCTGGCTTGCAACAGCAGCTTGCCGGCGCGGGTTTCATTCTCCGTCAGATCAAGCCCCTGCTTGCCGGCGAAGGCCGACAGGTCAGCGAGGGCTGCTTCGCCCAGGATTTTCTGGGTTTCCACAATCTGCAGGAGATAGCCAATAATGCGGCGCTTCTCGGAAGGGGTCTGGCTGATGAAATAGGGGTCGCGCAGGTCGACGGTCAGCAGGTTCGATTGCTTGGCGGTGCGGTAATACTGCACCACGGAGTGGATCACTTCCGCCGGCAATATCGAAAGATCATCCTTAACCGAGTCAAAGACGAAATCCGTGTCATCGGCCGTGGCAAAGGGAGTTTCCTGGGCCATGGCATATTCCGCATCTTCCTTGCTCAGCTGGCGCCGGTTTGCCACGATGCCCGCGAGGATTTCCGAATGCAGCGCCACTACAATATCCAGGACGCGCTGGTCACGCAGGCGTTCCTCGGCCTGGCGATGGGCCACGCGTTCCGCCGCCTCGCGCTGCCGGTCGTGGCGCGAGGCGAGATACCAGGTGACTACGCCCACGAATGCGGCGGCGATGGTACCGAGCGCGTTGATGATGGCGTCGGGCATGGCCTCAACTCTTTTTCAGGCGGGGATCGAGTGCGTCGCGCAGGCCGTCGCCCATGAGGTTGATCGCAAGAACCGTGATCAGGATGGCAATGCCGGGCATGGCCATGACCCAGGGGTTGGAGGTGATGAGATCGCGGGAATCGGCCAGCATGGAACCCCACTCCGGGGTGGGCGGCTGGGCCCCGAGCCCAAGGAAACCCAGGCCCGCAGCGGCCAGGATGGCATCGGATATGCCAAGGGCTGCCTGGACGATGAGCGGGGCGAGGCAGTTGGGCAGCACGGTTGAGAGCATCAGCCGGAGCGGACCCACGCCTGCGACTTTGGCGGCGGTGACATAGTCCTTGGTCAATTCGCTGATTGCCGAGGCGCGCACCAGGCGCACATAGAAAGGCAGGCCCACAATGGTCACGGCCACGATGGTGTTGGTCAGGTTGGGGCCAATGACCGCGATGATGAGGATGGCCAGCACCAGGCTCGGAATGGCAAGGATCAAATCCATGACGCGAATGATGATGACATCGACGATGCCGCCCCAGAAAGCTGCAAGCAGGCCAAGCAGAACGCCCAGCACGGCAGAGACAAACATGACCGAAAGGCCAATGAAGAGAGAGATGCGCGAACCGTAAAGGATGCGTGAAAGCATGTCGCGTCCCACGGGATCGGTTCCGAGGGGATGGGCCCAGTTTCCGCCGTCGATCCAGGCGGGCGGCAGTCTGGTGAAGCCGCGGTATTGTTCGATCGGACTGTAGGGGGCGATGAAATCGGCAAAGATGGCAATGAAGACAACGGAGATGACTACGGCCAAGCCAATGACAGCGCCGCGATTTTCGCGGAACGAGCGCCAGAAGGCGACCAGCGGCCCGGGCGGCGCGGCGACGGCAAGCGTTTCAGTGGCCATGGCGGATCCGCGGATTGATCAGGCCATAAAGAAGATCGATGATCAGGTTGACGAGAATGACCACGCTGGCAATGAGCATGATGCCGCCCTGGAGGGCGGGATAATCGCGCCGGCCGATGGATTCAACCAGCCATTTGCCGATGCCCGGCCATGAGAAAATTGTTTCGGTAAGTACGGCTCCCGCCAGAAGCGTTCCCACCTGCAAGCCAATGACGGTGACGACGGGTATGAGCGCGTTGCGCAGGGCATGAAGACCAATGACGCGGAAGGCGGAAAGGCCTTTGGCCCTTGCGGTGCGCACATAGTCCTCCTCCAGCACCTCGAGCATGGATGAGCGCGTCATGCGTGCCACAACCGCGAGCGGAACGGTGCCCAGCACGATGGTGGGCAAGATGAGATGGCGCACCGCATCCATGAACGCCCCCTTCTGGCCGGAGAAGAGGGAATCGATCAGCATGAATCCGGTGACGGGCTGGAAATAATACTTGATGAGGTCGATGCGGCCCGAGACCGGGGTGAGGTTCAATGTGTTCGACATAAACAGAATGAGAATGAGGCCCCACCAAAAAATGGGCATGGAATAACCGGTCAGCGCCGCACCCATCAAGGTCTGGTCATAAAAGCTGCCGCGCTTGGCGGCGGCCAAGACGCCGGCAGGTACTCCCACCGCAATGGCAAAGAGCATGGCGCAAAAGGTGAGTTCAAGGGTGGCGGGGAAAAGGGTCAGGAACTCATCGGCAATCGGGGCCTTGGAAATGATGGAGATGCCGAAATCGCCGTGCAGAAGGGCCCAGACATAGTCGAAGAATTGTTTCCAGATGGGTTGATCGAGGCCCATGTCATGGCGGAGTTCCGCCAGCCGCTCGGGCGAAATCCCGCGTTCGCCGCGCCTGACCTCGATGGGGTCGCCAGGAACAAGGCGGATCATCGTGAAAGTCACGAACATCAAGGCAAAAAAAGTCGGCAGCGTGAGCGCCGCCCGCTTCAGGAAGAATCGGAACATCCAGCCACCGTATAAAAAGGCGGAACAACTCCCTCGGGAGCTGTTCCGCCGATCTTGTTGTTATTCGGCTACGTCCGTGTTCTGGAACTCGTGGGCGCCGAGCGGGCTCACTTTGTAACCGGTCACACCCTTGCGGATGGGTTCAAACACGGTGGAGTGGGCAACATTCAGCCAAGGCACCTCGGCCGCCACGATCTTCTGGGCATCCTGATAAAGTGCGGTGCGTTCGGCCTGATCGGTAATCTCGGCCGCCTTGGTTATGTCTTCCTGGAACTTGTCGTTGCACCACTTCGGAATGTTGTTGGCGTTTGGCTTCCCGGTTTTATCACAGCCCAAAAGAACCGCGAGGAAATTGTCCGGATCGCCATTGTCGCCGGTCCAGCCGAGGAAGCCCATCTGGTGCTCGCCCGCCTGCATGCGCTTGCGGTACTCGCCCCATTCGTAGGAGACCAGTGTCGCATTGATGCCAACCTTGGCCAAATCCGCCTGGACCATTTCGGCCATGCGCTTGGCATTGGGGTTGTAGGGGCGCTGCACCGGCATCCACCAGATGTCGGTGTCAAGCGTTGTCACGCCGGCCGCGGCCAGCATTTCCTTGGCCTTGGCAGGATCGAAGGGGATGTCCACCGTCGACTCGTCATAGGACCACATGGTTGGCGGAATGGGGTTCTTGGCCTTCTGGCCAGCACCCTGATAGACTTCCTTCAGGATGGCATCGCGGTCGATCGCCATGGCGATGGCCTTGCGGACTTCGACATTGTCGAAGGGCGCCTTTTGGACATTCATTGCCATGTAGCCGATGTTGAGGCCCGCCTGCTGCAGTACTTCCACATCAGGATTCTTGGCCATGTCAGCGAGATCGGCCGGGTTTGGATAGCCCATCACCTGGCATTCATTGGCCTTGAGCTTGGCATAGCGCGCCGTTGCATCGGGCGTGATGGCATAGATCAAGTCATCCACCTTGGGCTTTCCAGCCCAGCCATCAAAGGCCTTGAAGCGGATGACCGCGTCCTTCTGGTAGTCGACGAACTGGAATGAGCCAGTGCCGACCGGGATCTGGTCGAACTGCTCAGGCGTGCCCTTATCCATCAGGAATTTGGCGTATTCAGCCGACTGGATGGTAGCAAAGTCCATGGCGAGGTTCGCCAGGATCGGGGCATTGGGCTTGCTGAGCTTCATGACAACAGTCATGTCGTCGGCGCCCTGGGTGACGGCTTCCAGAAGGTCCGGCATGCCCATGTCGTTGAAGTAGTCGTAGGCGCCGCCCGAAACCTTGGCATAGGGATGCTCCGGCTTCCACTGGCGCTCGAAAGAGAAGATCACGTCCTCGGCATTGAGATCGCGGGTCGGGGTGAAGCCATTGACGCCGGAATGGACCTTGATGCCTTTGCGGAGCTTGAAGGTAATGGTCTTGCCGCCGTCGGAAACTTCATAGGATTCGGCGAGGGCGGGTTCGACGGTGGTCGAGCCGGGGGTGAATTGCACGAGCTTGTTATAAACGGGGCGCGCCGCATCGAGGCTGGTGCCCGTGGTGTTCATGGCCGGGGTGAAGTTCTCGGGCGAACCTTCCGAGCAATAAACAAGCGATTTTGCCTGGACGCTGCCTACCGCGAGCATCGTGCTCATCAGTAACGCGGCACCCAACACTTTAGTGGATTTCATAGTTTGTCTCCCTTATTTTTTAGACACCCGAACGGGCGTTGGCGCACTTAAGCACGTTTTATCCGATTGATCAAAATCCTGTTTTCGGCCGAGGTAAATCAATCTGATTTACTTATTATGGGCGCCATGCTGAGAATGCGGCAGGGAGTGCGGACATGACAAAATTGATCGTTCCGGCCGAGACAATCGCGGCTTTCGAGCGCGACGGGGCGGTGGCTCTCAAGGGCTGTTTCGCTGACTGGGTCGGGGTTTTGCGGGCAGGGATCGCGCGCAACATGGCCGAACCCAGCGCCGACGTCAGAATCTACACGGGCAAGGACGGGGGCGGGCGTTTCTTCGGCGACTACTGCAACTGGGACCGGATTCCGGAATACAGGGATTTCATCTTCAACTCGCCGGCAGCCGAGATGGGGCGGCAATTGATGGGCACGAAAACGGCCCGGCTGTTCCACGAGCATGTGCTGGTGAAGGAGGCGAGTGCCGGGGTTGCCACGCCCTGGCACCAGGACCAGCCCTATTACTGCGTGGACGGCAACGACACGGTGAGCATCTGGATTCCGCTGGACGATGTGCCGCGCGACCGGACGCTGGAATTTGTCGGCGGCTCGCACAAGTGGGGCAAGTATTTCAGGCCGGAGCGCTTCGACAAGACGCCGCTCAATGAAAATGACGGGCTTGAGGAAGTGCCCGACATCAACGGCAACCGGGACAGCTTCAATGTGATCGGCTGGGCGCTGGAGCCGGGCGATGCGGTGGCCTTCAACTACAAGACGCTGCATGGCGCGCCGGCCAATAATTCGGCGAGCGAGCAGCGCCGGGCGTTTTCGCTGCGGCTGCTGGGTGATGACGCGCGGTTTGCGCGGCGCGAAGGGGTGAAGACCTCACCGCCTTTTCGTGGCGTGACGCTGGCGCATGGCGCGGTGATGGACGGGCCGGAGTTTCCGGTGCTGGTTTCCTAGAAGCGGTCCGGTAGAATTTCGGCAAGCACCAATCCTGCATCCCTGACATCCTGCGGAGGTTTTTCGCCCAGCACCATGGCGGCGGCGGTGCGGGAGAGGGCGGGAGCGGACTGGATGCCGTAGCCGCCCTGGCCGACGAGCCAGAAAAATCCCTCCGTATGCGGATCAAATCCGATCACGGGCGCGCCATCGGAGGCGAAGGTGCGGAGGCCGCCCCATGAATGATCGAGGTGATTGACCTCAATGGTGGTGGCATTCATCAGGCGCTCGATGCCTTCGGCTATGGCCATGTCATCGGCATAGGCATCATGGGGATCAACCGGCGTGGCATCGGCGGAGGAGACCATCATCTTGCCGCTTTGCGGCTTGGCGTACCAGGTTTCGCCCACGTCGGTGACCATGGGAAAGCTGGCCACGCCGGGAATGCCATCCACCGGTATGACGCCGATGGAGCGGCGCTTGGGCTGCAGGCCTATGGGCTTTACGCCAGCCTTTGCCGCCACGACATCTCCCCAGGCGCCCGCCGCATTGACGAGGAATTCGGCTTCGAAGATTCCTTGCGGGGAAATCACTTCCCAGACATGGCCGGGGCGCAGGATGGTTTCAGCGGCTGCGCTGTTCAACAACTGGCCGCCGCGCGCCTTGAACAGCTTGAGATAGCCGCGGTGCAGCAGGTCCACATCAAGATCGCCGGTGTGGGGATCGAGAAAGGTGCGCTTGGCATAACCTTCGCGGAGAATGGGGAAAAGCTTGCGGGCCTGGACTTCTGACAATTCTTCCAATCCGGAACCGGAGGCGAGGAGATTTTTCGTGAAGTTTTCCTGGCCTTCGGCTTCGAAGAAGAGGGAGGAGCGCGGCACCAGCAAGGGGCCGTCGGTGAAGCCCTGCGGCGGGTTTGTGAAGAACATGTTGCTGGCGCGGGTGAAGGCCAGCATGGGCGGCGGGCCATAATTGGGCTCGAAGGTAGCGGCGGACCTTCCGGTGGTGTGAAAGCCTGGACGGTCCTCCATTTCCAGAATCAGCACACGTTTGGTTTCGGCAAGGTGGGCGGCGATGGAAGCGCCGGCAATCCCAGCGCCGATGACGATGATGTCGAAAGTGTCAGCCATGGACCAAGCGTAGCCATTTCACTGGCCTTGCGTCAAACAGACCGCCGGGCCAAACTCGCGGCATGACCGAGGCCACCCTGCATTTCCCCATCGCCGAATACCAGCGGCGCATTGCCAAGACGCGCAAAGCCATGCAGGCACGTGGTCTTGATCTGATCCTTGTCTCCGACCCCTCAAACATGGAATGGCTCACGGGCTATAATGGATGGTCGTTCTATGTGCATCAGGCCGTGCTGCTGGGGCTCGAAGGTGAGCCGGTGTGGTGGGGACGCGGCATGGATGCCAATGGCGCCAGGCGCACGGCGTTCATGGGCCATGACAATATCGCGGGTTATCCCGACCATTATGTGCAATCCACTGAGCGCCATCCGATGGAGCATCTCTCCCGGCTGATTGCCGATCGCGGCTGGAAGGACGCGCTCATTGGGCTGGAGATGGACAACTACTGGTTTTCCGCCAAGGCGCACACGACACTGCTGAAGGCTTTCAAGCCAAACAATCTTCAGGATGCAACCGGCCTGGTGAACTGGCAGCGCAGCGTGAAGAGCGATCTGGAAATTGGTTTCATCCGGCGGGCGGCAAAAATTGTTGACGCGATGCATGCCAGGGTTTTTGAGCTGGTGGAGCCGGGCCTTCCTAAAAACGTGCTGGTTGCGGAAATTCAAAAGCAGTCCATTCTCGGCGCTGACGGCAATTGGGGCGATTACGCAGCCTTTGTTCCCATGGCGCCATCGGGGATGGACGCAACAGCGCCGCATCTTACATGGGACGACCGGCCGTTCAAAAAAGGCGAGGGCACTTTCTTTGAGCTGGGCGGCTGCTACCGGCGCTACCATGCGCCGCTGTCGCGCACGGTTTACCTGGGCAAGCCGCCGCAGAAATTCCTTGACGCGGAAAAGGCGGTGCTCGATGCCACGTCCGCCGGGCTTGAGTTGGCAAAGCCGGGGAAAACCTGCGGCGACGTGGCAGATGCATTCTTTGATGAGCTCAAGCGCCATGGCTTTGCGAAGGATTCGCGCGCCGGCTATTCCATCGGGTTATCCTATCCGCCGGATTGGGGCGAGCGCACCATGTCGATCCGGCGCGGCGATTCAACCGAACTGGAACCCAATATGACCCTGCATTTCATGCCGGCCCTGTGGCTTGATGACGGCGGGCTTGAACTGTCGGAAACCATCCTGATCACGCCCCAAGGGGCTGAGTGCCTGTGCCAGACGCCGCGCAAACTTGTCATCAAGAACTGAATGAAAGAACCCGTGCCTTGAAAAAATTCAATCAACCTGCCTCCGGCCTTGTGGTGCCACGCTTTGGCGGCATCGCCACCTTCATGCGGCTGCCGCACGTGACACTGGACGAGGCGAAGGACCTCGACATCGGGCTGGTCGGCATTCCGTGGGATGGCGGCACGACCAACCGGCCTGGCCCGCGGCATGGCCCACGGCAGATGCGCGACCAATCCTCCATGGTGCGGCGGATGCACCAGACCACCCATATCGTTCCCTATGATCTCGCCAATATCGCTGATCTCGGCGATTGTTCTGTCAACCCGGCAAGCGTGGATGACGCGCTGGCGCGGGTCGAGGGCTATTTCAAAAAGCTGGTGGGCAAGGGCATTCGCCCGCTTTCGGCGGGCGGCGATCATCTGTGCTCGCTGCCGATCCTGCGGGCGGTCGGCGAAAAGAAGCCGGTGGGCATGATCCATTTCGATGCCCATACGGATCTTTACGACAGCTATTTCGGTGGCTTCAAATATACTCATGGCACGCCGTTCCGGCGGGCGATTGAAGAAGGCGTGCTTGACCCAAAGCGCACCATCCAGATCGGGCTGCGGGGCTCCATGTATGATCTCGATGATTTCAAGTATGGCGAGAAGATGGGGGTTCGCCTCATGCGCATCGAGGAAGCGGTGGAACTCGGACCGCAGAAGGTGATGGAGATTGCGCGCGGCGTTGTGGGCGACCAGGAAACCTATGTGAGCTTCGACATCGACATGCTCGATCCGGTTTATGCGCCAGGCACCGGCACGCCGGAGGTTGGCGGGTTCACTACCCTGCAGGCGCAGCAGATGCTGCGCGGGCTTCGCGGGCTCAATCTGGTGGGAGCCGATGTGGTTGAAGTGTCGCCGCCCTTCGATGCGTCGGGAATGACGGCCTATGCGGGGGTTGTGATGATGTTCGAAATTCTGTGCTCAATGGCAGAGACGGTGGCGAAACAACGGAGGCAGTGATGATCAATTCCGGATTGATGAGCTGGCAGAGCTGGGCGTTCCTGTCGGCGGTGTTTGCAGCGCTTACCGCCATCTTCGCCAAGATCGGCGTGTCCGAGATTAATTCCGACATGGCGACACTGATCCGCACGGCCATCATTTTGGCCGTGCTGACGCTCATCGTTCTGGCTACGGGGCAGTGGCAGGCTCTTTCCGGGATCACATCACGCACGTGGCTGTTCCTGACGCTCTCGGCGCTGGCCACCGGAGCATCCTGGGTGTGCTATTTCCGCGCGTTGAAAATCGGCGATGCGGCGCGGGTGGCGCCCGTCGACAAGCTCAGCATCGTTCTGGTGGCGGTATTTGGTGTCCTGATCCTGGGTGAACGGTTGTCGGGCATCAACTGGCTTGGCGTGGGCCTGTGCACGGCGGGAATCATTCTTGTGGCGATGCGCTAGAATGCCGCGATGATTCGCGTGATCGAGTTTCTGCGGGCGGCGCGCGGCTGGCGGCGCGCCGGGCTGGCGCTGAGTGCCGGCATGATTGCCGCGCTTTCCATGCCGCCGCTTGATCTCTGGCCGCTGCTGTTTATCGCGATCCCTGTTGTGCTTTTCATGCTGGAGGGGAAGGAAAGGGAAGAGCGCCTGCCCTCCTTCTTCCTGGGGTGGTGCTTCGGCTTTGGCTATTTCATTGTGGCGCTCCATTGGATCGGCTTTGCCTTTCTTGTCGATGCGGAGGCCTATCTCTGGATGATGCCCTTTGCGGTGGGCGGGCTTGCCGCTGGAATGGCGGTTTACTGGGGATTGGCTACTTTCTGCGTTGCCCTGAGCCGGCGGGAGGGGCTTCCAGTGGCGCTGGTTTTTGCCGTGTCGCTTGCGGCGTTTGAATATCTGCGCGGTGTCCTGTTTACCGGGTTTCCTTGGGCCGCGCCTGGCCTGGCAAGCGACGGCATGGGGGCGGTTGCCCAGACGGCTTCGCTGTGGGGCATGCCGGCGCTGACATTGCTGATCGTGCTGTGGGCGGCAACCTGGCCATTCATGTGGAAGGGACCGCGACCTCACCGGGCCGCCGCCCTGCTGATCATTGCGACCCTTCCCTTGTGCTGGGCGTGGGGAAGCTACCGGCTTTCGCAGGGGGCCGTTGCAAGTGTGGATGGGGTTCGCATCAGAATAGTCCAGCCCAACATTTCGCAGGATTCCAAATGGCGGGACGAGAATGCCCGGGCGATTTTTTATCAGCTTCTCGAGATGTCGGCCCGCGCCGCGCCGGACGGCGCATCGCCTACCCACATCATCTGGCCGGAAACGGCTGTGACCTTCCTGATCGACGAGAGCGAGGCTGCGAAAGTCGAATTGGCTGAGTTGCTCGGCGGGACCAAAACGCTGGTGACCGGTGCCTTGCGGCGCGACATCAATAGGTCAGGGGATGGCGAAGATGACAAGGTCTTCAACAGCATTCTGACCTTTGACGGTTCCGGCAATGTTGTGGCCCGCTATGACAAGTGGCGGCTGGTGCCGGGGGGAGAGTTCCTGCCTTTTGAATGGGCGCTTGAACCGCTGGGGTTTCGCAAGGTGGTTACGGTTCCTGGAAGTTTTGCGGCGGGGCCGGGGCCGGTAAGCCTCGCGGTTCCGGGCGCCCCCGAAGCGGGCTTTGGGGTTTGCTATGAGGCCATATTCCCGGATCAGTTCATTGATCCGCAGAAGCGCCCGGGCTGGCTGATCAATGTCACCAATGACGGGTGGTTTGGAAATTCAACCGGGCCCTACCAGCATCTGGCCCAGGCCCGCTTGCGCGGCATCGAACAGGGGCTGCCGATGGTGCGGGCGGCCAACACCGGAATATCGGCGGTGATCGACCCCTATGGCCGGACGCTGTCAAGTTTGCCATTGAACGGGGAAGGCATCATGGACGCGGGGCTGCCGCAGAGTCTGCCGCCGACTCTTTTCGCAGATTACGGCGAATTAATATTTTTCACCGCGCTTTTACTTTTGCTGGCGTTGAGCTTTATCTTATAATGTGAATTCATGGAGGATATGCCCGAAGCAGCTGTTATGTCGGTGGATTTCTGCTGGTACCAGCGATTCTTGTTTACAGGCTGACAACTATTATACTAATCTTTCAAGAGAATGTTGATCACGGAATCTGTTGTCTATTCTCAGTTGAAATGAGCGATGGCGAGAGTCAGGCCGGGGGCAACGGTCTGAGGGGAATATGACGAGACGAGATCCAAATTACATCGATGTCCATGTCGGGTCGCGCATTCGCATGCGCCGGCAACTCATCAGCATGAGCCAGGAGAAGCTTGGCGAACTGCTGGGAATCACCTTCCAGCAGGTGCAGAAATATGAAAAGGGCTCCAACCGGATCAGCGCCAGCCGGCTGTTCTATGCAGCGAAGATTCTGGGTGTTCCGGTGCAGGCCTTTTTTGAAGACTTGCCGGGCACGGAAGGCGACACAGGCTTCAGTGAACCCAGCGAAGAGAACAGCGTGATGTCCTCGATGATGAATGCCGAAGGCATCAAGCTGGCCAAGGCCTTCCGGGATGCGGACAATTCGACGAAGCGGAAGCTTATCGCAACACTGGCGCGCTGCATTGTGGACATGAAGGACTAGTGACAGGCCGGTTTTAGCACCCGCTTGACCTCGCTTCGCAACACTGCCATTAACGCCTTTTCAGGGGCATAAAGAATTCTTTATGCGGAATTGGGGCAATAATCGTTCGCAAAGGCAGGGTTTCGATGTCACGCAAGAACTATATCTTCACCAGTGAATCTGTGTCGGAGGGTCATCCAGACAAGCTCTGTGACCGTGTTTCCGATGAAATCGTTGACCTGTTTTACCGCGAGGCCCTGGAGCAGGGCATGGATCCGGCGCAGGTGCGCGTCGCCTGCGAGACCTTTGCGACCACCAACCGCGTGGTGATCGGCGGGGAAACCCGCGGGCCCTCGTCGGTGACCCATGCCAAGATCGAAGAGACAGCGCGACGGGCCATCAAGGCCATCGGCTACGAGCAGAACGGCTTTCATTGGCAAACCGCCAAGATCGAAATCCTGCTGCACGGCCA
>JAEUMI010000081.1 GCA_016792825.1 Hyphomicrobiales bacterium
GTCGTTTCGACATCCGCCGCCATGGAAACGCTGCCGTACATTCCGGCGGCAATCGTCCCGCTCAATAGAAATGCCGCTCTTTTCATGGAAATAGACATGTAACCCACCCTGCAAGAATTGGAAAAACGACGAGGTTGATCCCCGATTCCACATGACTATATCCAAGAATTGCGAGGCCATCAAACCGAAACCACCGGGGAGAGCAAGTTTCCGTCCCATTGCTGCCATTAAGCAACACTTCAGCACCGAGTGGGGTTTCAGGTCATAAAAAGGGGCCCAAAAAGGCCCCTTTTTCTCGAAAGTTATTGAAATTACTTGTTGTAGCGAAGATGCAGGCTGCCAATGCCGCCGGCAACATTCAGGCCCGTTTGGGCCTGGACGCTGAGTGGCTGCAGGTTGATGCCCTTCTTGAAGCCGCCGACCAGCACGTTGGCGCCAACTCCGACAGCCACCGTGGCCTCGGCCGAAGCACCCGTATAAGAGCCCTTCAGGGCGCCCTTGTTGATTTTGCCAGGCGCGAATACAGCCCATGCCAGAACCGTCCGGTTGGTGATCCCGATGTCCACGCCCAGCTTGCCGATCGATCCGGAATAATGTTCCGCCCGGGCGCCGCTTGCCGGCTTGTAGACACAGTCCACCCCCTTGGAGGAGCCGATGATGAAGCCAACTCCGCCGTCCACTTCGCAGGACAGGACGCCAACCTTGACGCCTGATTTGGCTTCCGCCGCCGAAGCCATGGTAACGAGGGCCAGCAGGCCGACCGATAAGAATTTATACATTTTGTGATTTTCCTTTTTCTGAACGCCAAGTCTTTCACAGCCGATTGTGACGCCATTTAGGCGAAACTTGACTGCATTATAACGCAGGACATGGCATAAAGTTCCTGTGGACAGGCGTTTTCCGCGTGTAATGCCGGCCGGAATCCGGATAAGAGGGTCCCAGCGTGCCCTTGCAGAAGGTTAACCCGGCCACCACCTCCCCGTAAACAATTCGGAAAATCCATGGATTTCAGCCCCGCCTACCTCCTGGCCATCACCCAGATCATATGGATTGACCTGTTGCTGTCGGGGGATAATGCGGTGGTGATAGCTCTTGCCTGCCGCTCGCTTCCCGAAAAACAGCGCCGCATTGGCATTCTCCTGGGGGCTGGCGCCGCCGTCGGCCTGCGTATCGTCTTTGCCTTTATCATTACCCAGATTCTTGGGATTCCTTTCCTCAAGGCCCTTGGCGGCGTTCTGCTCGTGTGGATTGCCATCAAGCTTATTATTGGCGAAAAACACGAGGAAGCGGAAATCCCCGCCTCCGACAGGCTTTGGAAAGCCGTTGGCACCATCGCCATGGCAGACGCGGTGATGAGCCTCGACAATGTCGTGGCGATCGCCGCCATCGCCCGTGACGATTATTCGCTGTTTGTTTTCGGACTGCTGTTGTCCATTCCGCTGATCGTGATCGGGGCGTCGCTGATCTCCGGCATCATCGCCAGGTTTCCCATATTCGTCTGGGCTGGTGCGGCACTCCTGGGCTGGATAGCCGGCGAAATGATCATCAGCGATACGGCGGCCTTCGCCTATGTTGGGTTGGATGTGCCCCACCAGCTTCACTATGTGGCGGCCGCCTGCGGCTTGCTCCTGGTTGTCGTTGCCGGCTATTTCCTCAAACCCAAAGGCGAGGAAACCTAACTTAAGGTCCGCCCCAGGAAATCGCCCTTGCCAATTTCAAGGCCGTTGTGGCGCAGGATGTTGTAAGCCGTGGTCACATGGAAATAGAAATTGGGCAGCACCGCGCTTGAAAGATAGTCCGCGCCCTTGAGTTCGGTGTCCTTGCCGGCAATTTTCAGGGATACGGTCCGGCCGGCCGCTCCGGCAAACTGTTCCGCTTTCAGCGAGCCCAGAAAGTCCAGGGTCTTGGCAATGCGCGCCTGCAGTTCGGCAAAGGTCTTTTCTTCATCGGGATAGCTCGGAACCGCAATTCCCGCCAGCCTGGCCCCACAGCCCTTGGCCTGGTCCGTCGCTATATGTATCTGCCGGTAGAAGGGCAGCATGTCGGGATAAAGCCGCGCCGTGAGCAGCGCGTTGGGATCGATCTTCCGCGCTTCGCAATAAGCTTCGGCCTTTTTCAGGATGGCCGCCAGCGCCTTCAGGGAATGGCTTAACGGAGCAACAGAACTATCGTACATGATTGGATTTTTTCCTTATTTGAGGTTGCCGCAAAAGCGTTGGATGCGCATGCACGCATCCTCGAGGATAGGCGTTGCTGTCGCATAGGAGATGCGGAAGAACGGCGAGCTTCCAAAGGCCCCGCCATGCACCGCCGCAACACCTTCCGCCGCCAGAAGCTCGGTCACGAAATCCTCATCCGTCCTGATCGCATTGCCTGAAGGTGCCGTCTTCCCGATGGCGCCGGCGCAGGAAGGATAGACATAGAAAGCCCCTTCCGGTGTCGGGCAGGAAATACCCTTGGCCTGGTTCAGCATGGAAACCACCAGGTCGCGCCGCTCCTTGAACACCTTGTTGTGCGCCGGGATGAAACCCTGCGGGCCGTTGAGCGCCTCAACTGCGGCCCACTGGGCTATCGATGAGGGATTGGAGGTGGATTGCGATTGCAGCTTGGACATGGCCTTGATCAGCACTTCCGGCCCGGCCCCGAAGCCGATGCGCCAGCCCGTCATGCAATAGGCTTTCGAAACCCCGTTCATCGTCAGTGTCCGGTCGTAGAGCTTGGGCTCAACCTGCGCCGGGGTGAAAAATTCAAAGTCATCATAAACCAGATGCTCATACATGTCGTCCGTCAGGATCCACACATGGCTGTGCTTCACCAGCACATCGGTCAGCTGCTTGAGCTCGGCTTTCGAATAGGCCGCACCACTCGGATTTGATGGCGAGTTGAGGATCAGCCATTTGGTCTTGGGCGTTATCGCCTTGTCGAGATCAGCGCCCGTCAGCTTGAAATTGTTTTCAAGCGTTGTCTGCACCACAACCGGAATGCCGCCCGCCAGCATCACGATGTCGGGATAGCTCACCCAATAGGGCGCCGGAATGATCACTTCATCGCCGGGATTGACCGTGGCCATCAGCGCGTTGAACAGCACCTGCTTGCCGCCGGTTCCTACCGAAACCTGCGAAGGCTTGTAGTCCAGCCCGTTCTCGCGCTTGAACTTGGCGCAGATTGCGGCCTTCAGTTCGGGAATGCCGTCCACCGCCGTATACTTGGTCTTGCCCGACCGGATCGCCGCGATTGCCGCTTCCTTGATGTTGTCCGGTGTGTCGAAATCCGGCTCCCCCGCCGCCAGCCCGATCACGTCCTTGCCGTCCGCTTTCAGGGCCAGGGCCTTGTTGGAGATGGCAATGGTGGCGGAGGGTTGAATGCGGTTCAGCGCGTCGGAAATGAAAGCCAAGGGGGCAGTTCCTCTGTTGGTGATGGCGGTGATCTAGGCGGAAGTACGCGTTGCCGCAAGCCTCAATCCGCCTCATGGAATTAACCCTGCGTCATGCCATGATGCGCCATGGCTGATTCACCATTCCTCATTGTCGGCGGCGGAATTGGCGGACTTTCCGCCGGCCTGGGGCTGGCCCGCATTGGCAGGCCCGCCCACATCCTGGAAAAAGCCCCGCGTTTTGAGGAGGTTGGCGCCGGCCTTCAGGTGGGGCCCAATGCGGTGTGCGCCCTGCAATATCTCGGCGCCTGGGACGCCGTCGCCCCCCATTGCGTGTCTCCCGCCGAAATCCAGGTGCGGGACGGCATGTCCGGAAAAGTCCTCCAGCGCCTTCCGCTCGGATCGGGGTTCGAAAAGCAGTTCGGTGCCCCCTACCGTGTCGCCCACCGCGCCGATTTGCACAATGCCCTCCTCGAATCGGCGCGTTCCAAGCCCGGCCTCGAATTTCAGAACAATGCCGAAGTCACAGGAATTTCGGTGGCGGAAACCACCCTGTCGCTGAAATCGGGAAAAGAACTCAACGGCGCGGCCATTATCGCCGCCGACGGCGTGCATTCCGGAATTCGAAAGCAGCTGCTCGGGCAGCCCGGAAAAAGCCCGATTGGCCACTTGTTGCACCGGGGCCTTATGCCCATTGCGTCAGTTCCGGCAAGCGTCAATGTCGACGTTGTGACCCTCTGGCTTTTTCCCGGCGGCCATGTTGTCCACTACGCCGTCAGCAATTGGCGTCATTTCAATATTGTTGCGGCAGTTGAGGATCCTGATGTGTCCCTCTGGACCGCCTTTCAGGGTGCCTGCCAGCCGCTTGCGGACATACTCGAACAGAAAACAGATTGGACCAAATGGCCTGCCCTCGATTTTGCTCCGGCGCGAAACTGGAGCAGGAACCGCACGGTGCTTGTGGGTGACGCCGCCCACGCCAGCCTGCCCTATCTCGCCCAGGGTGCCGCCATGGCCCTTGAGGATGCCTGCGTGCTGTCAGCCAAACTCGGCGAGCGCAGCGATATTCCTTCAGCCTTCGCGGAGTTTTCTGAGCTGCGGTTTTCGCGCGCCTCGGCCATCCAAAAAAAGTCCCGCCAGCTCGGCCGGATTTATCATGCCGGCGGCGTCCTGAGACGGGCCCGCAACGCCGCTCTGATAGCCATGCCCCTGCGCCGCTTCACCAGACAGGTGGCATGGATCTATGATTGGAAACCAGAGGGAAAGTGACCGCTCGCGAGATCACCTCCCATTGGCTTAAACGAATTGGCGATTACTTGGCCGACTGAGCGCCACCGCGCGAATCACGGCCCCGATCACCGCGGTCCGGAGTCCCGCCTGGGGTGTCACCGCGCTGCGGGTCGATCAGAACGATGCGCACGTAGCAACGGCGATCCTTGCTTTGCAGGCCGCCGCAAACCACGGCTTCCCGGCAGTTCGTTCCGGATTGAGTCATCCACAGTGGGCGCTGTGACTTCGTCAGTTTTTCGCAGCAGGATACGACCGATCCCGTTGACTTGCCGTAGCACTGTGAGAGGTTTTGCGCCGCTTCAGCGCTGCTGCCGAATGAAAGCATGCTGAAAAGGGCGGCGGCGCCGAACGCGGCGGCGGCGAAGCTATTGGTTGAATTGAACGTGCTCATAATTCTCTCCTTGGGTTGCGATCTTGTTTGACCGTTGCCCCACATATGGCGCAATTTGCCTGAGCCCCGCCTGAATGCGCCGTTCATTTTTCGTTAA
>JAEUMI010000096.1 GCA_016792825.1 Hyphomicrobiales bacterium
CGAAAGCATCAACCGCTCCGGCAAAATCGCCATGAAGCTCGAAGCCGGCGACATGATAGCGGGCGTGGAGATCTGCACCGCCGCAGATGACGTGTTGCTGACGACGGCGCAAGGGCAATGCATCCGGTTCCCGGTGGATGATGTCCGGGTTTTCAAGGGACGTGATTCAACCGGGGTGCGTGGCATCAAGCTTGAGAAGGATGACCACGTGATTTCCATGGCGGTCATCCGGCACGTGGATGCAACGGCGGAAGAACGTTTGGCGTTCCTCAAAATGTCGCGCGTGGTGGCGGGTGAGGAGGCTGACCCCGATACTTCCGATGAGGAAGAGGTGGCCGACGCGGGCCTGAGCCAGGAACGTTATGCGGCGATGGGTGCGGCCGAGCAGGTGATCCTCACAGTTTCCAGCAACGGCTATGGCAAGCGGACGTCTTCTTACGAGTACCGCATCACCAACCGCGGCGGCAAAGGCATTGTGGCCATGGCCGTAAACGAGCGCAACGGCCCGCTGGTGGCGTCCTTCCCGGTCGAGCACTCTGACCAAATCATGCTGGTGACCGATGGCGGACAACTCATCCGCTGCCCGGTTGACGGCATCCGGAAAGCGGGACGCTCCACCCAAGGGGTGATCGTGATCGATACGGCTGATGACGAGAGCGTGGTGTCGGTTGAGCGGCTGAGCGAGGACGAGGACGGTGAGGACGAAGCGTAAATCCGCTTGACAGCCTGCGAGCATTTCTGGCTCCTAGGGTGGCTGAGGAACCTAAATCATGTCTTACGAATCCTTTTTTGCCTTTTGTGTTGCGGCTGCCGCCCTGGCCCTGGTTCCAGGCCCCACCGTGACCGTGATCATTGCCAACAGCCTGCGCTATGGGAGCCGGGCAGGGCTTCTGAATGTTGCGGGCACGCAGGCGGGCTTTGTCATCTGGCTCGGCATCGCCGCCATGGGGTTGGGGGCGGCGATCAAGCTGATGGGCACGTGGTTTGACGTGTTGAGCTGGGCCGGTGCGGCCTATCTGGTCTGGCTTGGAATCAAGATGCTTCTTTCGAAGGGCGACTTGGCTGTCGCGGTTGACCGGGCTCGGCCACACGGGAGCTTCTTCCTTCAGGGCTTTGTGGTGATCATATCCAACCCGAAAATGCTGGTATTGTTCGGGGCGATGATCCCGCCTTTTCTTTCAAAAGACGGCAACATGATGCAGCAGACACTGCTATTGGGCCTTACTTTCATGGTCATTGCCGCGGTTGGCGACACACTTTATGCGCTGATGGCGGGCAAGGCCGGCCAGTGGCTTTCACGTTCCCGGATAAGGGCCATCGAGATTGTCAGCGGCGTTTGCCTGACGGCTGGCGGCGTGTGGATGGCGTTGCGCGGGCGCTAGGCTTCAGGCCATGCCCAGTTTCTTTGCCAAATCTTCGTCCCAGAAAGCAGCTTCGATCTTATGGCCGTCGAGGTCGCGCACGAAGCAGCCGTAGTAGGGTCCGCCGTAATCATGGCGATGACCGGGGTCGCCATCTTCAGTTGCTCCGGCGGCAATGGCTTCCTTGAAAAACTCCTCCACTTCGGCCTTGGATTGCGCCATGAAACCAACGTGCACGCCATTGCCGTGTGAGGCTTGCGCGCCATCAAACGGCGTCTGGATTCAGAATTCTGGATAGGCCTTGCCGAAGGCCGCGGCACCTTCGTGCTCCATGATGATCCGGCATCCCAGAGTGCCGAGCACCCTTTCGTAAAACGCCAGGGCCGACGGAAAATCATTTGTGCCGAGCGAGACATGGGAGATGATGGATGGATTTTCGTTGGCCATGTTGACGTCCGTCGTTTGTTGAGTGCCAGACATTAACTGACATCTGCTGACAGGTTGCGGCAGCAGCGTGAAGCGGATAGGGTATCGCCATGGCACGCACAGGATTTTACCCCGGTTCCTTTGATCCCGTTACATATGGTCACCTCGACATCGTGGCGCGGAGCGCGCGGCTGGTTGAAAAACTGGTGTTGGGGGTTGGCACCCATGCGGGCAAGAAATCACTTCTGGACGCCAAAAAGCGGGTTGAATTGCTTGAACTCGTAACCCGGCCCATTGCCGAACATACGGGCGTCAAAATCAGCGTGGTGACCTTTGCCGATCTCACAGTGGATGCGGCACGGCGCGCCAACGCGGGGCTGATCATCCGGGGCCTAAGGGATGCCAGCGATTTCGACTATGAAGTGCAGATGGGGCAGATGAACGGGGCCCTGGCGCCGGACATTGAAACGGTGTTCCTCGCGGCCTCGCCCGCCACGCGGATGATTGCCTCGTCGCTGGTCAAGCAAATTGCCCAAATGGGCGGCGACATATCCCTGTTTATCCCCAAAGAAGCCCAGGCGGCGGTGGCTGCGGCGCTGAAAAACTAGGCCTTGCACGGCCTCATTTCTGGCGATATCTGGCACTATCCAGCGTGTGATTTCCATTAACCCTGAAACCGGAGACTTAGAGAATGAAGAGACTTGGCCTATGTGCCATGGCCGCCATGATGATGGCAGCACCAGCCCTGGCGGCAGACAAAATCACCGTCGAGACCAATGACAAATGCAGCTTCACCATTGCGCTGCGGCCGGACCTGGCGCCAGCCCACGTGGCCCAGGTTTCCAAGCTTGCGGCGGCAGGATTTTACAATGGCATTGTCTTTCACCGGGTGATTGACGGCTTCATGGCCCAGACGGGCGACCCCACGGGTACCGGCATGGGCGGTTCGGAAGAGCCGGACATCAAGGCCGAGTTTTCGAACGAGCATTTCGGCCGCGGCACGGTTGGCATGGCGCGCTCCAACAACCCGGATTCCGCCAACAGCCAGTTCTTCATCATGTTCGCCGAGGGCGGGTTCCTTGACGGCAACTACACGGTGCTGGGCAAGGTGGATGATGAAGGCATGTTCTGCGTTGACCGCCTCGAGCGGGGCGAGCCTCCGGCAACTCCTGATAAAATGGTAAAGGTAACGGTGCAATAATGGCTGATCTCGAAAACACCCTTCACATGGACCTGGCCAAGGGCCGGGTCGTCATTGAGCTTCTGCCGAAACTGGCGCCGGGCCACGTGGCGCGGATCAAGGAACTGGCGCGGGAAGGCTTTTATGACGGCGTGGTGTTCCACCGCGTTATCGAAGGCTTCATGGCGCAGGGGGGCGACCCCACGGGCACCGGCATGGGCGGCTCGAAGAAACCGGACCTCAAGGCGGAATTTTCCAAGGAGCCGCATGTGCGCGGCATCTGCTCTATGGCACGCTCCGGCAATCCGAACTCGGCCAACAGCCAGTTCTTCATCTGCTTCGGCGATGCGACCTTCCTCGACAACCAGTACACGGTTTGGGGGCGCGTCACCTCGGGCATGGAGCTTGTGGACGGCCTGAAGCGCGGCGAGCCGGTCAAGAATCCCGACAAGATCGTCAAGATGCAGGTTGCTGCAGACGCAAAGTAATGAAACGCCTTGCCGCCATTGGGGTGCTGTTGATAGCTCTGACTGTGCCTGCGAAGGCCACGGAATGGCTCAACTGCTCCGATGGCGACAGGGCCTCGTTCAATGTCCTGCTCGGCAACATGAACGTGATCGCCGTCGATACTGTTGAGATCGTAGCTGGCGGAAAGAAATGGTCGACGCGGGGCGGTGATGCCTCGCTCATCACCAAGGGGCAGGCATTCGAGACCGCCGATCAAATTCTAATCGACGTGACCGATAGCAATGTTGATGCGATTGTCGCCCAGCTTCGCCTGTTCAAGGCGAGCGAGGGCGAAGACTATGTCTCGGCCGGCACCCTGCGGGTGGCGGGCGTTGGCGCTTGGGCCGTGACCTGCTCCGGTCCCTGATGCGCGTTTCCGACTTTGATTTTGAATTGCCGCCGGAACGCATTGCGCTGCGGCCCGCGAACCCGCGCGAGTCCGCCAAACTGCTGGTGGTGGGCGACGGACTTGGTGATTCCACCGTGGGAGATTTGCCGTCGCAACTTCGGGCTGGCGATGTGCTGGTTTTCAACAACACGAAAGTCATACCGGCTGCCCTGACGGGGGTGCGCCTTGGTCGCGGCGAGGCGACGCCAAGGATTGAGGCGCTGCTGCATATGCGGGTTGATGGCTCACGCTGGAAAGCGTTTGCCAAGCCGGGCAAGAAATTGCAAGTAGGCGACCGCTTGCGTTTTGGGGCGGAGGGCCGGGTGTGCCTGTTGGGTGATCTTGACGCCACGGTCGAAGCCAAGGGCGAGGCGGGGGAAATTACCCTGGCATTTGATTTCAGCGGGCCGGTTTTGGATGAGGCGATTGAGGCGGTGGGGCAGATGCCGCTGCCGCCCTATATCGAGGGCAAGCGGGCGACCGACGAACAGGATGCCACGGATTACCAGACGATGTTTGCGCAGTACCCGGGGGCGGTGGCGGCCCCGACAGCGGGGTTGCACTTCACGCCTGATCTTGTGAAGAGGTTGGAAGCTGCTGGAATTTCTAGTGAATTTGTCACGCTGCATGTGGGGGCCGGGACCTTTTTACCGGTAAAGGCTGAGGATACGCGCGACCACAAGATGCATGCCGAGTGGGGGGAAGTTTCATCTGGAACAGTAGCTCGGCTGAAGGCTGCCCGGCAGCGGGGCGGGCGCATCGTGGCGGTTGGGACCACTTCCTTGCGCCTGCTTGAGAGTTCGAGACTGGAGCCCTTCAGCGGGACGACGGAGATCTTCATTACCCCGGGCTACCAGTTTTGCGCCGCCGATGTGCTGATCAGCAATTTTCACCTGCCGCGCTCGACGCTGTTCATGCTGGTTTGCGCCTTTGCCGGGACAGAGCGGATGAAGGCTGCCTATGCCCATGCCATTCATAATGATTATCGTTTCTATTCCTATGGCGACTGCTGCCTGCTATTTCCTCGGGCCGCATGACTGAATTTTCCTTCTCCCTTCACAAGGCCGACGGCGCGGCGCGGCTGGGCACGGTTCGCACTCTACACGGCGACATTCGCACCCCGGCTTTCATGCCGGTGGGCACGGTGGGCACGGTGAAAGGGTTGTACCTGGACCAGGTGAAAGAAACCGGTGCCGATGTCATTCTGGGTAACACCTATCATCTGATGCTGCGGCCCGGTGCTGAGGAGGTGGCAAAGCTCGGCGGCTTGCACAAGTTCATAGGCTGGGAGGGACCAATCCTGACCGACAGCGGCGGCTTCCAGGTCATGTCACTGGCAAAGATCCGCAAAATCACGGAGCAGGGGGCCGTTTTCCAATCGCATATTGACGGGCGACGCTATGAACTCACGCCAGAGCGGGCCATGGAGATCCAGCGCCTGCTTGGCTCCGACATCCAAATGCAGCTCGACCAATGCCTGGAGTATCCGCACACGGATAAAGAGGCGGAAAAAGCCATGCAGCTTTCGCTGCGCTGGGCGGCGCGCTCACGCAAGGCTTTCGGGATTCAACCAGGGCGCGGCAATTTCGGCATCGTGCAGGGTGGCGTGAACGAAGGTTTGCGCCGGGCCAGTGCGGCGGGGCTTCGGGATATCGGTTTCGAAGGATATGCAATCGGCGGACTGGCGGTGGGCGAAGGCCAGAAGCTGATGCTGCAGACGATCGGGTTCACGGCGCCGGAGCTGCCTGTGGACAAGCCGCGCTATCTCATGGGAGTTGGCACGCCGGAAGATTTGCTCGAGTCCGTGGCGCATGGGATTGACATGTTCGACTGCGTGATGCCGACCCGCTCCGGGCGGCATGGACAGGCTTTCACGCGGTTTGGAAAGATCAATCTGCGCAATGCCAAACATGCGGATGATCCGCGCCCGCTCGATGCTGAAAGCACTTGTCCTGCGTTGTCCAAGTATTCGCGGGCTTACATCCACCACCTGATGCGATCCGGCGAATTGCTCGGCATGATGCTGCTGTCCTGGGCCAATGTTGCCTATTATCAGGACCTCATGCAGGGCATTCGCGGGGCCATTGCCGAAGACCGCTTCGAAGAATTCAGGGCGCTCACAAAAGAGCAGTGGAAGCGCGGCGACGCCTAACCGGGATACCAGATCTTGCGCGGGTCATTGGCGGCGCGCTTGTAGTCCCAGGCGGCGTCAATGAGTTTTTCGAGGCCATAGTGCGGGCGCCAGCCGAGTTCGAACCTGGCCTTGCTGTTGTCCAGCCAGGTTGAATGGAAGGAACTTGGAATGGCAATGGAGCCAAGCCCCTTGCTCTTGCTGAGGTGGCTTGCGACGGCACCATAGTCCACGGGTTCATCCATGCAGATGTTGTAAAGATTTCCCCGCGTCACGGGGTTATCGAGAGAGGCCGAAATGGCGCTTACAAGGTCCTCCACATGGACAAAGTTGCGCTTGAGCGGATGGCCATCGGAATCGTAAAGGACCGGAATAGTCCCTTCAGCGCGGCATTTCCTTGCGACGTCGGCCGGAACCATGGTTTTCCAGTCGGGGCCGCCAAACAGATCATCGCCGAAGGACAGCGAGTAGCGGAAATCGTCCTTCTCCATGATCCACGGGGCACGAAGGCAACAGCCATTGATGCCATATTGAATGACTGCTTGAGTAAGCAGCACCTCTTCCAGAACTTTTGAAAGGGCATAGCAGCCGGGATAAGCCTGATGCGGCGTCTTTTCGGTGATGGGGCCATCATGGCGGTAGAAGAAGTGGCCGACGCTGGCATCGCCTCCGATGAGTATAAACTGTTGCGCCATCTTGCTATGACGAAATGATTCAAGCAGCCAGAACATGCCTTTCACGGTCACGTCCATGACGATTTCGGGAGTTTCCTTGCACGTGGCGAGGTGGACGACATGGGTGACGCCTTCCATGGCACGTTCGACACTTTCACGGTTTGAGATATCGCCTTTGACGACTTGCACCCTGTCCGTTTCCGGAAACAACCGGTTATGGCATAAGGCCCTAATCCTGGCACCCTTCCAGCGTGGCTCGGAAAGGAGATGGGAAATCAGGTTTGTGCCGACCTTGCCGGTGGCGCCTGTTACCAAAAGCAGCATGGTTTCCCCCTAATCCAGTTGATCGGGCACAATGGGCCCTACGGAGCTGCGTTCCACCAAGGGGCATTCCACCTTGATTTGCGATTGCCGGCCCTTGAGCTGCACGGGATTGTTGACCAGGTATTCCGCTGCCAAGGTTCCCATTTCAAAATGCGGGAGCAGAACCGTGGTCAGGGGCGGACGGGTAAACTGGGCAATTTCACGGTCGTCGTAGCCAATCACGGCCACGTCCTCCGGGATCCGCTTTCCCACCTCTTTGAGAGCTTCATAGCATCCAAGGGCCATCAGATCGTTTGCGCAAAAAATTGCAGTGGGCGGTACCTTGAGGTTCATCAGGGCATGGGTTTGTTCGTAACCTGCCGAGGGTTCCCAGTTCCCGGGGCGGACCAGATCCGGGTCAAAAAGTATTTCGGCATTGGCAAGAGCCTGGCGATAACCTTTGAGGCGGTCACGGGACGCATCCATCCAAACCTCACCCTCGATAAGTCCGATGCGCCGATGGCCGGCCCGGATCAAACGGGTGGTGGCTGTCTGGCCGCCAAGAATCTCACCGGGCATTATGGAGGGGAGCGAGCGATCGGCAACATAGCAATTCAGGAGAACGGTGGGAATCCGGTACAAGGCGGGCGATGGCGTGATGCGGCGGGTTTGAATAGTTCCATAGATCAGGCCAATGAGTGGCTGTCCTTCAAACTGCGTTTGGACGGCCTGTTCCATTTCCGCGTCGCCCCTTGTGACTGCGGCGCTGATCGTCAGGCCATGTTCCCAGGCTTTTTCGCGGGCTCCATCCAGGGCGATGGCACACCAGGGGTCGGTTGAAATCTCGTCCACCACAAAGCCCACAACGCTGGCGCCGGTAAGTGAAGGGCGCGGCGCTCCGCGCCTGACCAGGCGATAATTCAAACTCTTGGCAGCTTCAAGTACCCGTTGCCTGGTTTTTGCGGACAGGCGGGCTCCCAGGGCATCATTCAGAACCAGTGAAACCGTGGTCTGGGAAACGCCGGCGGCAGCGGCAACCTCCGTCATTGTAGGCCCGGTGGCGCGGGCAACGCCTGAAACCAGGCTTCCGCGAGAGAGGGTCAGATCTTCACTTCCCATTACTACTGCCACCAACAAACCGCGTTTGAAGGACGCCTTTCAAATATTTTTATCATGCGCATATTACCATAGTTATATAGTTGAAAATACTGTCTTTTTCTTGCTATTTCGTTTCATCATTGACATATATTAGCAGCCCTGTATCATTCTGGGAAGCGATGTTCGCAAGCCCGCTTGCATCGGCCAAAAAGAGCGCAAAGCTCGACACAGAAAATATGGGAGGACTGAGATGAAGACGTTACTCGCACTGGGATTCTCTACGGCCATAGCACTTGCTCTGGCAACGGGAGTTCAGGCCCAAGACAAGAAACAATTGGCCTTCGTGGTGAATGCCGCTTCGGATTTCTGGAAACTGGCGGAAGCCGGCGTGAAGAAAGCGCAAGGCGAGCTTCCGAATTATGAGCTGCAATTCAAGTATCCGGCGCAGGGCACAGCTGCCTTGCAGAATGCCCTGATGGATGACCTGGTTGCCGCAGGCACCGATGCCATCATGATTTCCTCGGTTGATCCCAAAACATCGGTCGATGCTTTTAACCGAATTGCCGCCCAAGTGCCGCTGTTCACGACAGACAGCGATGCTCCTGACAGCAACCGCATTGCCTATCTTGGTTCGTCCAACACGGATGCGGGCGTACAGGCTGGTGAAATCGCCGTGGGCGCATTGCCAAATGGCGGCAAGTGCATGGGCTTTGTCGGCTTCCTCGGGGCTGACAACGCCAAGGAGCGCATTGCCGGATTCAAGAAAGCTATTGAAGGCAAGGGCATAGAGCTGGTTGACACCCGCGGTGACGACGTAGATTTCGCCCGGGCGCGGAGCAACGTCGATGACGTTCTGGCAGCCAATCCGGAAATCAACTGCATGGTCGGTTTCTACTCCTACAACCCGCCAAAGATCTATGAAGCCCTGCAGGCGGCCGGAAAGCTTGGCGCGATCACCGTAATCGCCTTTGATGAGGATCCGATCACCTTGGGTGCGGTCAAGGATGGCAGCTTTGCCGGCACCGTCGTGCAGCAGCCCTTTGAATGGGGCTATCGTGGCATGAAGCTGATGGCCGCCTACATGGAGGGCGACAAATCCGGCATACCGGAGAACAAGCTGATCATCGTGCCCACGAAAATCATCACCAAGGACAATGTCGATCAGTTTGAAGCTGATCTCAAAGCGGCAATCGGCAAGTAAGACAAGTCGAGCCAGCGCGGGAAGCTGCGCTGGCTTTCGCTTGCGTCACCGGGGATTGCCTGTGCAGAATGCAGCTTGTCTGCTGGGGGTTGAGTTCTGAAGATGGCCGGTGCCTTTTTTCGAATGATCGATATCGCCAAGTCCTACGCCGGCGTGCAAGCGGTGCAGGGGGTGAATTTTTCCGTTTATCCCGGCGAAGTGATCGGGCTGGTGGGCGAAAATGGGGCTGGCAAATCTACGCTGATGAAAATCATCGGCGGAGTGATTGAACCTTCCTCGGGCAGTCTTGAAATTGACGGCGTCCAGCGCAAGTCACTCACGGTGCGCGAGTCCATGGGGGCAGGAATTGCTTTCGTGCACCAGGAACTCAACTTGTTTGACAATCTTGATGTGGCGTCGAACGTGTATATTGGCCGCGAACCGCTTTATGGCGGGCCGTTCAGGCTGGTGGATCGCAAGAAGCTGAGGGCGGATGTGCAGCCGCTGCTGGAGCGGCTGGGCGTGGACTTTACACCCGAGACCATGGTTTCCGACATGTCGATTGCCCAGCGCCAGCTCCTCGAGATTGCGAAAGCGCTCTCGCTGAATTCACGTCTGGTGATCATGGATGAACCAACTTCGAGTCTGACGCTGATTGAGACAGACCGCCTTTTGAATGTCGTGGCGGGGCTCAAAGCCTCGGGTGTCAGTGTCATTTTCATTTCGCACCGCCTCAACGAGTTGACAAAATGCGCGGACCGGGTCGTTGTTCTGCGTGATGGGCGCGTGGTGGGCGAACTCGGCAAAGGCGAAATCAGCCACGCCGCCATGATTCGCCTGATGATCGGGCGTGACCTGAAGGCGCTTTATGTGCCGCCGGCAGCCAGGCCGGGAGAAGCCGTGCTGAGCGTTTCTGACGCGCGCACGACCGCCTATCCCACCCAGACGGTAAGCCTCAGCGTGAGGCAAGGCGAAATACTCGGACTAGCCGGTTTGGTTGGGGCAGGGCGAACCGAATTGGCGCGCGCCCTGTTTGGGATTGACACCCTGATTGCAGGTTCCCTAATCCTCAATGGCAAGACAGTCGAAGTTGGCAGCCCGCGGCAAGCCATTGCGCAAGGTATCTTTCTTGTGCCCGAGGACCGTAAGCGCTGCGGGCTGCTCCTTGATATATCCATTGCAGAAAACATCGCGCTTCCAAACATGAAGGCGTGTGCCTCAACGGGTCTGGTGAACGAGGAAGTTGTTGCGGCCAATGCAGAGCGGCAAAAGAAACGCCTGCATATACGCGCTGCCAGCGTTAACCAGGAAGGCAATTCGCTTTCCGGCGGCAACCAGCAGAAAGTCGTACTGGCCAAATGGCTCGCAATGAACCCCCGCGTCTTGATTTGTGATGAGCCCACGCGCGGCGTTGATGTGGGAGCAAAAAGCGAACTCTACGAAATGCTGCGGGGACTGGCTGATGCGGGAGTGGCCATACTGATGATTTCAAGCGACATGGAAGAAGTGATCGGGGTGAGCGACCGGATCGCCGTCATGCACGAGGGCATGATCAGCGGCTTTCTGGAGCGGGCGGAATTCAGCGAGCATAACGTGTTGCGTCTTGCGGTTGGCGAAAGCATTCATTGATGGGACGAGCAACGTGTTCAAGAAAGACTTAGGCCTTCTCCTCCTGATCCTCGTGGTAGGGACTGTGGTGGCGGTGATCAATCCGCTTTTCCTATCGGCGATCAATCTGGGCAATACGGCCAATCTTGTGGGATTGTTCGGCATATTTGCCATAGGGCAAGCGTTCGTCATCATCACTGGAGGTATCGAGCTTTCGGTGGGTTCAATCATTGCGCTGCTTGGCGTGCTGTTTGTTGACCTGATTGTCGGCCACGAAATGGCCTGGCCGCTGGCGCTTGTGCTCATGCTGGCACTGGGCGTGTTGATCGGACTGATTCATGGCCTGCTAATTACCCGGATGCACATGCAACCCTTTATTGTCACTCTCTGCGGCCTGCTGATATACCGTGGCGCGGCCCGGTTCTACACGCAGGACGGAACAGCGGGCTTCGGGTTTGGGGTAAGCTTTCCGCAGCTGGAATGGCTGGCGACGGGCCGGTCCCTTGGCGTGCCACATTCATTCATCGCCCTGATCATTATAGCCTGCCTGATGTGGGTGGTTTTGCACCGCTCGGTCTTTGGGCGCTATCTCTATGCGGTGGGCAAGAACGAGGAGGCGGCGCGCTATTCCGGCATCCGCACCAACCGGGTGATCATCGCCGCCTACATCATATCGGCGGTTCTGACTGCCATTTCGGCAATATTTTTTGCCATGTATACGCGCTCCATCTCGCCATCGTCGCACGGCAATTTCTATGAACTCTATGCCATCGCGGCAGCGGTACTTGGCGGCTGCTCGCTGCGTGGCGGCGAGGGATCGATTGTTGGCGTCGTGCTGGGGACAGTCTTGCTGCAGGTCCTGCAGAATCTGGTCAATCTTCTCGGCATTCCAAGTTCGCTGAACTTTGCGGTGATGGGATCGGTAATCCTCATCGGGGTCCTCGCCGACCAGCAATTTGCCGAATACAGGAAGCGAAAATCCGAGGCCGCCGGGAAAATCCCTGCTTCCTGATTACTTGCCTGCGCCGGCCGTGTGTTCGCCCTCGCGGGTCAGGTAGTAGGCAGCCAGGATGGGGATAAAGGTTACGGCGATTACAAAGATGGCCACGACATTGGTTATCGGGCGTTGCCTGGGGCGGATGAGCTCATTCAGCATCCAGATGGGAAGGGTCGATTGCTGGCCGGCGGTGAAGGTGGTGACGATGACTTCATCGAAGGAGAGGGCAAAGGCGAGCATGCCGCCGGCCAACAGCGCTGAGGCGATTTGCGGCAGGACGACATAGCGGAACGTCTGGAAGCCGTCGGCACCCAGATCCATGGAAGCTTCAATCATGCTGCCAGAAGTGCGGCGGAAGCGGGCCAGCACATTGTTATAGACCACCACCATGCAGAAGGTCGTGTGGCCGAGGACAATCGTCCAGGTTGAAAAGGGGATGTCCATGATGCCAAAGGTCGAACGCAAGGCGATGCCGGTGACAATGCCGGGGAGGGCTATTGGCAATATGAAGAGCAGCGAGATGTGATCGCGGCCAAAGAATTTGGCACGCGATATGGCGGCGGCCGCACAGGTGCCAAGAATGAGGGCGAGAACGGTTGCGATGCCTGCGACCTTCACCGAGAGACCTATGGCATCCCAGATATCCTGGCGTTCCCAGACGACGCCGAACCACTTCGTGGTGTAGCCCGGAGGCGGGAACTGGAAGCTCTTTTCCTCGGTGGTAAAGGCATAGAGGAAAATCAGCAGAAGGGGCACATGGAGAAACGCCACACAGGCGAGAGCGGCGATCTTCAGGAGCAGTGGCGAACCTTCAGAGCGCATCGAAGGCTCCCATTCTTTTGGCAATCGCCAGATAGAATCCCATGATCACGATGGGCACCACGGTGAAGGCGGCAGCAAGCGGGATGTTGCCTGCCGTTCCCTGCAGGGAATAAACCGCCTGGCCGAGGAAATAGCTGGAATTTCCAATGATTTGCGGGATGATGTAGTCGCCGAGAGTGAGCGAGAAGGTGAAGATGGAACCGGCAATAATGCCGGGCAGGGCCAGGGGAAATATCACATGCCGGAAGGTTTGCGCCGGGGTTCCACCGAGGTCGGACGATGCGTCAATGAAGCTTACGGGAACACGTTCCAAAGCGGCTTGCGTCGGCAAGATCATGAAAGGCAGCCAGACATAGACGAAGACGAGAAAAGTTCCGAGGAAACTGATGGACAGGGACGGACCGCCTATGACGGGGATTGCGAGGAGCGCGTCGAGCGCCCAAGTGAGATGCAACTCGCCCGCCAGCCAGGAGATGATGCCTTCCTTGGCGAGGATCAGTTTCCAGGCATAAACCTTCACGAGATAGCTGGACCAAAGGGGCAGCATTACCAAGATATAGAAAAGTGCCTTCCATTTTCCCCTGGCATAACGAGCAGCAAAATAGGCGAAGGGAAAAGCTATGACAACGGACGCCAGGGTCACCGCCGTTGCCATGACGAGGCTGCGGATGATGACATCAAAATTCGAGAGGCGGAACAATTCGGCGAAGGTGGCGAGGGTCAGTTCATATTTGATGAAGCCGGAAAATTCATCGATTGAAAAGAAGGCGTGAAAAAGAAAGACAGACAACGAACCCAAATAAGCAACGCCCAGCCAAAGAAGCGGCGGGGCGAGCAGGATAACCAAGAACCAGTTGGGGTGCCTGAAAAGGGTATTCGAAACTGAGCGCGAGAAACTCACGCTTCACCTGCCATGATGTGCAGGGCCTCCTTCGGCCAATGCAGCATTATTTCATCGCCTTCGGCGAACTTGCCAAGGGATGAAGGAACAGTAACATTGATTACCTCGCCATTCGCGGTGCGGGTATTGAAGCGCGTGACCGAACCTTGATAGTGTGCCGCGATAATTTTTGCGCTGGCGCCCTGCTGGCCAGGGGACGGTTTCGCCCTGGCAGGAAGAATGCCAATCTTTTCCGGCCGGAGGCTTGCCCATTTTTCCGGGCCGCCGGCCGCTTTGGAAAAAGCAGGGCTCAAGACATTTGAAGAGCCGACAAAATCGGCGACAAATTTCGTATTGGGCCGCTCGTAGATGTCTTCGGGCGAACCCACCTGGACAATCCTGCCATCGTTGAAAATGGCAACACGGTCGGCCATGGACAGAGCTTCGCCCTGGTCATGGGTGACAAAAACAAAAGTAATGCCAAGATTGCGCTGGAGTGCTTTCAACTCGACTTGCATCTGCTCACGGAGTTTCAGGTCAAGTGCACCCAAAGGCTCGTCGAGAAGCAGGACCTTAGGCTCGTTCACAAGGGCCCTGGCAAGTGCGACGCGCTGCCTCTGGCCGCCCGACAACTGTGAGGGACGGCGGCTGCCAAAGCTTCCCAATGCCACAAGGGTGAGAGCCTCGAGGGCCTTGCGGTGGCGGGTCGGTTTGTCGATACCCTTGACCATCAGGCCGTAAGCGACGTTGTCGAGCACCGTCATGTGAGGAAAGAGTGCGTAGTCCTGGAACACCGTATTCACGTTGCGCTGATAGGGGGGGACTCCTTCCGAGGTGACCCCAAAGATTTCCATGTGGCCGGAGGTGGGCTGCTCAAAGCCCGCTATCAGACGCAGGCAGGTGGTTTTCCCCGATCCGGACGGCCCAAGCATGGCGAAGAATTCGCCCTCCGCAATATCGAGGGTGACATCATCTACAGCGCGCACGGGGCCGAAATAGCGGCTGATCTTCTGAAAACTGACGGCTGTTGCCATGGCACAAAAACTCCCGCCAGGTGATCCCGGCGGGAGTCCTTCACTCACTCAAGATTTAACGGCCACCGAGAACCGCGATCATGTCGGTCGCCCAGCGATAGTAGGGCACGCAGCCGGCTGGTTGGCTCTCACATTTGGTTACAGGGGTGCGCCAAAAATGGATCTTGTCAAAGTTTGGCATGCCATTGGTATCGCAGCCCGCATCGGTGAGCAGGGCATTGCCCTTGCAGGCGGCCGGAACGGCAGGAACCGAGCCGAACCAGGCAGCAAGATCGCCCTGGACCTTCGGCGAGATAGAATGTTCCATCCACAGGTATGCGCAGTTCGGATTGGCTGCATCCACATGCATCATGGTTGTGTCAGCCCAACCGGTTGCACCTTCGTCAGGGATGACGGAGGCAATCGGGGTTTTTGCCATGGCGTCCTTGTCGGCCTGCAGGAGGTTCACCTGGAATGGCCAGGACGAGGAGGCGACCACGCCTTCGTTCTTGAAGTCATCGATCTGCATGAACGCGTCATGCCAGTAACGGCCCACGAGGGCGCGCTGGGCACGGAGGAGATCAAGGGCTGCCTTGTATTGCTCCTCGTTCAGTTCATAGGGATCCTTGATGCCAAGTTCGGGCTTCTTGGCCATCAGATAAAGAGCGGCATCGGCAATGTAGATGGGACCGTCAAAGGCCTGCACCCGGCCCTTGTTGGATTTTCCATCGGGCAGGTTCTGTTCCTCAAAAACGACGCCCCAGCTTTTTGGCGCTTCCTTGAAGACATTGGTGTTATAGGCCAGGACGTTTGCGCCCCATTGATAGGGAACGCCATAATGGACGCCATCAACAGTGTGCCAAGGAGCGTTTTGCAGACGCTCGTCGACGGTTTTCCAGGATGGAATGAGATCGGTGTTGACAGGTTGCACGCGCTTGCCGGCAATCAGGCGCAGCGAAGCGTCGCCGGAAGCGGTCACGAGGTCAAAGCCGCCTTCGTTCATGAGGGCCACCATTTCGTCCGAAGTGCCGGCGGTTTTCACATTGACCTTGCAACTGGTCGCCTTTTCAAACTCAGTCACCCAGTCGAAGGCCTTGTCGGTTGCGCCGCTCTCGATGTAGCCCGCCCAGGCCACAATATTGACCTGACCTTCGCCTTTTCCGACTTCCTTTTTTGCCTCCTGGGCGAGGGCCAGTCCACCCATGCTGGACACGGCAAGCAGCGCCAGAACTGTATGTTTCAGAGTTTTCATCGTTTCGTCTCCCTTTATTGTTCTTGTCTTTAGCTTTTGACTCCCAGGTTACAGCAACCGGGGTCCAAGTGAAGAAATAGGCGTTTGAGCACATGGTCCAAAATTAAGACTAGCCCAGAAATGGCGGAAAGGTAAAGTGACACGCATGAACAGTAGGGAATTTCATCCATGAGTTTTCTGATGATCGAACCGGCGCCACCGCGGTTGAACCGCAGCGAGCTTGCGGTTCCCGGAAGCCAGCCGCAGCTTTTCGAGAAGGCGGCAAAATCGGCGGCAGACGTGATTTTTCTGGATCTGGAAGACGCGGTCGCCCCGGACGACAAGGCGCAGGCCCGCAAGAACATCATCCAGGCCATTGGCGATGTTGACTGGGGGCGGAAATCCCTGTCGGTGCGGATCAATGGGCTGGATACGCACTATATGTACCGCGATATTGTGGATGTGCTGGAGCAGGCTTCCGAGCGGCTGGACCTTATCATGATCCCGAAAGTCGGCACGGCGTCCGATGTCTACGCCATCGACATGCTCTGTACGCAAATTGAAACGGCCATGGGTCGCAGGAAACGCGTCGGCTTCGAGATGATCATAGAGACAGCGCTTGGCATGCAAAATGTGCATGAAATTGCAGCCGCCTCCAGGCGCAATGAATCCCTGCATTTTGGCGTGGCAGACTATGCCGCCTCCACCAAGGCACGGACGACCTCCATCGGCGGGGCGAATGCCGACTATGCCGTGCTTACAGAACCATTGGCGGATGGGGCGCGCCAGACCCATTGGGGAGACATGTGGCATTATGCCGTGTCGCGGATGGTTGTTGCGGCGCGGGCCAATGGGCTGCGGCCGGTGGACGGGCCTTTTGGCAATTTTTCCGACCCCGAGGCCTTCCGGGCGGCGGGCCTGCGGGCGGCGGTGCTGGGTTGCGAGGGCAAGTGGGCCATTCATCCCTCGCAGGTTGTCCTGGCCAATGAGGTCATGTCGCCTTCGGAGGCTGATGTGACCCGCGCCAAGCGCATCCTGGTTGCCATGGAGGAAGCCGCCAAGGCAGGAAAAGGCGCGGTTTCGCTTGATGGCCGCCTTATCGATTATGCCTCGGTTCGCCAGGCGGAGGTTCTGGTGCAAAAGGCGGCCCAGATCGCCAGCCAGTAACTATGGCCAAAATCCCGAATTGCGCAATTCGGAATTGGTGTTAAGGTGAGTCCCGCAAGAAGGGCACAAGTCCTCGGAGGGGGAGACTGAATGGCAGCACGACCTGCGCCAAAACTAGACGAACGGCCTTTGGCCGTCGTGGTCGAAGATTTGCACAAGCGGTTTGGCGAACTTGAGGTGCTTAAGGGAGTTTCCCTCGAGGCACGAGAAGGTGATGTTGTTTCGATGATCGGGGCTTCGGGTTCCGGAAAAAGCACTTTTTTGCGCTGCATCAATTTTCTTGAAATGCCGACCAAGGGCCGCATCGTGGTGACCGGCGATGAGGTTGCCCTGAAACCCAACAGGGACGGCAACCTGCACCCGAGCGACCGGCGCCAGCTTGAGCGAGTCCGCACCAAACTAGGCATGGTGTTCCAGAGCTTCAATCTCTGGCAGCATTTGACGGTTATGCAGAACGTGATCGAGGCTCCGGTGCATGTGCTCGGGGTTCCGAAGGCGGAAGCCATTGAGCGGGCCGGAAAGCTCCTGCACAAGGTGGGGCTCTATGAGAAGCGGGACCAGTATCCCGCTTTTCTTTCAGGCGGGCAGCAGCAGCGCGCGGCAATCGCGCGGGCCCTGGCGATGGAACCCAAGGTGATGCTGTTTGACGAGCCGACATCGGCGCTTGACCCGGAACTGGTCGCCGAAGTCCTAAAGGTCATCCGCGACCTTGCCAATGAAGGGCGGACCATGATCCTGGTCACTCACGAAATGAAGTTCGCGCGCGATGTCTCGAGTCATGTCATTTACCTGCACAAGGGCGTCATTGAAGAAGAGGGACCGCCACAACAGGTATTCGGTGCGCCGAAGAGTGCGCGCTGCAAGCAGTTCGTCTCCGGCATACACTAGGCTTGAGATGGAAAACACAATGTCAAACAGGGAGAGTAATACATGACAATCAGGAAAATGTTGATGGCAGCCGCCGCCGCTCTGGCGATCAGCGCTACCTCGGCCAAGGCCGATTTGGTCTTTGCCACCGATACATCGGCCTATCCACCTTTTACGTCACAGAATGCCGCTGGCCAATGGGAAGGCTGGGAATACGACCTGATGAACGCGCTCTGCGCCGAGATGAACGAGAAGTGCACCATGATCCCCATCGCTTGGGATGGTATCATTCCAGCACTACTCGAGAAGAAGATGGATGGCATCCTTGGTTCCATGTCAATCACTGACAAGCGGAAGGAGACGATCAATTTCTCGGACATGTATTACAACTCCGCCGCAGTTATCATTGGCGCCAAGAATGGCGATATGGATTTTTCACCAGAGCATCTTTCCGGCAAGACCATTGGCGTGCAGGGTGCAACGACCCATCAGAACTATGTCGACAAGTACTATGTGCCTAAAGGGGCAGCAACAAAGGCCTATCAAAAGCAAGACGAGGCAAATGCCGATCTTGCCGCGGGCCGGGTTGACTATCTGATGGCTGATGGCGTGGCACTGCGCGACTACCTCAATTCGGACGAAGGCAAGGCCTGCTGCGAACTCAAGGGCGCAGTCCCAGTCGATGTCGATATCCTCGGTGCTGGTGTTGGCGTTGGTTTGCGCAAGGAAGACACAGCGCTCCTGGAAAAGATCAACGCCGCCATCAAGGCGCTTGCCGCCAAGGGCACTTTTGAAGAACTGACCAAGAAGTATGGCCTCGAAGGTCTGTTGACGCTTCCGACTAAGAGCTAAGGAACTCGAACGGCCACTTTCAGGTGGCCGTTCGCTTTTCGGCGGCAAGTCATGATTCCAGAAATCCTCAGTTTTGGCGATAAGGGCTTTGGAGATGAGCTACTCCGGGGAACTCAGTATACACTGGTTATTGCAGCGAGTGCATATCTGATCGGAATCTGCCTTGGTCTGCTTGGTTCCGCTGGCAAACTTTATGGTGGAGCCTTTGCACGCGGCACGGCGGCAGTTTACACCACCATCGTAAGGTCCGTGCCGGAGGTGGTACTGATCCTTATCCTTTATTTCGCGGGAACACGCGGTACCAACACGCTGCTTGGCTACTTTGGTCTTGGACCCATTGAAGTCAATGGTACCCTTGCTGCCATCGCGGTGTTAGGAGTCGTGCAAGGGGCTTATCACACTGAAGTTTTCCGCGCTGCGATCCAAGCAGTGCCGGCCGGGCAGGTCGAGGCCGGCAAGGCATTTGGCATGAGAGGGCTGCAAATCTTCAGGCGCATTATCGGTCCCGCCATGCTACCCAATGCGATCCCTGGCCTTTCGAACCTCTGGCTGATCGTGATCAAAGACACTGCACTTGTGGCGGTAGTCGGCAATTATGAACTGCTATCGACAACTGCCTCGGCGGCAGCCTTCACCAAGCGCTACATGCTATTCTTCCTGACCACGGCGTTGATCTACCTGCTCATCACTTTAATTTCCAACTATTTCATCAGCAAGTTGGAAAGCCGCTATCGCCGCGGCCAGACCAAGTTAGCGTGAGGTGATGGCATGAATTGGACCTGGTTTCCCGAATACCTTCCGCTTCTCTTCCAAGGCGTGTGGTTGACGATCCAGTTGCTGGTACTGTCGATGGTCTTTGGCCTGACCCTGGCGGTTCCTGTCGGCTTGGTTCAAGTCACTGGGCCAAAATGGCTCGCGCGAATTGCCCGCGGCTACTGCACACTCATGCGTGGCACACCGCTTCTGGTACAACTTTGGTTGCTTTATTTTGGCCTTGGTTCGGTTTTCGCTGCTTTTCCCGAGGTGCGCCAAAGCATTTTCTGGCCGATCCTGCGGGAAGGTTATTTCTACGCGATTCTGGCATTTACGCTGAATGAAGGCGGCTATGGCGGCGAGATCATGCGTGGTGCATTCCTCTCTGTTCCAAAAGGCGAACTAGAAGCCGCCCGCGCCTATGGCATGTCGCCATGGAAAGTGCTGCACCGCGTATGGTTGCCGCGCGCAGTGCGAAACGTTCTTCCGACACTTGCGAGCGAGACAGTGCTGATGCTGAAGGCAACGCCGCTTGCAGCTACGGTCACCGTGCTCGACATTTTCGGTGTTATCCTGCGCGTCAGGCAGAACACCTACATTACTTATGAGCCGCTCATTACTGCCGCCATTATTTACATGGCGCTTACCTTCTTAATCACCCGCGCTTTCAACTATGTTGAAGGTCTGGTACCGTCGCGGCGATGAACCACGACATTATTTCAGGATTCGCGGGCGAACTTGCCGCCATCAGGCATGACCTTCACATGCATCCGGAGCTTTGCTTCGAGGAATTCCGCACGGCCAAGATCGTTGCGGAGGAGCTTCTGCGGCTTGGCTTTGTGGTGGCGACAGGAGTCGCCGGCACTGGAGTGGTAGGGACGCTCACCAAGGGAAGCGGCCGGCGCAGCATCGGGATTCGTGCCGACATGGACGCGCTTCCCATACATGAGACAACCAATCTGAGCTACAGTTCGCGCACGGCCGGCAAGATGCATGCCTGCGGCCATGACGGCCACACCACGATGCTGCTGGGGGCCGCACGCTACCTGGCCGAGACAAAGAATTTTGATGGCACGGTTCACTTGATTTTTCAGCCTGCCGAGGAAGACATCAGCGGGGCCAAGCGCATGATCGAGGAGGGGCTCTTCAAGCGCTTTCCGTGTGATGCCGTCTTTGCGCTGCACAACATTCCGGGCGATGAAACGGGGCAGATTTCCGTGCGCGGCGGTGCTATCACTGCCGCGGTTGATATTGTGGAAGTGACGGTTCAAGGCGTCGGCGGCCACGGGGCCCTGCCGCACATGGCGGCAGACCCCATTGTGGCCGCATCGGGAATTGTCCTGGCATTGCAATCGATCATCGCGCGCAATGTCGATCCTCTCGATCCTGCCGTGATCACTGTCGGATCATTCCAGTCCGGTGCGCTTGCCACAATCATCCCCGGAGAAGCCCGGTTGAATATCGGCGTACGGACCTGCACTAGAGGCACGCGCGAGCTGATCCGCAAGCGGATCGAAACGCTAGTTTCAATGCAGGCCAAGGCTTTCGGCTGTGAAGCCGAGATCATCTACAATCCGGGCATCAGCTATCCACCGGGTTATAACACGCCGGAACATGCCAAACTTGTGCATGATGTGGCGGTGGAACTGGGCCAGGATCCGGCGCGGGTCGAGATGCGAGGTCCTTTCATGTTTTCCGAAGACTTCGCGTTCATCCAGGAGGTCGTGCCCTCGTGTTATTTCGGCCTTGGCAACGGCAAGAGCCGCTCATTGCATGACTCAGGCTATGACTTCAATGACGAGCTACTGGTCAAGGGGCCGGTGTTTTGGGGCAGGCTGGTAGAACGTTTCCTGAAAGCGGCTTAAGATTCTGCCGGACTCGCGGATTGCTGCTAAATGCTGCTGGGTTGCTGTGATAAAGGGACACCGCTGTCCCGGCATTGTATCTTGACCAGCCTGGGATCGGATTCCTTGGCCAGCGTGATGAGCACGGCCTGCTGAGTCACGGGAAAATATTTCACGTAAAATGGCCTGTAGCGTTCCCATCGGCCGAGGTAATTTTTTTCGTTCACCCATCCACAGATGTTGGCAATGCCGCCCTCACCTTGCGTCGCATTCATGAATCCGAATTGCGCCGTATCCGGGTTTTTCAACTTGAGGCGTACAACGTCTTGAACGCTTGCCTTTTGCTCAGGCGAGAGGGTCACCGGCGGGGCGGATTGAGTTTGGTAGCGCTCTTCCAATTCCACTGTGGGCGGCGCGCCAGGATCAATGTTCGTGCAGGCGCCAATCAGGACAGACACCAGCAGTCCCAGGAACTTGTAAGAATTGAGGCTCATCGTTTCCTTTTCCGCGTCCATGACCCGGATGGTGGCAGTCTCCCGGCGAAATCCCCTGAACCAGGTTCAGCATATTCTTAACAAGGCCAAATAGCTGATACTATTGGTGAGCCCGGCGCGGATCGAACGCGCGACCTACTGATTAAAAGTCAGACGCTCTACCACTGAGCTACGGGCCCACGAGTCAGCCTTCGCGGATTGGCGCGGACCATAGTTGCGGGGGCTAAGGGGGTCAAGGGCGCTGTTCCGGTTTAATTATCTGATCACACAATTGTCTTAAAGAGGCCCAATATGAACGGGTTTTGTGGGCGAGGCAGATTCCTGAAATGACTGACATTGCATTGATTGTCCTGGCGGCGGGCAAAGGGACGCGGATGAAGTCCGATCTGCCCAAGGTGATGCACCGGGCTGCCGGTCGCACCCTTTTGGGGCATGTTCTGTCCTCTGCTGCCGCATTGTCACCCAAAAGGGCCGTTGTTGTGGTGGGGCCAGACATGGATGCAGTGGGTCTGGAGGCCCAGCGCTATTTCCCGGGCTGCAATGTTGTCATCCAGGAAGAACGCCGCGGCACCGCGCACGCGGTATCGGTGGCCAAGGCCGGTCTGGATGGGTTTTCAGGCACAATCCTGGTGCTTTATGCGGATGTTCCGCTGATTCAAGAGACTTCATTGACCTCCCTGTCGGGGGCGCTTGGCAAAAAAACACCGCTGGCGGTCCTCGGCTTTGAGGCGGCCAACCCCCGCGGCTACGGGCGCTTGCTCAAGGCCCGAAACGGCAGCATCCGCGCCATCCGGGAGGAGCTTGATGCATCACCGCAGGAAAGAAAGATAAGGCTTTGTAATTCCGGCATTTTATCGGTTAACTCCAGCGCCCTCTGGAAGCTGCTGCCGCAGATCAAGGATACGAATGCCAAGCGGGAATTTTACCTCACGGATTTGGTTGAGCTTGCGGCAAAAGCCCGGCTTCAGGTGGGGCTGGTGACCTGCGCCGAAGCGGAGGTGGCAGGAGTTAATGACCGGGTTCAACTGGCAGCCATTGAGGCCGAACTGCAAGCACAATACCGCCGCGCTGCCATGCTCGGTGGGGCTACCCTGGTGGCACCGGAAACGGTGTATTTTTCAGCCGATACCAGGACCGGGACGGACGTGGTGATTGAGCCCAATGTGTTTTTCGGTCCGGGCGTTACAGTGGGGGACCATGTGCATATTCTGGCCAATTCACACCTGGAGGGCGCCAGCATCGGCTCAGACGCCAGGATTGGGCCATTTGCGCGGCTCAGGCCCGGGGCCGATATCGGTGAAGGAGCCCATATCGGCAATTTTGTCGAGGTCAAGAAAGCCGTCATCGGCCGGGGTGCCAAGGCCAATCATTTAACCTATATCGGGGATGCCAAAGTGGGGGCGGGCTCCAACATCGGGGCAGGGACAATTACCTGTAACTACGATGGCTTCGAGAAGCATCTCACGGATATCGGCTCCGGCGTATTTGTGGGGTCAAACACCGCCCTGGTGGCGCCGGTCAAGGTTGGCGATGGCGCAAATATTGCAGCGGGTAGTGTCATAACCCAGGATGTGCCAGCCGATGCCCTTGCCATCAGCCGCTCCGTATTGCAGGTCAGACAAGGTTGGGCGTCGCGTTACCGGAAAATGAAGCAAAGCCGCAAGGCCGCAAAGGCCAAGGTTTAGGAGTTAAACATGTGTGGAATTGTCGGCATTCTCGGCAAGCAGCCGGTGGCCCTGAGCATTGTCGAGGCATTGCGCCGGCTGGAATACCGCGGTTATGACTCAGCGGGCATAGCAACGCTTGAGAATGGCGGGATTGAGCGGCGCCGGGCGCCGGGCAAGCTGCGCAATCTGGAAGTGCGTTTGCGTGAATCTCCCATGATGGGGGTGACGGGAATCGGTCACACCCGCTGGGCCACCCATGGCGCTGCCACGGAGACGAACGCGCATCCCCATACGGCGGGCGATGTGGTTATCGTGCATAATGGCATCATTGAGAATTTCCGCGAATTGAAGGAAGAACTGGCGGCAACTGGCGCAGTCTTTCTCACGCAAACGGACACGGAAGTGGTGGCCCATCTTCTGGCGGCGGAGCGCGCCAAGGGGAAAACGCCGCGTGAAGCGGTGGGCCAGGTGCTGCCGCGGCTTCAGGGGGCATTTGCCTTTGCCATCCTGTTCAAGTCCGAGGATGACTTGCTGATCGGTGCACGCAAGGGCAGCCCCCTGGCTGTCGGCCATGGCAATGGCGAGATGTATCTGGGTTCCGATGCCATTGCGCTTGCACCCTTCACCAACCGCGTGACTTATCTTGAGGACGGCGACTGGGCGGTGCTCACGCGCAACTCGGTTGAAATCTACAATGCCGCGAACCTGCCCGTGCTGCGAACAATGACGTTTTCGCAGGCCTCTTCGATGATGATGGACAAGGGCAATCACCGGCATTTCATGGCCAAGGAAATCGAGGAACAGCCGGAAGTGGTGGGCCACACCCTGGCCGAATACGTTGATTTTTCGACCCGCACGGTGAAGATGCCGGAAAAGCTGCCGTTTGAATTCACCTCGCTGGACCGGCTCACGATCACAGCCTGCGGCACGGCTTCCTATGCAGGGCTGGTGGCGAAATACTGGTTCGAGCGCATTGCCCGGCTTCCAACGGAAGTCGATATCGCTTCCGAATTCCGCTACCGCGAAGCACCCCTGACGCCAAATGGACTGTCTATTGTGATTTCACAATCGGGCGAGACAGCGGACACCCTGGCCTCGCTGCGCTACAGCAAATCACAGGGGCAGCATACCCTGGCGCTGGTGAATGTCCCGGAGTCAACGATAGCGCGCGAAGCCGATGTGGCGCTGCGCACTTTTGCAGGCCCGGAAATCGGCGTGGCTTCAACCAAGGCTTTTACCTGCCAGCTTGCGGCCCTTGCCTGCCTTGCATTGCTCGCGGCCAAGCAGCGCGGGCAACTTTCAAAGGCGCTGGAGCAGGAACTGGTCGGGGCTCTGGTTGAAGCGCCCCGCCACATGTCGGAGATTTTGAAGCAGGAGAAGCACATTGCCGGCGTGGCGCGGGAAATTGCCCATGCCAAGGATGTCCTTTATCTGGGGCGCGGCATCAACTACCCAATTGCCATGGAAGGTGCACTGAAGCTCAAGGAAATTTCCTACATCCATGCGGAAGGCTATGCGGCAGGTGAACTCAAACACGGGCCCATTGCGCTGGTTGACGAGAACATGCCAGTGATCGTGATTGCGCCGCGCGACGAACTCTACGACAAGACCATTTCAAACATGGAGGAAGTGGCGGCGCGCGGCGGAAAAATTGTCCTTCTTACAGATGATGAAAGCGGCAATCACAGAACCTTCCACCGCATCCGCGTGCCCAAGGCCCATTCCTTCATCAGTCCGCTGCTTTATGCGATTCCGGTGCAACTGCTGGCGTATCATGCGGCGGTCTTTATCGGCACGGATGTGGACCAGCCGCGCAACCTGGCGAAATCAGTGACGGTGGAATAGGGGCTGGCGCGCCGTTATTTTTGAGACGTGAGCGAATTCCGCTATAATCGGCATTCGAATCAACCGAGGAGAATGAAAAATGAGACTTAGCGCCCCTACCGGACTCGTCTTTGTCGTCGCGCTCATTGTCGCGGTTGTTGCGGTGCTGGAGGCGATGGGAACAATCTCGTTCGTTCCCCTCGCGTCAGTCTGGATCATGGCCATTGCCTATGCAGTGCTTGCCGTAGGCTGCCTTATCAGAGGCTTCTGATTACGCTGGCCTGCTGCGTGTCACACGAATGAAGATCGCAAGTGCTGCCAGGCCCAGTGCGGCGGAAATGAAGTAAGCCACATTGGGCGACTGAATTGGTGATCCGTCCTGCAGGAAGTAGCCGAATATTTGCGCGAACATAACTGTTCCCACAAGCAGGGCGAGATTCTGCGCACTGGCAATCCCGCCCTGCAGTTCGCCCTGGGCATCGGGTGGGGCATCTTTGGACATGAGGGCCGTCAAGGCCGGTTGGGCAAAGCCTTCCGGCGCATGAACAAGAAACAGAATCAATACCATGCTCATGCCCGTTGCCACGCCATAGCCTGCGGCGGCGATGACTGATGTGGCAAGGGCGAGAATAGTCGTATTCCGTTCGCCAAGCCATTTTACAGCTGGTCCAGTCAAGCCGCCCTGAACCACGGCGGTAATCAGGCCAAATACTGACAGGGTCCAACCAATTGTCATCTCGCTCCAGTTGAAGCGGGCAATGCCCCAGAACGCCCAGATCGCCGGATAAACCGAAGTGGCGAAAAAATACATGGCCATGACAATACACAGGGGAAGTGCCTGCCTGTAGGTTGCAAAGACCTTGAAAACGCCTATCGGATTGGATCGGGCCAGGCTGAATGGCCGGCGCGATTCCCGGGGAAGTGTTTCAGGCAATACAAGATAGCCGTAAGCAACATTGAGGATTGAAATGCATGCCGCCGCGAAAAAGGGGACCCTCGGACCATATTCGCCGAGGATGCCGCCAATTGCCGGGCCGATGATAAAGCCCAGGCCGAAGGCCGCTCCCATGTAGCCGAAGACCTTGGCGCGGCTTTCTGGCTCCGTAATGTCGGCCAGATAGGCGTTCGCAGTGTTGTAGGACGCGCCGCAAAGGCCAGCCAGCGTGCGGCCCACGAAGAGCCAGAACATGTTGGGGGCAAAGGCGGTCAGCAGGTAATCAACACCAAGGCCAAAGACCGAAAGAAGGAGGATTGGCCGGCGGCCATAGGCATCAGAGAGATTTCCAAGCAGGGGGCCGCAGAGAAATTGCATTCCGCCATAGGCAAAAAAGAGCCAGCCCGCTAGCAGCGAGGCGCCCGCGAGATCAGCGCCGCTCACGTCTTCGATCAGCCTCGGCAATACTGGCATGATGAGGCCGAAGCCCACCATGTCGAGGAAGACAGTGATAAAGATGAAGGTCACGGCGTGCCGGCTGGGGGTATGCGCAGTCATGGGAACAGCTTTAATGCGCGCGGTGTTCGCGGAGCAGATAACTATTCTTCTTTGCGTCAAACCCCTTGAAGTATTGGTTGACCTGCGGATGGCGCACTGGCGTGCCGGTCACGTCGACCAGAAGGTTCTGCTCGGAGACGTAGGCCACATATTCCGTGTCATCGTTTTCGGCAAGCAGATGATAGAAGGGCTGGTCACGGCGGGGCCGTGACTCCTCGGGGATGGAACTCCACCATTCCTCGGTGTTGCTGAAAACCGGATCCACATCAAAAATCACGCCGCGGAACGAAAACAGCCGGTGCTTTACGATCTGGCCGATCTGAAATTTGGCTGTTGGCATCTCGCTCATGACACCTGATTGCCAAGAGTCCGCCTGGAAGGCAAGAGGCTCTTAGGAAGCCCGCATGGCAAAGGGCAGATTGTCGGTTTGCTGCAGGCCACGTTCCATAATGAAGCGTTTCAGCGGGGCAAAATAGTGCACTGCGGTAAGACCCAGGGCGCGTGCCCCTTCAAGCGGGAGAAATCCCAAGAGCAGGGATTTGTTCATGAGATCAATGAGATGCTGGCGTGGGACAACTTCAGCGCGGCGCACGGCATTATACTCGGCCAAGACGCCGGCACTTCCGGGATCCTTGGCGGCGAGAATGAGATCAGCGGCGAGTGCCGCATCACGCAAGGACATGTTCAGTCCCTGCGCACCAATGGGCGGCACGACATGGGCGGCCTCGCCGATCAATATCACGCGATCCCTTGCGAGCTGCCGGGCGGTGAGTCCTTTCATGGGGAATGATTTGCGGGGCCCAAGGTTTGATATGAGCCCCAGTTCGCCATGGGTCTCAATTTGTATTTCGGCGGCCAGTTGCTTATCGTCCATGGTCATGAGGGCTTCGGCGCGGGCGGGACGTTCCATCCACACCAGGCTTGAACGGTTTTCGGGCAAAGGCACCGTAGTGAAAGGGCCAGCGGGCTTGTGATATTCCGTCGAGATGTTGTCATGGCCCATGGAATGAGCGAAGCTTGTTGCGATCGCAGTTTGGTCATAGGACCAGGTATCAGTGGCAATGCCTGCGGCTTTGCGCAGGACTGAATTTGCGCCATCTGCCGCAAGGCAGAGAGTGGCAGAAATTTCGGTCGAATTGGACAAGGTGACATGAATGGCACCGTCCCTCGAAACGGCTCCGGTCGCGGTGGCTTCGACAAACGTAACCCCAAGATCTTCAGCGCGTCGGCGGAGGACGGGGAGAAGCAGGGCAAGCGGAACGTTCCAGCCAAAGGCCTCCAGGTTCAGGTCCTGTGATGCAAACTCAAGGTTCGGTGCGACCAGGAGCGATCCCGTATCATCAATGATCCGGAGCTTTCGCAATGGGGACGTCTCGCTTTCGAGTTTCCCTGGCCAGATATCAAGGTAGCGCAGAAGCTGGATGGAGGGTTGCATCAGGGCGACGGTGCGAGGGTCTTCACCTGCTGCCGGGGCAACGACTGTGGTTGCCAAACCTTCCTTGGCAAGCAGGGCTGCCGCCGCTAGGCCAGCGGGGCCCGCGCCTGCAACGATGACTTTGCAATCTGCCATCAGCTTGCCGACAGAGCGGTTTTCAGCATGCTTTCGCGGGCGGAAAATTTTTCATGAAAGGCGCTGAGGTTCGGGCGCGTGTCGCGCCACTTGAAGGCGGGAAGGCGGAAATCGATGTAAGCGAGAGCAACCGCCATCGCGATGGTTCCAGCGGTGACATCGGTAAGTTCAGCCTGCCAGTTCCTGTCCATATCATCAATGGCGGCATTGATGCGTTGTTCGGTGCGGGCCATCCAGTCCGCCCACTGCAATCCTAGCGGGCGCGCAGCCGTTTCATAGCGATAGGCCACACAGACATCAGCCAGGCCCTGGCTGAGGGCCTGAAGGGTGAGAATGCGGAAGCGCTTGACGCCGTCGTCGGGAATCAGGGTTTTGTTGCCTGCGACATGGGCCAGGTACTCAATGATGACACGGCTGTCATAGAGCGGGTGATGGTGGTCGGTTTCGAGAATGGGGATTTTGCCAAGGGCAGAGAGCGCCGTGAGCTTTGGATTTGCCTGGGTGGGCTTTACGGCTTCCCTGACATGCTCGAGCTTGCCCGAAAGCCCGCATTCATGGGCAGTGACGAGGCACATGCGTACAAAGGGAGAAATCGTATCGCCATAAATCTTCACAGGGGCTTACCTTCCGAACTGGTTCAGTCTGCAACCCCAGCTTAGACGATGGGCGGCGCCCAATGAAGGGCGAAACGCCGCCTCAGTATTTTCTTAACAGGCCGACAAGGCGGCCCTGTACACGCACCCGGTCCGGCCCGAAAATGCGGGTTTCGTAGGCCGGGTTTGCCGCTTCGAGGGCTACGGATTCACCCTTTTTGCGCAGGCGCTTGAGGGTTGCTTCCTCGTCATCGATGAGGGCCACGATGATTTCGCCATTATTGGCCGTATCGCCCTTGCGGATGAGGACCGTATCGCCATCGAATATGCCGGCTTCGATCATCGAGTCGCCTTTGACCTCCAGGGCAAAGTGCTCACCGCCGCCGAGCATTTCAGGAGGGATGGAAATATTGTTGGTGTGATCCTGGATGGCGGCAATCGGCACACCCGCCGCGATCTTGCCCATGAGGGGCACCATCACCGCGCGGGGAATTCCATCATTGGCGGCAGGCATGGATTTCACCTTGCCGAGGCTTCCCTGAATGACGTTGGGCGAGAAACCGGATTTTTTGGACGTCAGGCTCGGGGAATGGGACTCCGGCAGCTTGATTACTTCCAGGGCGCGGGCGCGGTTGGCCATGCGCTTGAGAAAGCCGCGCTCTTCCAGGGCCACGATCAGACGATGAACGCCGGATTTGGACTGCAAGTTCAGTGCATCCTTCATTTCCTCGAAGGACGGCGGAACCCCTTCCTCCTTCAGGCGCTCATTGATGAAAAGCAGCAGTTCGAGTTGTTTGCGGGTGAGCATGGGAGATCGCTTTCATTGCTAGAGACGGAATCGGAACAAACCTGCAACATCTATACAGGTTCCGGTTTAGTTCTGCAACTGTTTACTTTTTGTGGCGGCTAGAAGTCGAGATTGAGGATCGGGACGAGGTCGCCCATGAGGGCTGCCGGGGCGTTTGGCGGACGGACAATGAGGCAGTGGGCATCGCGGAAAGTGCGCTGCATGGATGAGTCCTGCTTGCCACAAGGAGTGGCGGTGCGGGAGCCATCGGCGGCAATTTCCAGCATTGCCCGCACATGGTCCTGGCGGCTGTCATTGGCTGGCATTGCAATGCCCAAACGTGCCATGGTGGGCACTTCGTCAACTGGCAGGCCTTGCAGGCAATTGAGCAGGGGTTTCAGAAAGAGTCGGGCACAGACAAGGGCGGACACAGGGTTTCCCGGCAGGCCCAGAACCTGCTGCTGGCCTTTGCGGCCATACATGAACGGCTTGCCCGGGCGCATAGCTATTTTCCAAAAATCTATCTTTACGCCGGCGTTTTTCAAGGCCTCCTGGACAAAATCATGATCGCCTACGGAAGCGCCGCCGGTGGTGACGATGATATCGGCCTTGGCCATTTTGAGAATGGCGCGCTCAGTGGCTCTGAGATCGTCCCGGACAATTCCGCCATTGATGACCGTTGCGCCAAAGCTTTCCACCAGGGCGGCGAGGGCATTGCTGTTTGAAGATACAATCTGATCGGGGCGTGGCTTGGCGCCGGGCAGAACAAGTTCATCGCCAGTGGCAATAACCGCCACGACCGGTTTTCTCCGTACACTGATGATATGGCAATTCATTGCCGCAGCGAGGCCAATATCGCGGGCGTTCAGGCGGATCGCAGCGGGGAACAGGGTTTCGCCTTTGCGAAAATCCAGGCCACGGAGGCGAATGTTCTGGCCGGGCCGCGCGGCCTGCAAAATGGTGACGGACTTGCCAGTGACCGATGTGTTTTCCTGAATGACGACCGCGTCAGCAGTTGTTGGCACCGGTGCACCGGTGAAAATTCGAACAGCCTGGCCTGGCTTCAATTTGCCATTGAATGCGTGACCGGCGGCTGAAGTGCCAATAACCTTGAACTCGGTCATGGTGTCGCCAGAACGCAAGGCGTAGCCATCCATGGCGGAGGAATTGAACGGGGGCTGGTCGCGTTTGGCGTTGAGAGGTTTTGCCAACGCGCGTCCGAGCGCCTGAGCCAGGGGAACATTCTCGGGGGCCAGCGGCTTTGCATGGGCGAGAATGCGGGTGCGGGCCTCTTCAACGGGCATGAGAGCCATGGCTATTCCGCCGTAAAGCTGCCGGACTTGCCGCCGGTTTTTTCAGTGAGACGCAGGTCGGTGATCTTCATGCCGCGGTCGACGGCCTTGCACATGTCGTAAAGGGTCAGGGCGGCAACCGAGCAGGCGGTAAGAGCTTCCATCTCCACTCCGGTTTTTCCTTCAACCCGGACGGTGGCGCTGACTTCGACGGAGCTGGTTTTTTCATCCGCCACGAAATCGACGGATACCTTGGTGATGAGCAGGGGATGGCAGAGCGGGATGAGTTCGTGGGTTTTCTTGGCAGCCATGATCCCGGCAATCCGTGCGGTGGCCAGGACATCGCCCTTCTTTGCGGTGCCGCCCAGGATGAGAGCAAGGGTTTCCGGCAGCATGGTGACTTGCGCCCGGGCGGTGGCGGAGCGAGAAGTGACGTGCTTGTCCGACACGTCCACCATATGGGCGTTTCCGGTGGAATCTAGGTGCGTGAGCTTGTTCATGGCTTGGCGAGTATAGCACGGGTTGCGGCGGCCACATCATCCTGCCGCATGAGGCTCTCACCGACAAGGAAGGCATTTACCCCGACGCCCGATAGTCTGGCCAGATCCCGGGGCTTGAACAGGCCGCTTTCGCTGATGATCATCCGATCCTTCGGAATGCGAGGGGCGAGCATCATGGTTGTCTCGAGTGTGGTCTCAAAGGTGTGAAGGTTGCGGTTGTTGATGCCTATGAGCGGCGACGACAATTTCAGGGCCCGGTCAAGCTCAGGCTGGTCGTGAACTTCGATGAGGACATCGAGGTTCCAGTCCTGCGCCACAGCTTCGAGCTCATGGGCGAGGCCATCGTCGATCATCGCCATGATCAGCAGAATGCAATCGGCGCCCCAGACCCGGGCTTCCAGCACCTGATAGGGGTCAAGCATGAAATCCTTGCGGAGGGCAGGGAGTGAACTGGCTTTCCGGGCCAACGCCAGGAATTCCGGCGCACCCTGAAATGATGGCGTATCGGTGAGCACAGAAAGGCACGCGGCCCCGCCTTCCTCATATGCCTTGGCAAGTTCGGGCGGGCTGAAATGTTCGCGGATAAGGCCCTTGGACGGGCTGGCCTTCTTGATTTCGGCAATCAGCGCCCAGTGGCCTGAAGCGAGTTTCCTTTGTAGCGCCGAGTGAAATCCGCGCACCGCAGGGGCCCGTTTGGCGAGTGATTCAAGCTGGCCATGCGGCAACGCGTGCCGGGCCTTGGCCACTTCTTCGCGCTTGTAGGCCGCAATCTTGTCAAGGATCGTGGCCATCAGGAGTTTGAAACCTTGACCAGCTTGTCGTGGGCCTTGAGTGCCGCACCACTGTCAATGGCTTGTTCGGCCAAGCGAACGCCTTCAGCGTATGCCTTGACCCTGCCGTCAACAAGAAGAGCGGCGCCGGTGGTCATGACGACGGCGTCACGGAAGGCGGATTCTTCACCCTGAAGGACGCCGCGCAGGGCGGCAGCGTTGTGGCTGGCTTCGCCACCTTTAAGGTCCGCAAAGCTCGAACGCTTGAGGCCTGCCGCTTCCGGAGTGATTTCAAAGCTGGTGATCGTGCCGTTCTTCAACTCGGAAATCCAGTTGGTTCCGGTTGGCACAATTTCGTCAATGCCGCCTTCGCCATGGCAGATCCAGCAGGCTTCACTTCCCAGGTTTTTCAGGACATGGGCAAGTGGTTCCACCCAGGCTTTTGCAAACACGCCGGTGACCTGTTTCTTTACTCCGGCCGGATTGGACAGGGGGCCGAGCAGATTGAAAATGGTGCGGGTTCCCAGTTCAACGCGGGTTGGCCCCACATATTTCATGGAGGAATGGTGGGCTGGGGCGAACATGAAACCGACGCCGGCCTCGGCAATGCATTCACTGATCTTGGCAGGGGGGAGATCAATCTTTACCCCCAGGGCCATGAGAACGTCCGCCGCACCTGATTTTGAGGAGAGGGCGCGATTGCCGTGCTTGGCCACTTTCAGGCCGGCGCCTGCGGCGACAATGGCGGCGCAAGTCGAGATGTTATAGGAGCCGGAGGCATCCCCGCCGGTTCCAACAATATCGATGGCGTTGGCGGGGGCGCTAACGCGGATCATTTTTTC
>JAEUMI010000097.1 GCA_016792825.1 Hyphomicrobiales bacterium
AAACCGGCCCCTGTTCACGACCGGGTTTTTGGCGCAAGCTGAAGGCTCATCTTGAACTTGGGAGGGCTCGACGATGATCATCTATCCTGACCTTGAACTGCGCAAGGGCCGCCTGGTCAACCTGGCCCGCAACAGGATTGACAGCCCGATCATCTATGATCTCGACCCCATCCAGGCGGCACGCGACCTTGCGGCGCAGGGGGCGGAATGGCTGCATGTGGTCGATCTCGATGCGGTGTTCAACGATGGCGAGAACACAGCCATCATCAAGGATATCATCCGCAAGGTGAGCTGCCCGGTGCAGGTGGGCGGGGCCATCCGCTCGATGGAAAAAGTCCACAGCTGGATGGAAGCGGGAGCAGGCCGGGTGGTGATCGCCACAGCGGCGGTGAAATATCCACACCTCGTCAAAGCGGCGGCCACCGCCTATCCGGATTCAGTGGTCGTCAGCATCGACGCGCGCGGCGGCCATGTGGCCATCGAAGGCTGGACCGAGACCACGACCTTCACGCCTCTTGAATTTGCCCACCAGTTTGAAAACACTGGGCTTGCGGCCATCATCTTCACCGACATTGACCGCGACGAAGACCATCCGGAAAGTTCGATTGCCCATACGACGGAGCTTGCCGCGAAGATACGTGTGCCGGTCATCGCCAGCGGCGTGGTGAAAACCCTGGATGACATTTCAACCCTGTCATACCTGCCCAATATCGCTGGGGTGATCACCAGCCGGGCCCTGTTCGGCGGGGCCTTCAGCTTCAGCGAAGCTCACGCCATAGCCATCGCGGCCCACGGGCCAACCGCGCAACTGCTGTAAGATCGTGCCATGAACATCTCAGAGTCCACGGAACTCTATCACGACCAGATGATCGGCATGCTGGAGCGCGTGTGGGGCGACGGCTGGCTCTCGCCGGGCGGGCCGGCGGAAGTGGGGCGCCTGCTCGAGGGCATGGATCTCAAGGGCAAGAGCGTCCTTGATATCGGCTGCGGGGCCGGCGGCGTTGATGTGCTGCTGGTGGGAACGCATGGTGCCGGCTATGTGACAGGCATCGATGTCGAGGATACGGTTCTGGCCCATGCCCGAGAAAGGGCCGTGAAAGGGGGGCTTGCCGCGCAGATCGGGCTTGTGAAAGTGGTGCCGGGCCCCCTGCCATTTCCGCCGGGGACCTTCGATTTCGTGTTCAGCAAGGATTCGATTGTCCATATTCCGGACAAGCATGCGCTGATGCGCGATGTGTTCCGGGTGCTGAAGCCCGGCGGCTGGTTTGTGGCCTCGGACTGGCTGATCGGCCACGACCATGAGCCCAGCCCCGAGATGAAGGCCTATATTGTGTCCGAGGGTCTGGATTTCGGCATGGCATCGCCGCTGCGCTATGCCGATGCGATGCGGGCTGCCGGTTTTGAAAGGGTCGAAACGCGCAGCCGCAATGCCTGGTACCGGGACCGGGCCCGGGAGGAACTGGCCCTGATGAAGGGCTCTCTCTATGCGGAAGCCGCCGCCAAGCTGGGGCGGGATTTCGTCGACCACAATATCGAGATCTGGGCGAATATGCTGCCAGTGCTGGAATCGGGCGAGCATTGCCCCACCCACCTGCGTGCCTGGAAGCCGGATTAGGCCAAACTTCAGGGAAAACTTGCGAACCCGACGGAGCGTGGTAATTAGGGGACAATAAGATCGGAACGACGTGCCCCCATGGCCAAGAATGAACGCAGGCTTGTGCCAATTGTCTCGCTGGACGTGGAGGGTTATTCACGGCTGACCGAGCTTGACGAGACGGCAACGCTTGCGGCAGTCCGCCATGTCTTCACGGAACGCGTCGAGGCCACTATCGGCGACTATGGCGGCAGTGTTTTCAAGACAATGGGGGATGGCATTCTTGCCCAGTTCGCCAGCGCGGTTGCGGCGGTGGAGTGGGTTTCGGGGTTGCAGCAGCAGCTCTATCAAGCACCAGTCAACGCCGCCGATGGCAAGACGCTGCAATTGCGGGCCGGAATCGTCATGGCCGATGTGGTGGTCAAGAACGATGACCTGTTTGGCGAAGGGGTCAACCTGACAGTCCGGGTGCAGGGCTGTTCGCCGCCGGGGGGCATGGCGATCTCCAAGTGGATGCACGAATACCTGACGGGCAAGACGGACCTGACATTCGTCGATATCGGCTCGCAACGACTGAAAAATATCGGCCATACGGTTCGGGTTTTCATCTGGCATCCCGATGCCAGTTCCCAGGAGCGCTTTGCCAACAACGTTCTTTCACTTGTCCAGAAGGGCGGGCAGCCCAGCCATCGGCCATCGGTTGCTGTACTGCCGTTTGAAAACTTCTCGACGGACCCGGAGCAGGCGCATTTTGCCGATGCGGTGGTGGAAGAAATCACCGCCACCCTGTCGCGCATCGGCGATTTCCTTGTCATCGCGCGCAATTCCTCCTTTACCTACAAGGGCCGTTCGGTCGATGTGCGGCAGGTGGGGCGTGAACTCAATGTGCGCTATGTGGTGGAAGGCAGCGTGCGGCGCGTCGGCGAACGGGTCCGCATCACGGCGCAGCTCGTTGAAACCGATTCAGGCCGTCATATCTGGGCCGGCAAGGCGGAGGGCGCAACGTCCGACCTGTTCGACCTGCAGGACCGGCTTGCGGAAATGGTTGCAGGTGCAGTTTATCCATCGGTGCGCAAGGCGGAGATCGAGCGGGCCCGGATGAAGCGCCCGGACAATCTGGAAGCCTATGATCTTGTGATGCGGGCCCTGCCGCATCTCTGGGCCCATCGCATGCATGAGAATCCCGAGGCAATCGCATTGCTTGACCGGTCGCTCAAGCTTGATCCGAATTACGGGCTTGCGGCGGCGCTGTGTGCCTGGGCCCGGGCCCAGCAGATTGTCTACAACTGGACCGACGATGTTGAAGGCGAGCGGCGCAAGGGCCTGGCGCTGATTGAAACCGCGGCGCGCCACATTGGAGATGACGCCACGGGCCTCACGGCGCTCGGCACCGCCGTCATGCTGCTTGAGGGAAATGCGCGGCGGGCGCTTGGCTTCGTGGAGCGGGCCGTGATGGTGGACCCGAACCATGCCTGGGCCTGGATGCGGCGCGGCTTTGGCCTGGTTTATACGGGAAGACCCGAAGAGGGCCTCAAGGCCTTTGCTCGGGCAGAACGGCTTTCACCACTCGATCCCTTTACATTCAACATGCACATCGGCATCGGGCTGGCGCATTTCGCGGCGGGCCGCTATGCCGAGGCCATCCGCTATCCGCAAATGGTTCTTGATGAACGGCCGGGGCTGACCTGGCCTTACCGCGACCTTGCGGCCTACAAGGCGCAGATGGGCGACATGGACGGCGCCCGGGACGCGCTGGAGAAGTTTGTTTACCTGCGCCCGCCGCTCAGCCTTGCTTCCATCGCGGACGGGCTGAAGTTCATGGAGGGCCCGCTGCTGGACCGCTACATCGAGGGACTGCGCCTGGCGGGGATGGAATAGGCCCGACTTGACTAAGCCACAGTCGCGTCCCTAACTGGCACTATGGCCCAGACCAACATCCTTTCCATGTCAGCCGCCGCGCGCAATACGGGTGTGGCCTATGACCTTGACTGGATCGAGGACATGCGCATTAACCTTTCGGCCTCCGAGCGCCGGGTGGCGAGCCTGCCTGGCCGCCGTTCTGTCAAGAAAGATGCGCAGGCCGCGTGGCTTCTGAAGGCCGTCACCTGCATCGATCTGACGACATTGAGCGGTGACGACACGGCCTCGCGGGTGCGGAGGCTTTGCGCCAAGGCCAAGCAGCCGGTGCGCGAAGACATTCTTGAAAAGCTGGGATTTGCCGGCCGCAACATTCATACGGGCGCCATCTGCGTTTACCATCGCTTTGTGAAAACCGCGGTTGAAGCGCTGGAGGGCAGCGGGATTCCGGTCGCCGCCGTTTCAACAGGTTTTCCGGCAGGGCTTGTGCCGCATGATCTGAAGCTCAAGGAAATTGAAGCTTCGGTGAAGGACGGGGCGCAGGAGATCGACATCGTCATCACCCGCGAGCATGTGCTCACCGGAAACTGGCGGGCCCTTTATGACGAGATGCGGGATTTCCGCAATGCCTGCGGCGAGGCCCACGTGAAGGCAATTCTGGCAACAGGCGATATCAAAACCATGCGCAACGTGGCCAAAGCCTCGATGATCTGCATGATGGCGGGGGCGGACTTCATCAAGACGTCAACCGGCAAGGAAGCCGTCAATGCCACGCTGCTGGTGACGCTGACCATGCTGCGGATGATCCGCGCCTATCAGGAACGCACGGGATTCAAGGTGGGCTACAAGCCGGCGGGCGGCGTATCGGCGGCCAAGGATGTTCTCAACTATCAAATCCTGATGAAAGAAGAGCTGGGCCGCAAATGGCTTGAGCCTGATCTTTTTCGCATTGGCGCCTCAAGCCTGCTGGCTGATATCGAACGCCAGCTTGAGCACCATGTCACTGGCCGCTATTCGGCCTTCAACCGCCATCCCGTGGGGTAGAAATTGAGCGTCGCTGAATATTTCGAAACCATGGACTATGGCCCGGCGCCGGAATCGGATGCGGAGGTGCGCGCCTGGCTTGCCACGCACAAGTCGAGCTTTGGCCATTTCATTGGCGGAAAATTTGTACCAGGCGCCAAACATTTCGACAGCACTGAACCGGCTACGGGCAAGTTTCTGGCCAGGGTTGCCGAAGGTTCAAATAAAGATATCGATGCGGCCGTTTCGGCGGCGCGCAGGGCGCAAGGACCGTGGGAAAAACTTGGCGGCCATGGACGGGCGCGCCATCTTTATGCGCTGGCCCGCATGCTGCAGCGCCATGCGCGGCTGTTTGCGGTTCTGGAAAGCCTCGACAATGGCAAGCCGATCCGCGAGACGCGAGACCTCGACGTGCCACTGGCGGTGCGGCATTTTTATCACCACGCGGGCTGGGCGCAATTGCAGGACAGCGAATTGGCCCCCTACAAGGCCATTGGCGTTGTCGGCCAGATCATTCCGTGGAATTTCCCTTTGCTGATGCTGGCGTGGAAAGTAGCGCCAGCGCTTGCTGCCGGAAATACAGTCGTTTTGAAACCTGCCGAGTTCACGCCGCTTACGGCCCTGCTGTTTGCCGAGCTTGCCCACAAGGCAGGCTTGCCGCCGGGGGTTCTCAATGTGGTGACGGGTGAAGGTGCCACGGGTGCTGCCCTAGTTGAACATGCGGGCGTAGACAAGATTGCCTTTACGGGTTCCACCGAAGTGGGCCGCCTGATCCGCAAGGCGACGGCGGGGACGGGAAAATCCCTGACCCTGGAACTTGGCGGCAAATCGCCATTTATCGTGTTCGACGATGCCGATCTCGATGGCGCGGTGGAAGGTGTGGTCGACGCCATCTGGTTCAACCAGGGACAGGTGTGCTGCGCGGGGTCACGGCTTCTGGTGCAGGAGGGCGTGGCCACCGAATTCATCAAGCGGCTGAAGCGGCGCATGGGCAAGCTCCGGGTCGGCCATCCGCTGGACAAATCTATCGACATGGGTGCCATCATCGATCCGATCCAGCTCAAGCGGATCGGCATGCTGGTTGACAAGGGCGTGGCCGAGGGAGCTGAAAAATTCCAGCCGGAGATCACGCTTCCGGCGACGGGGTGCTTTTTTCCACCAACGCTGCTCACAAACGTGGAAACCTCTTCGACGGTGGCGACCGAGGAAATCTTCGGGCCGGTGCTGGTCAGCATGACATTCCGCACGCCGGATGAAGCGGTGATGCTGGCCAACAACAGCCGCTACGGATTGTCGGCAAGCGTGTGGAGCGAGACCATCGGGCTTGCTCTCGATATTGCCCCCAAGCTGCAATGCGGCGTGGTATGGGTGAATGCGACCAATCTCTTTGATGCGGCGGTGGGCTTTGGCGGCTACCGCGAATCCGGCTTTGGCCGGGAAGGCGGGCGCGAGGGCATCTACGAATACCTGAAGCTGAAAGCATGGGCGGCACGCAAGCCGAAAGCGGTTCAGCGCATTGCAATCGAGGCGGAGGTGAAGCCGAATTTCGATGAACCGTCCGTTGACCGCACGGCAAAGCTTTTTATCGGCGGCAAGCAGGCCCGGCCCGATGGAAATTATTCGCGTACCATTCTTTCGCCTTCCGGAAAAATTGTTGGCGAAGTGGGCGAAGGCAACCGCAAGGACATCCGCAATGCAGTCGCAGCGGCGCGCGCAGCCGAGGGCTGGTCGAAAGCCACGGCGCATAACCGGGCGCAAATCCTTTACTACATGGCAGAAAACCTCTCGGCCCGGGCTGATGAATTTGCGAGTCGCATCAAGGCGATGACAGGCGTTTCGAAAGCAAAATCTGAAGTCAAGGCATCGATCCTGCGGTTGTTCAGCTATGGCGCCTGGTCCGACAAGTATGATGGTGCCGTTCATTCACCGCCTCTGCGCGGCGTGGCACTGGCGATGAATGAGCCGCTGGGCGTTGTCGGCGTGATCTGCCCGGATGAAGCGCCGCTGCTTGGTTTCATAAGCCTGGTGGCGCCACTTATTGCGATGGGCAACCGCGCGGTGGTAGTGCCAAGCGAAAGACATCCCCTGGCGGCAACCGATTTCTATCAGGTTCTTGAAACTTCGGACGTGCCCGCAGGCGTCATCAACATCGTAACGGGTGGCCGCGATACGTTGCTCAAGACGCTTGCCGAGCATGATGATGTGGATGGGCTGTGGGTGTTCGGTTCGAAAGAAAACTCGGCCAGCGCCGAGAAGCTCTCCACCGGCAATCTCAAGCGCACGCTGGTTGACCATGGCCTGGCCACGGACTGGTTCGATTCGGCCTCGAGCGAGGGCCCGGTGCTGCTGCGCCATGCGGTGCAGGTGAAGAACATCTGGATTCCCTACGGGGAGTAATCAGCGCATCGCCATGACCTTGCCCGGCGACAGCCAGAAGGGCGGCAGCCAGGCGGGAATATTGCTGAAGGGCAGTACTTCGGGTTTCAAGGTGATGCCGAGCTTTTCTGTCATGAAAGCGCGGCGGCTTTCAATCCGTTTCCAGGCTTCGGGGAATTTTGCCTGGAAGGCGGCGCGGGTTGGGGCATCGGCCAGTGCCACGCCATCCTCGATGTTGGACATGAAATAGAGCGTGCCGGTTGCCGGAATGATATCGCATTGGAGCGCCATGCCGGAGGCGAGCCTCATCCTGCTATTCTGTTTTATGGGGGAATGGACCCATTCATCGAGGTGGATGAGATGGCCGGGGTTCAGCCCGATGCCGAAGAAGGGGTCGCCCAAACGGCTCATCACCGCTTCGTAGAGCACGCCGCCTTCGACACCGATGCCGATGGTTTCGTACCAGGCCGCGGCGGCGGCGAAATAGGGGGCCACCAGCTTGTCGACGTAGTCGCGGATATTCTTGGGCAGTTCGCTGGCCTCGGCCACCATGAACCCGGCGCGGCAATTCAGGGCGCCCATGAGGCCGACGCCAATGACGATGGGATCGCCTTTTTCAATGACCCGCATCGACGGGCTGGGCAGGCCGTATTTGGCGCGGGGGCCTGATGACATATTGACGTGGACGGATTGCGGGAAGCCGTCAAAGGCCATGTTCCGGCAGGCGGCGTATTCGCTCATGCCGGGTTTGGCGCCGAGGATCAGGCGGCGGACGGCATTTGAGGCGAGGGTGGCGGCATATTCGAAGCGGGCCAGCTGCTCCACTTCATTGATCACACGCAGGCCATCGGTGGGATGCATGAAGAGCAGGGCGGCGTTGGTGACCGTGCCGAAGCCGTTAAGTGCTTCGACGAGATAATGCGGGGTTTCGAACCAGTGCGGATCGAAAACACCGTCCTCAGTTTCAAAGCCTTTCCATCCGGCAAGGCCGATGCGCATGTCTTTCTTCATGCCGGACTCGCGCAGGACGCTGGCGAGATCGCGGTATTTGCCGCGGGGCTGGCCCATAAGGCTCAGCGGCTGCCACAAGACGCGCTCGAAACTGCCGTTCGCCATTTCGGCATAGGGAAAGCCTTCATTGCCGGCAAGAAGGGTGGGCGCGCGGCCCGGCACGATGATGCAGATCGCTTCCTCGAAGCGTGGATCATAACCCGTGGCCCAGGAGATGTTGGCTGCATGCTCGCGGTCACCATAGATAACCAACGCGTCGAGACTGCTGGCAGCCATCCGCGCGAACAGTTGCTTGAGGCGCGCCGCATAGATGTCACGGTGCAGTTCCGGCTCGGTCATGGGGCTGCCGAAATCCGGCAGGTCGAGGCTTGTCAGTTGGGCATGGCGCATGGAAGTTCCTGTTTATCGAGCTTAGCCATATGCGGCGGAACGTCCAGCCCCTTGCCAACGCAGTTCCATTGGCCGTAATCTCCGTGGCAAGGGGCTAGCCTACGGGTTGATGCGGTACATCTCCCAAGGCGGGAAAGTTGGGGATGGTGCGCCATGACACATGCGAAGCTCTGCTTGCAGTCCACATTTTACCGGTCGTTCCTGATCGCCTGCTTTGCAGTTCTCATTGCAGTCCTCCTCCCGACCGCGCCACGGGCCCAGCAAGCATCTGTGCCGCAAACCTGTGAAGTGCAGACCAAATCCTGTTGCAACACCTGTGGTAGCTGCGACTCGGGGCCGCGCTGTCCGGCAGGTTACACGATCTACGATGACTATTGCCTGCCGGAATGCCCGGGTGGCTATTTGCGGTATCCCGGCTATCCCGGCCTTTGCCTGCCGCCGTGCGATCATGGCTGTCCCGAAGGCTATGACCATGTGCCGCTGCCGAGCTGTCCGGAAGGCTATCACCGCAACCTCAGCAATCCAGATGAATGCCTGCCTGACAGAAGAATTCAAATTCCCGACAATTGCCCGGAAGGCCTGAGCTATTCCGAAGAGACCGGGCGGTGCTCGCCAAATTGCCCGGATGGAACCTATCTGGCCGAAAACGGCCTGTGCCGCAGCTACTATAACAAGGCCTGCCCGGAGGGTTACCAGCGCAATGCGCGGACCGGCGCCTGCATACCCGGCGGCGACTGGCCGGATGACTACAGGTGGATCTGCCTGCCATCGTGCCCGGAAGGTTTCACACGCGACATCTATCATCCCACCCGCTGCCTGCCGCCGCCGGAAACCTGCCCCTTCGGGTTTGAAAACTTCCGCCAGCAATGCGTGCCGGTTTGCGAGCAGGGCACAACGCGCAACTCTTATGGGTACTGCCTGCCGCCGCGCTGCGAGGATGGCAGTTATCCGAACCTGCGCGGGGTTTGCAGCCCGCCATCCTGCCCGGAAGGTTATGAGACGATCCGGGGCAAATGCCATGCACCTTGCCCGCAGGGTCTTGTCCGCAATCCCAACAATCCCGAGCAGTGTGAGCGCATCCCGCAAGATGAACCGGAATGCCCGGAAGGCACCAGGCTAAACCCGCAGACCGATGAGTGCGAGCGCGTTCCCCCGCCGCCGCCACCAACGGTTAAATGCAAGCAGGGCCTTGAGTATAATCCGAAGACCAAGAAGTGCGAGCCGCCACCAAGAGTGGAGACCACCTGTCCCAAGGGCTTCATCAAACTGAAGAACGGAAAGTGCCAGCGCATCGTTGAGCAGCCTCCAGAGGAGCAGGGCTGTCCGCGGGGCTTTGCCCTTAACCGCAACACCGGCGAATGCGAACCGATCCGCCTCAACATTCCTAAGGCTTGCCCGGAAGGAACCGTATTCGACCGCAAGCGCCAGCGCTGTGTCCGGGTGGTGATTGAACGGGAGCCGGAGTTTGAGCCGCAGGACGATGACCAGCCCACGCTCCGGCTGCCGAAAATCGATCTCAACAACAACCTTCTGAACCAGCAGAACCAGCAGAACACGCAGAAGCGCTGCCCGAAGGGGATGGCGCCCGACAAGAAGGGCCGGTGCGTGCCACTGCAGTGATTACAACGCCGTGCATAATTACCGTTGCGATAACTGGTTCGGTGCCGCGCAAGGAGCATAATCCGGCGGTTCCGATCACCATCGATGAGCAGGTGGACTCGACCCGCGCCGCCTTTGAGGCGGGGGCGAGCATCGCCCATGTCCATGTGCGAAAGGACGACCAGACGCCCACCTCCGACCCGGAGCGCTTTGCCGCCCTGCTGGCGGGATTGCGGAAAGCCTGCCCGGGACTGATCGTGCAGTTTTCCACGGGCGGGCGCTCCGGCAAGGGTTCCGAGCGGGGAGGCATGCTGCATCTCGGCTGTGACATGGCTTCACTGGCCACGGGCTCGTGCAATTTTCCGACCATCATCTACGAGAATTCCCCGGACCTCATCCGCGATCTGGCCGCAAAAATGCTGGCGCACAAGGTGAAGCCGGAAATCGAGGTATTCGACCTTTCCATGCTGTACCAGGCGCTGAGGCTGGCGGAGGAAGGGCTGCTGCAAAAACCATTGCATGTGCAGTTCGTTTTCGGGGTGAAGAATGCCATGCCCGCCATCCGCCCCGCCTTTGATTTCATGGTGGACGAGATCGCGCGGCTGGCGCCGGAGGCCACCTGGACAGCGGCCGGAATCGGCAGGCACCAGCTTGAGGTCAATCATTGGTGCCTTGAGCGTGGCGGTCATTGCCGTACGGGGCTGGAGGACAATATCCGGTGGGATGGGGCCGGGCTTGCGCCCTCAAACGCGGCGCTGGTCGCACGCGTGGCAGAACTCTGCCGGTCGTATGGCCGGCATCCCGCCAGCGTTGCGGAAGCCCGCAGCCTGCTCTCGCTGCCCGCTCTCTGAATAATTGCCGGAGCCTGCAAACTCATCTAGGCTTCGTTCCAAAATCATCCCAGTCAACGGGAGAACGTCAAGGGAGGAACCGTGGAGACTTTGCTGCGCCTGAGCGGCGGCATTGACCGGCTGTCGGAATTCATCGGCAGGCAGGTGCGCTGGCTCATTCTGGCGGCGGTCCTTGTCAGCGCGGTCAACGCCATAATTCGCAAGTCATTTGACATGAGTTCCAATGCCTGGCTGGAACTGCAGGGCGCCCTCTTTGGCGCCGTATTCATGTTTGCCGCCGCGTATGTTCTGCAGAAGAACGGGCATGTCCGCATCGACGCCTTATCCAGCCATCTCTCGAAACGCACCCGCGACTGGATCGACTTGTTCGGCCACGTCGTTTTTCTCCTGCCATTCTGCCTTCTCATGGTCTGGCTTGGCGTTCCCTATTTCTGGGAATCGCTCAGGGACGGGGAAAATTCGAGCAACGCCGGGGGCCTCGTGGTCTGGCCGGTCAAGTTCTTCATCCTCGGCGGATTTGCACTGCTTTTGGCGCAGGCGATCTCCGAAATCATCAAGCGCTGGGCGGTGATCAAGGGCTTGCGTGATGATTGAGCTTATCGCCCACAATCTGGCCCCTATCATGTTTGCGTCACTGATCGTGTTCCTGTTGCTGGGCTATCCGGTGGCCTTTTCGCTGGCGGCAAACGGCCTCATATTCTTTGTCATCGGGGTAGAGCTCGCGCCCTACTCACAGTCCATTACGCTTGACTGGCCGCTTCTCGGTCTCACAATCGGGCGCATACTTGACGTCATGCGCAACGACACGCTGCTGGCCATTCCGTTTTTCACGCTGATGGGCATCGTGCTGGAAAAAACCGGAATGGCGGAAGACCTGCTTGACACGGCGGGGCAGCTTTTCGGACCGATTCGTGGCGGGCTCGCCTATGCTGTCATCCTGGTGGGAGCGCTGCTGGCGGCGACAACCGGTGTCGTCGCGGCTTCTGTCATAGCGATGGGGCTCATCTCCATGCCGATCATGCTGCGTTACGGCTATGACCGCGCGCTGGCCTCAGGCGTCATCACCGCTTCGGGCACGCTGGCGCAGATCATTCCGCCGTCGCTGGTGCTGATCGTGCTTGCCGATCAACTGGGCGTATCGGTGGGCCCCATGTATGCGGGCGCCGTACTGCCGGGCCTAATGGTCGTGGGGATTTTCTGTCTTTACATATTTGCCGTAACAATCGTGCGTCCTTCCTATGCTCCGGCGCTGCCTGTCGAAGCTCGCACTCTGGGCAGCGGCTTTGCCTCGCTTTTTGCGGCGCTTCTGGTGAGCGCATCGGCAGGCGTTCTTGCCTGGTGGCTGCTTCAGGACCAGATCGCCAGGGGTGCCGGCATATGGGGGGCGGCCATTGCGGCAACTATAGCTTACGTGGTGGCTCTAACTGACAAGCATTTGAAGTCCGAATATCTCTCGCACCTGGCCCAGCAGGTGATTATCGTTCTGATCCCGCCGCTGGCGCTGATTTTCCTGGTCCTGGGGACAATCTTTTTAGGCATTGCCACCGCCACCGAGGGTGGGGCCATGGGGGCCACGGGCGCGCTGCTGATGGCCTGGTTCAAGGGCCGCTTGCCTTACAGGGTTTTGAGCGAAGCGCTGGACGGCGCTACGCGGCTTGCCTGTTTTGTCATGTTCATTCTCATCGGCTCGCGGGTTTTCTCGCTCACGTTCTACGGTGTCAACGGCCATATCTGGGTCGAGGAGCTGATGTCGGGCATTCCCGGCGGGGTCTGGGGATTTCTTATTGCCGTCAACGCATTGGTGTTCGTGCTTGGCTGCTTCATCGATTTCTTTGAAATAGCCTTTATTGTCATTCCGCTGCTGGCGCCTGTTGCACAGAAACTGGGCATCGATCTGGTGTGGTTCGGCATCATCATCGGCATGAACATGCAGACCAGCTTCCTGACGCCGCCCTTTGGCTTTGCGCTGTTCTACATGCGCTCCGTGGCGCCCAATGGCCCGTGGATTGACAAACCCACCGGCCGGACGATTGCCGGCGTCACAACCGCACAAATCTATCGCGGCGGCATCGCCTTCATCATCCTGCAAGTCATCATGGTGGCCGTTGTCGTGGCCTTCCCATGGCTCTCAATCGGCGAAGGCGAAGTAAAAATAGATACAGACAAGATCGAGATTAACCTGCCTTCACTCGATTAAGCAAAAAAAGGGGGCCTTAAGGCCCCCTCGCAAACAGGCAGTCTGGCGGACTACAGCATTTTCTTCTGCTGTTGGCCCATCATGAAGCGGTCAAAGGTGAATTCCGAAATCTGGAACCAGAGATACTGGTCGGCACGGACGGCCATCATGGCGTCATGGATCTTCTTGAAGGGCGCGTTCGATCCGCTGATTTCAGCGTAGGTTTCCTTTGCCGCATTGAAGCAGGCTTCCATCACATCCTGCGGGAAAGGCCGGAGTATCGCGCCCGAACCCACAAGCTTTTTCAGGGCCTCGGGATTGCGGGCGTCATATTTTGCCTGCATGTCCACGTTTGCCGCCTGGCAGGCGGTTTTGATAATGGATTGGTAGGTGGGCGAAAGTTCGGCCCATTTCGCCGTATTGATCATGGTGTGGAGCATGGCGCCGCCTTCCCACCAGCCGGGATAGCAGTAATAGGGTGCCACCTTGTAGAAGCCGAGCTTTTCGTCATCATAGGGGCCTACCCATTCGGCGGCGTCGATCACGCCCTTTTCAAGGCTTTCGTAGATCTGGGCGCCGGGCAGCTGCTGCGGCACCACGCCAACCTTGGAGATAACCTTGCCGCCGAAGCCGCCGATACGCATCTTTACGCCCTGCAGGTCAGCCAGAGACTTGATCTCCTTGCGGAACCAGCCGCCCATTTGCGAGCCGGTATTGCCGCAGGGGAAGGCGATGAGGTTCTGCGTGGCGTAGAACTCGTTCATCAGCTCCATGCCGCCGCCATGGTACATCCAGGCATTCTGCTGGCGTGAATTCAGGCCGAAGGGCACAGCCGTGCCGAAGGCGTAGGTTGGGTCCTTGCCCCAATAGTAGTACGAGGCCGTGTGGCACATTTCCACATTGCCCTTGCCCACCTCATTGGCGGCTTCAAGGGGAGGGGCTATTTCGCCGCCGGGGAAAACCTGAATCTGGAACTTGTTGTCGGTTGCCTCTGCGACAAATTTCGAGAAAGTCTCAGCCGCGCCATAAATTGTATCGAGCGCCTTGGGAAAGCTTGAGGTCATGCGCCATTTAAGTTCCGGCATCGTCTGGGCGATGGCGGGCGACGCCAAGGCCGGTACTGCGGCGGCCGCGATGCCCGCTTTTCTCATAAATCCACGACGATCCACTCAAGTCCTCCCATTGCTTCCCTGTTGTAGACGAGCGAAGCCTAACTGAAGTCTGGGACGAGGGCAATTGGCCTGAATCAGGCTGCCAGCAATGCCGGAACAGGTGATCCGGAAAATTGATACGTGTACGGATTAATTATATTTTTTTGAAAATGGTTAACGGCAACTGAGGCGCGGGGGCCACAATTACGCCGCATTGAAGCCTAATATTTTTCTGCGGGACGAGCGACAAAAGAACCGCGGGTGGCACCACGGTTCAAAAATGCGGTTGATGATTTGTCTGCTCCACATACGGATACACCCTTGCCTTTGGCGCCGCGTTCGCAGCGGTTAAGGAATGCGCAAACGACTCGCGCCGAGCGTATTAAGCGGCGCAAGTTCAGGCGCAATCTTTTCACCTTCATCGCCGCCCAACTGGTGATTGCCGGCGTGGCTTTTGTGGTCGTGCGCGACTATTTGTCTGACGGCCATATCAAGCATGCAGTTGCAGATGTCTTGAAACAGGTTGCAGGCTCCGGCGATCAAAGCAAGGCAAATCCGGACCTGGCCACTGCCCCGCCATCCCAGATTGCGACCGCCAACCAGCAGACTGTGGCAGTTCAACAGGCAACTGGTGAATTCGAATCAGAGGCAGCGCCGCCGGCCGAAACTCAAATTGCGCTTTCACCGGCAGAACCCGGGTCCACTGCAGTTGAACAGAATGCTTCGACATCGGTTGAACCGGAACCTGAACCCCAGGCGGAAGTGCAGGCTCAAGCCACACAGGAAGATCCGGACCCCGAACCCCAGGTGGAGGCCCAGGCGGCGCCGGCAGCAATTGAATTGGAACCGGAACCCGCGCCCGAACCACAGCCGGCTCCGGTAGTTGCGGCACCCGCACCGGCTGCCGCTGTTGCGGAGCCTGCCCCAGTGGCACAGCAAGTGGCGGCGGCTCTGCCAGTTCCCAACCTCGCAAACCTGAAAAATGCCCCATCGGTGATTGAACAGCCAGGCTTCGCCGATTCACAGCAGAAGGAGGGGCTGGTGTTCCGGGATTGCGATATTTGCCCCGAGCTTGTTTCGGTCGCTCCGGGCGAATTCATGGTTGGCCCGGAGGGCCGCGGCACGGCGCAGCAGGCGATAACCGCCGTTGATGCAAAGCGGGTCGTCGTCGACAAGCCTTTTGCCATCGGGCGCTATGAAGTCACCTTTGACGAGTGGCAGCACTGCGTTGACGCCGGCGGCTGCAAAGTCCAGCCACCCGATGATGGATGGGGCCGCGGACGCCATCCGGTCATCCACGTGTCCTACAATGATATCAGCGAACAATACCTGCCGTGGCTGTCAAAAGTTACCGGCTTCACCTACAGGCTGCCGACGGAAGCGGAATGGGAACTGGCCTCGCAGGGCGGCAACAAGTCGAGCCGCGGCGGCATCAGCGAAACGGGCAGCAATGTGCAGCTTGCCTGCTCCTATGGAAATTCATCCGATGTGGCGGCCAAAATGCGCGAGACCATCTGGGCAGGCGCTGCCTGCAATGACGGGTTTCTCTACACCGCGCCGGCGGGTTCGCTGAGCCCCAATTCCCTTGGAATTTACGACATGCACGGCAACGTCTGGGAGTGGGTGTCCGATTGCTGGCGCGCCACCTATGACACCGAAGAGACGGGCAATTCCTCGAACTGCAAGTACCATGTCCTGCGCGGCGGCTCCTGGGCCAGCGAGTTCCGCTTCCTGCCGGATGGCGTCTGGATTGGCGATGCTGTTGCCTATCGTGCGGCGGTGCGGGGGTGGGAAACATCGGTCAAGGCCCGCAACTCAATCGGCTTCCGTGTCGCCAGGTCGCAGCCGTGAAGTAAAAAACAAACAAAAAATGGGGAGTCCGTCACCGTGAAGAAGCATTTTTTCATTTCTTTATCGCTCACCTGTGCAATGGCGTTGTTTGCCGCCAGCGCCACGCCGCTATATGCACAGGGCATGATTTCCGCCCCGTCGCTGGAAAGCGATCTGTCGGAGGCGGGGCTTGACGGCCTTGTGGAACTTGATGCCCAGGAGGTGTCCACAATCCAGCGCCTGCTGCGGCGGCTTGGTTACCTCAAGACGGAAAACATGACGCGCAAGATGGATGCCGCCACAACTGCGGCCCTGGTGGCGCATTTTCAGGCGGAGAATACCTCCGCCGATGGCCTGTCGGCGGATAAAATCATGCGGTCGCTGTTTACCGCCGCCTGGACAAAGGAAGGCTGGGCCACGGGAAGTGCTGATGGCCAGAGCCTTGTGGTGGAGCGGGCGGAGGTGCGCCAGGCCCAGGACGCGCTGAAGAAGCTCAATTATGCGCCGGGACCCTCGGACGGGGTGTTCGGCCCGGCTACGCTTTCGGCCATCGAGATATTCCAGGAGGACAGCGGCATGAATGTTACGGGCCTGCTGACCCGCAACACGTTCCAGAATGTCATCCGGGCATTGAACTTCGTTGACAGGAAACCGGTGAGCACGGTGCACATGCTTAACTGGCCTGACTACGTCAATCCAAGCTCACTCGAAAACTTTGAAAAGGAAACAAACATAAGGGTTGTGCATGAGGTATTTGGCAGCACATCGGAAACCAAGGACCTGTTGCATCAGGGGTCGGACAAGTATGACCTGATGGTGCAGGCAGGGGCACAGATGCGCCAGGTGCTCGAGGAGCAGAGTGCAGTTGAAATGCTTGACCGCGCGAAAATTCCCAATGCCGAATTTATTGACCCGGCAGCCCTCTCCTTCACTGATGTACTCGACCCGAGTAACGCCCACTCGGTGCCCTATATGTGGGGCACCGTCGGGTTGGGCGTGTACAGGGAAAAGGTAAAGGCAATCAGACCGGACGCACCGCTCAACAGCCTGGCCTTGATTCTTGACCCGGAAATTGCTGCCGACATGTCGAAATGCGGCATTGCACTGGTTGATGAGCCGATTGACGTCCTCCCCGCCTTCATTGCGTATCTTGGCGGCGACATGAAGAACATCGGCATTACCGACCTTGAAGCGGTGGAAGTGGCCCTTGCGAACGTCTCAGACTATATCAAGGTTGTTTCGTCTGACAGTTATATCGACAGCATGTCCGAAGGGAAATACTGTGTTACCTGGGGCTATTCCGGAGACATATTTGCAGCCCGCGACACTGCCAAGCAGAACGGCAAGGGAACCCTGGTTTACAATGTTCCCAAGGAAGGCAGCCAGCTCTGGTTTGACCTGCTCGTCATCCCCAACAAGTCGAAAAACAAGGATGGGGCCTATCAGCTCCTCAATTACATGCTGAAGCCGGAAGTGGCTGCCGCAAACACCAATTTCCTGCAATATGCCAATCCGATACTGACCTCGACACCCTACATCGAGCCAAAACTCCTGGGTGATCCGGGGCTTTATCCGCCGAAAAGCGTGCTGAAACGGCTTGCGGTGCAGCCACCCATGGCGGCGAATGTCGAGGCCGAGCTCAAGCGGATCTGGTCCAAGCTGAGCAAGGAGTAGCCGTTCCGCTGCTTTGGGCGTGGGTGGCGGTATATCGACCATCCGGAGGAACTGTGCGATATTGACAGTTCATTTCCCTCCGGATGGTGACGTGTTATCCCATGCTTTCAACTGCGCCACGGCCCAGCCTTATATATCGCCCGGGAATCCGGACGTTACCCCTTGGGGTTGAACGCTATATTGTGCGCGGAGCAGGCTCGACGGTGGTTTCGGTCAAGGCCGGCGATGGTGTTGTTCTGGCCGACATTGAGGGCGGCCAGGCCTGCGAAATCGCCTTTTGCGACGAAACGGGGCGTTTTGATGCGTCGGCGCTGGGGGCACGCGCCAACAGCCATGGCGAAGGGTTGAAGGCCCAGCTTGCTGAGGACAGTGAAAGCACACAGCGCATGAAATCAGCGCTGCAGCGCCGCAACATTGATCTTGGCAAGGCAGAGACCGTGCGCCTCTTTGGCGAAGATTCGCGGGCAGGGGCGAGTGCCGAGTTCAAGGTGTCGCGCGACGGCGTACTTATCGTTGCAGTACCTGCGGCGGCAATGGCGCCGGAGAACCAGGATACGGCCACGGATATTGAATTGCGCATTACCCGCAACGGAAAAACAAATGAGCGCAGCAGTATATTACCGGAACCTCTCGCCGATCCCGTGCAGGATATCCGCATCAGGGCCTCCACCGCTTCGGCCTATGTGGTGAAGGCTGGTGAATATATCCAGGTCATCGACGTCTCCGGTCGTCAATGTACGGATTTTCAGGCCCTGTCAGCGCGCAAGGTCGACAAGGGGCTTGACCTGGCGCTCGATGCTACGGTCACCCGCACATTGCTCGGCCGGAGTTATCCGGCCCCTGGCCTTCCCTCCAAATCTTTTGACCGGGAGTTTGAGCCGCTGGTGGAAATCGTCCAGGACACGGTGGGCAGGCATGACGCTTTCGCGCTCGCCTGCACCTCACGCTATTACGATGACATGGGCTATCCCGGCCATGTGAACTGTACGGAAAATTTCAATCATGCGCTGGCGCCCTACGGCGTGCGCCCACGCAAGGGCTGGGAAGCGCTGAATTATTTCTACAACACCAATATCGATCATCAGAACCAGCTCTATCTCGACGAGCCATGGTCGCGGCCCGGCGATTATGTGCTGATGCGGGCGCTCACCGACCTCGTCTGCGTGTCGTCGTCCTGTCCCGATGATATCGACGCGGCCAACGGTTGGGATCCCACCGACATTCACATCCGCACCTACGCGGCCAAACAGAAATTCTCAAGAGCAGTGGTAACCCGCATGACTCCCGACGCAGACGCCCACCTCACCAAGGAAACCGCCTTCCACCCGCGGTTTTCGGCCCTGACCCGCAACACCACGGAATACCGGGGTTACTGGCTTCCGCAGCGCTTCAACAACGACGGGCCTATTGAAGAGTATTGGGCCTGCCGCGAAAACGTGACAGTCACCGACCTGTCGCCGCTGCGCAAGTTTGAAGTGACGGGGCCTGATGCGGAAGCGCTGCTGCAATATTGCGTGACGCGTGACATCCGCAAGCTGTCGGTGGGGCAGGTGGTTTATACGGCCATGTGTTACGAAAACGGCGGGATGATCGACGACGGCACGGTTTTCCGCCTTGGCCAGAACAATTTCCGCTGGATCGGCGGGGATGAGTTCAGCGGCCAATGGCTGCGGCAACAGGCGGAGAAGATGGGCTACAAGGCCTGGGTGCGCTCCTCGACGGATCAGCTCCACAACATTGCGGTCCAGGGGCCGAAGAGCCGCGACCTGCTCAAGGAAATTATCTGGACCTCGCCCGCCCAGACGGCCATCGGCGAATTGGAGTGGTTCCGCTTTGCTGTGGCGCGTATCGGGCATTTTGAGGGAGCTCCCATCGTCGTATCGCGTACTGGCTATACGGGTGAACTGGGCTATGAGATATTCTGCCATCCCAAGGATGCGCTGGCGGTCTTCGATGCGGTGTGGGAGGCGGGGCAGAAATATGGCCTGAAGCCCATGGGCCTTGAGGCGCTGGACATGGTGCGCATCGAGGCGGGTCTGATTTTCGCCAATTATGAGTTCACGTCGGAGACTGATCCCTTTGAAGCGGGCATCGGCTTCACGGTGCCGCTCAAGTCCAAGAGCGATGATTTCATCGGCAAGCAGGCGCTTATCCAGCGCAAGGAACATCCGCGGCACAGGCTAGTGGGGCTCGATATAGAATCAAATGAAGCAGTGGGCCATGGCGACAGCGTTTATATGGGACGTTCAAAAATCGGTGTGGTCACCAGTTCGACGCGCTCGCCCGTTCTCGGGAAGAACATTGCGCTGGCGCGGGTTGACGTGCTGCACAGTGAGATCGGAACCGGGATCGAAATCGGCAAGCTTGACGGCATGCAGAAGCGCCTTCCCGGCCATATCGTAAGGTTCGCCCACTACGATCCGGAAAAGCTGCGGCCGCGGAGCTAGGCCGAGAAAATTTCTTCGAGCTTGCGCTTCATGACGGCGGGGTCGACGTCGACGCCAGTCCAGTATTTGACGCCAATGACGCCCTGGTTCACCAGCATGCCGAGGCCATCGAGGGTCTTGCATCCCCGCGCTTCTGCATCCTTGATCAAGTTGGTGCGGGGCGGATTGGGAATGACATCGGCCACCACCAGCCCCTTGCGCAGACTGTCCAGCGCAATATCAAGGCGGGCATTCACATCGGGATAGAGGCCAATGGATGTTGCGTTAATCACGATGTCGGCGGCGGCGGGGATTGAATAGGCGCCTTTCCAGACGGCGAGTTCAGCTTTCACCTTGGTCTTGCCGTTGAGGAGATCAACCAAGGTCTGCCCGCGCTTGGGATCACGGTTCACGATCGTGATGTGCTTTGCCCCGGCGAGCGCCAGTTCCACGCCGATGGCGCGGGCGGCGCCGCCGGCACCGAACATCACGATGGTTTTCCCGGCGGGATCGATGAGTTCGCGCAGCGATTGGAGGAAGCCCTTGCCATCGGTGTTTTCGCCAATCAACTTGCCATCCCTCGAGACTGCGCAGTTCACGGCACCCATGACGGCGGCGGATTCGCCCAGCCCGTCGAGATGGGGGATTACGGTCACCTTGTGGGGAATGGAGAGGTTGAACCCGGCCCAGCCCATGGCGCGCGCACCTTTCACCGCGTCGCCAAGCTTTTCCGGCGGCACCTCGCAGTTGATGTAGCGGCAATCAAGGCCGTGATGGCGATAGGCCGCCTCGACCATGGCGACGGTCGGATTCTCCGCCGCGCCCTCCGAGAAGGAACCGGTCAGCCTGCTGACAAAGCTGCGGGCCATGGCGCTTATCTGCCCTTCAAATAGGCTTCCATGGAATCATCGAGTTCATCCTTCCACGGCGTGTGGTGGGCGGGCGACATGGTGCCGGTCATCAGCGAACGGTAGGACTTGTTGCGATAGGCCATGATGTCATGCATCTTGTCGTGCTCCCATTCGAGGAAGGTCTTGTTGACGCTTTCCACATCGAAGCTCGGATAGTCGGTGGCATCGATCAGTTCCTTCACGTAGTCGCCCTGGAACCAGATCATCTGCTCGGCGTTCTCAAGTTTCTCCTCGCGCTTGCGCCAGGCTTTTGAATGTTTCTTCATGGCGTCGAGCTTCGGCAGCTTGATGCGGCCGAGGATCACGTCGCGGGCGTACCAGGCCTGCGCGTCGAACATGTTGAAGGTGTAGAACTGGTCCTGCATGCCGAGGTAGTGAAGCCTGGGGTTTTCCTCCCAAACGACGCCCTTGTAGAGGCCAAGCGGCCACAGGCGGTTGGTGGTTTTCAGGCGCAGGTCTTCCGCCATGAAGGGGAAGTGGTGCTGGTAGCCGGTGCAGAGGATGATGGCGTCAACCTCCTTGGTGGAGCCATCTTTGAAATGGGCCGTCTTGTTCACCAGCTTCTGCAGCAGGGGGCGCTCCTCGAAATTCGCTGGCCATTTGAAGCCCATGGGCTTAGTGCGGTAGGTGGCAGTCACCGAGCGCGCGCCATATTTCCAGCATTGCGAGCCGATGTCCTCGGCGGAATAGCTGCGGCCCACGATGAGCACGTCCTTGCCCTTGAATTCCAGTGCATCGCGGAAATCATGGGCATGCATGACGCGGCCATTGAAGGTGGCGATGCCTTCGAAGTAAGGCACCTGCGGGGTGGAGAAGTGGCCGGAGGCGACGATCACATGGTCGAAATCCTCGGTGTACATCCTGTCTTTCACCCGGTCATGGACGGTGACATGGAATTTCTTTTTCTTCTTGTCCCATTCCACCATGCGGACCGGTGAGTTGAAACGCACCCATTTCCGCACCTTGGCCTTTTCGACACGGCCCTTGATGTAGTCCCAGAGCACGGCGCGCGGCGGATAGGAGGCAATGGGCTTGCCGAAATGCTCTTCAAATGTGTAGTCGGCGAATTCCAGACATTCCTTTGGGCCATTGGACCAGAGATAACGGTACATGGAGCCATGCACCGGTTCGCCGTGTTCATCGAGCCCGGTGCGCCAGGTGTAATTCCAGAGGCCGCCCCAATCTTCCTGCTTTTCAAAGCAGACAATCTCGGGAATTTTCGCCTTCTTCTTTGCGGCGGACTGGAAGGCGCGAAGGGCTGCGAGACCTGAGGGGCCGGCGCCGATAACTGCAACACGTGTCATGGAAGTACCTCTTGTTATCAATCGGGGAAGATGCCGGGGCTGGTGGGAGCTCCGTCATCAAATTTTGAGAGCCAGTCAATGGTGGTTTGACGATAGCGGGTGAGGCCCTTGTAGTCGACGAGTTCCGGCGGCAGGGAGCGCAGCACGCGGGGCAGGCGCCGGGCCCATTTCGGCACGGTCGCCACTTCTTCCATCTTGATCAAATAACAGCGGATGACAAAGAGAATGGCGTTGGAGCGCGGCAGGCGCCACAGGCTTTGCAGCTCACAGCGCAGATGTACCTTGTTGCCGACATTCTCCGGCGTCACGGTGGTGCGGTCCGGGCCCCATTTCGGGTAGTTTTCCGGGCTGGTGTCGAGGCGCGGGTTGATCGTCATGGTCCAGTTCAGGCGGCGCACGGGCTTTCCCTGCTGCAAATTGAGCAGGAATTTGAGGGCGCGCTCAAAGACTCCGAGCTGGTGGGCGAGTGGAACCGGCCCATGCCATTCCATGAAATTCATTCCAATGTCGAAATCCAGCGACCAGTCGGCCTGGGTCGTGGCGATGCCGGCGTCCATCCAGAGATTATTGTCGCGCTGGTCGACGATGCAAAAATCGCCTTGCGCCTGGCGGGTGATATATTCCATGGGTTCATAGGGCAGGGTCGAGACATCACCGAAGACAAATTTCTGGTCAATGCCCAGCGGCCTGTTGATCCAGTGCCAGTTGTCGCCATCCTTGATGAGCGAAAAGTGCTCGGGATAGCCCGCCGCCTGCTGCTCCATGAGGAGTTCCAGCGTGTCCCACTGGGACGTCATCATGTGGGGCAGCGCCTGGCAGCGCAGCGGGTCTTCCTTCAAGACCTTTGCACGGTCATTCATCTCGGAGATGTAGTGCTCGTCGACATCGATGAGGCTTTCGAAGGCGGAACCGGGCGCCCCTTTCACATGGGGCTCCATGTTCACAGAATACATGTAGCTGTCTTCATGGAAGGGGAAGGGGAAGCGGCGGATCGCCGCCGGGCTGTTGCGGAAGGTGAAATCGTCGCGGAAGGTTTCCTGTCTGAATTCGATGTTCATGGCGTTCTCCTAGAGATCCAGCACAATTTCCTGGCCTTTCAGCCGTGACACGCAAATCATGATCTTGCGGCCAGAGGCCTTGTCGTCGGGCTCAAGGAAGTGGTCGTTGTGTTCGAGCGAACCATCGCAGGAGATGACATTGGTTTCGCATTGGCCGCAAGCCCCGCCACGGCAGAGGAACGGGGCATCGATGCCCGCCGCTTCCACCGCTTCGAGAATGCTCTGGTGCGAGTGCACCTCGATGGCTTTCCCTGATTTCTTCAGCACGGCGCGGAACGGCTTGCCGGGCGGCGGGGCCAGGAAACGCTCGGAATGGAGGTTCTGTTCGGGCCAGCCGAGTTGCCGGGCCTTAGTCAACACGCCATTGATCATGCCTTCCGGGCCGCAGACATAAAGATGGGTGCCAAGGGGCTGGGCATTCAGGATATGGTCAACGGGAATGAAGAGCTTTTCTTCGTCGCAGTAGATTTTCACCCGGTGGGCGCCGTAGCGCTCCGACAGGTCTTTCCAATAGGCCCCGTGTTTCCGGTTGCGCACCGCGTAGTGCAGCTCAAAGGCACGGTCCTCGCGGGTCATCTGGTCCATCATGGCCATGAAGGGAGTAATGCCGATGCCGCCGGCCATGAACAGGTGCTTGCGGCCGCGCACATCGAAGGGGAACAGATTGACCGGCTGGGAGATCACCAGCGTGTCGCCCACCTTCAATTTCTCATGAAGGAAGGCAGAGCCGCCGCGGGAATTTTCCACGCGCAGGATTGAAAGCTCATAGGCGCTGGTATCGCGGGGGGATGACATCAGCGAGTAAGTGTTGCGCCTCAGGATATCGCCATCGCGCATGGCGACGACGACATGGGAGCCGCCGGAAAAAATCGGCATCTCGCCGCCATCGACGCGTTCAAGGCGGAAGCGCTTCACCTTCTCGGCCACCTGCGTGATGGCGGCCACCCGCACGGTCATGTCGGTATTGATGCTCATGGGAACAGCACCTCGGGCCTGGGTGCCGTGCCCGGCTCCTCCGCGTCAATGTTCACGCCCTGGAAAGCGCCAAGACGCCTGGAATAGTGATCGCGCACCAAGAGCGGCAAGCCGCAATGGGAACAGGTGAAGGGCGAGGTTGTGACGTTGTCAGTAATGCCCTTGCAATGGACGCATTGCACGCGGCGTGCAGTGGAGCCCCGGTGTTCGGTGCGGATGGAGTTGAAATCAATGCCGAGATCAAGTGCCACCTGCATGGCCTGGCCGATGAAGCCTTCGGTGCCGGAGAGATAAAGCCTGGTTCCCATGCGCGCCGCCTGCAGCGAGGCTTTGAGACGATTGAGAAGGACGGGAATGGTAGGTGCCGTCCAGAAGTCAAAGGACTGAAGTTCACGCAGCTTGCCCGCCTGGCTTTCGGGACCGACGTAGAGAATTTCCGCCTTCTCCAGAAAGCCGCTGCCGACCGACTTGATCTGGTCCAGCAAGGCCCCGGCCCCGTCGCCTTCAAGGGCAAAGAGGTGGCGCGCACTGTGGATATCAATCTCAAGCCCCTTGTAAACCGGGCGACTCTTAATTCCAACGACAAGCATCAGCCAACCGCGTTCCGCTTCTTTTTCTCAGGATCATCGAAGCTGATGGTGTGGGCGATGGCCTTGGCTTTCAGGTTCTTGCCGCGCACTTCCAGCTTCGTGCCCTGCTTGGCGCAGGCCACGTCAACGCGCATGATCGCCATGGATTTCTTGGTGAGCTTGGAATAGCAGGGGCAGGTGATGATGCCCACCTTCTTGCCGTCGGCAAAGACCTCGTCGCCCAGATCCGCCGGGCCGTCGGCCTCGATCTGCAGGCCGAATATCTTGAAGCGTTCCTTGCCTTTCAGCCGCGCGTGTTCTTCGGCACCGCGGAAGCCGGTCTTGCCGGGGCTCACGGTGAAGTTGAGGCCGAGTTCCCAGAGGCTGTCGCCGGGCTGCTCATTGGCGAAGGGATACATTTGCGAATTATCATAAGGATAGAACAACAGGTAGCTTTCCACCCGCAGCATGTCGAGCACGCTGAAGCAGACAGGAATGATGCCCATGGACTTGCCTTCAGCCAAAATCGTGTCCCAGATCTTCGGCGCATCCTGGCCGCGCACGAAAAGTTCATAGCCGCGCTCGCCGGTGTAGCCGGTGCGCGAGATCATGGCGGGGGCGCCAAAGAGCGTGGTCTGCATGTGGTGGAAATACTTCAGGTCGCGGATGCCGGGCACATGCTTGGCGAGGAAGTCCACGGCGAGCGGCCCCTGCAGCGAAAGGTCATGAATGTCGTCGTCAAACAGGACAGCCACATTGCGGCCCAGCGACTGCTTCACGACTTCCTCGTGGCCGGAACCCGAGCCATGGACCAGCATCCAGGAGTTTGGCCCGGTGCGGTAGACGATGCAATCATCGGTGAAATGGCCGCGGTCATTCAGCATGCAGGCGTAGACCGAGCGGCCGGGATAGATTTTCGTCATGTC
>JAEUMI010000102.1 GCA_016792825.1 Hyphomicrobiales bacterium
GGAAGATACCGAGGCGCCCAACAGCAGCCCGCTTCTGGACGAGCACCGCAAGGGCATTTTCGCCTGCGCCGGCTGCGACCTGCCGCTCTATTCTTCGGACACCAAGTATGACAGCGGCACGGGCTGGCCGAGCTTTTATGATGTGCTGCCGAACGCTGTCGGCAAGAAGGAAGACAATACGTTTTTCAGCACGCGCACCGAGGTTCACTGCCGGCGCTGCGGCGGGCATCTGGGCCACGTGTTCGAGGACGGTCCGCCGCCCACAGGCCTGCGCTATTGCATGAACGGGCTGGCGCTGAAGTTCGTGCCGGCGACGGCGTGAACCGGCATCAGTTGGAATGCTTGCGCCAGATGGCGCCCAGGATGTTTGAATAGTCGTCAGTCCAGACCGACACATCATTGTTCGGCGGCTGTTGCCAGCCAAGCTCTTCGGTAAAGGGCGCAAGGGTCTGCGGCTGGCGTGCAAAAATCGCAACTGCCGAAGAATTCGGCTCGGCAAGCGAGGTTGACCTAGTGATATGGACCAGGGTTTTTATGGCGATCCTGGCATCGCGGGCAAGGGCCGCAACAACGCTTTGCAGTTCCAGGTGGCGGTTTGATATGTGGATGACCAGAATCCCATCGCTCTTGAGGCGTGATACATAAAGCTCAATGGCCTCGCGGGTCAGCAAATGGATCGGAATTGTATCCGATGAGAAGGCATCGATGAGCAAGTAGTCGAAGGCGGAAGCCGGTTCTTCGGCAAGGGTCAAACGCGCATCGCCCAGAACGATCCTGGCGTCAGGTGTGCAGCCGGACAGAAATTCAAATTGATTGGGGTCCCTGGCTATCTTGATGACGACAGGATCAATCTCAAAATACGTCCAGCGGTCTCGGGTCATGCCGTTGCAGGAATGGGAGCCTGCGCCAAGGCCTACGACGGCAATTTCACGGCCGTTGATCTGGGGCGGGAGCAAAGCAAGTGTCTGCGCCAAAACGCCTTGGGGGTGATAGTAAGTGAGCGGCGTGACTGGACCGGAATATTTTGACCCATCGGGATTTTTGATCCGGATTGCGCCGTGCAGGGTTGTTCCGTGCGCCAGCGCGCGGAACTGTCCATTGTCGCGCAGATAAATTTTGTGGACGCCAAAGAATGAGCGTTCGTAAGTCGTGTCCAGAAAGCCGGCTGGCGATATCTCGACTGCCAGCAGCGCCGCAACTATCAGAGCCGCGCGGGCAACTTGATGAACAAAGAGACCGATGATCACAATGCTGGCCACAGCTATGAGATATCGATGGTAGGTGCTGGAACTGATGAACTCATGCTCGCGAAACAGATAAATCCCCGCCGCCACCAGCAGCGCCAGTCCCAAAACCGGCAGCGCTTCCCTTGCGAAATCACTTCGTGAGGCTTTGAGCACCGCCGGATGGGCCAGCATCACGAGGCCTATGAGAATCGGGTATTCCAGGATGCGATCAAAAATTACGGGTGCAAGCAACCCGGAGAAAATGCCGCCGAGAACGCCGCCAAAGGACATCCACAGGTAGAACTGCGTGAGGTGTTCGGCGGGTGGGCGCAAGTTGTAAAGGCGCTGGTGGAACATCAGGGCCACAACAAGGAAAAATCCGAGGTGAAGGGCGACACTCAGAAAGATGTTTAGGAGAACCACTTCGGATAGAATGATCAACCCGGCCAGGGCTGGAACAAGGTGGGCAACTATTGTTGCGGGAACCAGCGGCTGGTCGCGGAAGATCAGCACGAAAGTCATGAGATAGAGGGCCAGCGGGATCACCCAGAGAAATGGGGCCGGCGCTATGTCGGTTGAGATGTGGGCGGTGACCGCCACCAGCAGGGCTGATGGAATGAACGAGAGCCAGATATATTCGCCGACCCGGCGCTTCGTCGGTCCTGCCACAGGTCCCGGTTGGATGATGCCCAGTTTCGGTTCTGCCATGGTCAGCTGCAAGACATAGCCCGAGGCTGCGATCATCAGGGCAAGGGCCATAAAGCCGATTGACCAGCCAAGGGATTGCTGGGGCAAGCGCAGGGCGGTTTCAAAGATCAGGGGATAGAGCAGGAGTGCCGCGAAGGATCCGAGATTTGAAGCGACATAAAGAAAGTACGGATTGCCGGCATCCTTGTGCCGGGTGCGGGCGAACCAGGCTTGCAGGAGCGGACCGTTTCCGGCGACGGCAAAGAACGGCAGGCCCACGGAAAAGGTGAACACGCCGATCAGCCAAACGGCCTGGCCTTCGGTCGGTGGTTGTCCAAGGCCCGAGGCAATGGAGACCGGCAGGGCGATGAAGGTTACAAGGAGAAGGCCCAGATGCACGTATATGGCGGTACGCGGCGGCAGGTAGCGGGTTGAGAGATGGGCATAGAGATAACCCAAAAGCAGCACGGCCTGAAAGAACACCATGGCTACGGACCATACGGCGGGAGAACCGCCGAGCTGCGGCAGGATCATCTTGGTGAACATGGGCTGGATGGCGAAGAGCAGAAAGGCCGAGGTAAAAATGGCCATGGTGAAAACGGCGGGTGCGGCCCGGTTCAGGGCATCAGCTTTGGCACGCGCAGCCGGTCTGACCTCCGTTGCAATTTGCATAAAATGCTGCCTTCCATTCCGCCAAATGAAAGGTCTAGGGAGGTTTTCTTAAGACGGGATTAAGTCAAATCAGGCCGCTCAAGCCGCCGTCACGAAGCTGTCGAGGACGCGCTTCTCGCCGGCTTTTTCGAAGTCGATGGTGAGCTTGTTGCCATCGACGGACGTGATGCGGCCATAGCCAAATTTCTGGTGGAAAATACGGGTGCCTTTGGCAAGGCTGGGGTTTTCCTCGCTGTGGGTGACCATTTCGCCTTCAATGAATTTAGGGGTTGAGCGCAGGCCCTCGCCCTTGCTCCAGCGTTCCTGGGCGCGCTGCCAGCCCGGCGTGGCATAAGTGTTGGTGAAGGGTTTCTGATCATCAAAGCGGCTGGCGCCATAGCCGCCGAGACTGTGGCCGCCAAAGTTGTTGCTCATGGGCGCGACTTCGATAAAGGCTTCCGGCAATTCGTCGACAAAGCGCGAGGGCAGGGCGTTCTGCCACATGTTGTGCACGCGGCGGTTCTGCGCGAAGGAAATGTAAGCCCGGCGCTTGGCGCGGGTGATGCCGACATAGGCGAGGCGGCGTTCTTCCTCCAGGCCGGCCTTGCCCTTTTCATCCAGCGCCCGCTGGTGCGGAAACAGGCCTTCCTCCCAGCCGGGCAGGAACACGGTTCCGAACTCAAGCCCCTTGGAGGAATGGAGGGTCATGATGCTGACCTTGTCATCGGCGTCGCTGCTGTCGCGGTCCATCACCAGGGCGATATGTTCGAGGAAGCCTGCCGTGTTTTCAAATTCGCCCATGGAGCGGACGAGTTCCTTCAGGTTTTCAAGCCGGCCTTCGGCTTCAGGACTTTTGTCGTTCTGCCACATTTCGGTGTAGCCCGATTCATCCAGAATCATTTCGGCCAAATCCGTGTGCGGAAGACTTTGCAGCCCGTTCCGCCAGCGGCCGAAACTTTCAATGAGCAGGCGGAGCGCGGTGCGGGTCTTGTTCGGCAACTCATCGGTGAGCGTCAATTCCTCGGCGGCGCGGTAAAGCGACAGGCCGCGGGCCCGGGCAAACTCGAACATGCGCTTGATGGAGGTATCGCCAATACCGCGCTTGGGCACATTGACGATGCGCTCAAAAGCCAAATCATTGTCGGGCGAGGCGGTGACTTTCAGATAAGCCAGCGCGTCCCTGATTTCGGCACGTTCATAGAAGCGCGGGCCACCGATCACGCGGTAGGGCAGGCCCAGGGTTATGAAACGGTCTTCAAAGGCGCGCATCTGGAACGAGGCGCGCACCAGGATGGCCATGTCGTTGAGTTTTTCGTGTCTGCGCTGCAAGCTTTCGATGTCGTCACCGATGGCGCGGGCTTCCTCGTCGCCATCCCAATGGCTGCGCACGATGACCGGGTCGCCATCGTTCTTGTCGGTGCGGAGCGTCTTGCCCAGCCGGCTTTCGTTCTTCGCAATAAGTCCCGATGCGGCGCCAAGGATATGGGGCGTCGAGCGGTAGTTGCGCTCCAGCTTGATGATCTTGGCGCCGGGAAAATCCTTCTCGAAGCGCAGGATGTTGTCTACCTCGGCGCCGCGCCAGCCGTAGATCGACTGGTCGTCATCGCCCACGCAGCAGATGTTCCTGTGGCCCTGGGCGAGGAGGCGCAGCCAGAGATATTGCGCCACGTTGGTGTCCTGGTACTCGTCGACCAGCATATATTTGAAACGCTCCTGATATTTTTTCAGAACATCGGGATAGGACTGGAAGATGCGCAGCACTTCGAGCAGCAGGTCGCCGAAGTCGGCGGCGTTCACTACCTTCAGGCGGGACTGGTATTCGGCATAGAGCTTGCCGCCAGCGCCATTGGCAAAGCCATGGGCTTCGCCGGCGGGGACTTTATCCGGCACGAGGCCGCGGTTTTTCCAGCCGTCAATGAGATGGGCAAGCTGGCGGGCAGGCCAGCGCTTTTCGTCGATCTCGTGGGCGGAGAGGAGCTGCTTGAGGAGCCTGATCTGGTCGTCGGTATCAAGGATCGAAAAGCCCGATTTCAGCCCCGCCAGTTCCGCATGGTTGCGCAGGATCTTGACCCCGATGGAATGGAAAGTGCCAAGCCAAGTCATGCCTTCCACCACTTCACCGATGAGGTGGCCGATGCGCTCCTTCATTTCGCGCGCCGCCTTGTTGGTGAAGGTGACGGCCAGCATCTGGCTGGGCCAGGCCTTGTTGGTGGCCAGGATATGGGCGAGCCTGGTGGTCAGAACCCGGGTTTTGCCGGTGCCGGCGCCGGCAAGCACGAGCAGGGGGCCTTCAGTTGATTCGACCGCGTCGCGCTGCTCCGGATTCAGGCCCTTGAAATAAGCGGGTTCGCCGCCCGCCATGGCGCGCGCAGAAATACTTGTCTTGGCAATATCAATCGGCTTGGCAGTCATGGGGTCTGACGAATCCTTATAGACCCCTTATAGCAAATGCAATTCGCCCTAGGCGGCTTTCTTGAAGCCCACGCATTTCAGGGCAAACTGGACATTGCGCCAGGTTTCGGCAGTTTCCATGTCGCCGGATTTTTCACAGAGAATGGCGTGTTTGGCCGCTTCAGCTTCGGCTTTCGGGCCCTGGGCGAAAACCAGGGCTTCGGCAAACTGCAAGTAACCGGAATGTGTCATCATATTAGCCTCCTGCAAGTTTCTTATGGATCAGTTCTGGCAGGCGAATGCGACAAGAATACAACGGTTCTTAGGCCTTTCGGGGAATCCCGATCTTGTGACCCACTTGTAATGGAACCAGGAGCGATTTGTGGGCCTCGTGGGCGATCCTGATTTTCTCCAGAACATCCGCAGGAAAGGGCGAGGATTTCTTTAATCCCAGGTCTACATGCATAATCATGATTTCATTGACACAGGCGATCCAGTCTTCGGTGGCGTGGCGCATCGTCTGGACATAATGGACACGCTTTGAATCAAAATCGAGAATCTGGGTTGCAATCGTGACTTGGTCCGTGACGGCCAGCTCGCGCAGATAGCTGACGTGGGCCTCCAGTGTGAAATAGGAGTTTCCGGTTTTTTCCACATAGGCGGGACCGAGGCCGACAAGGTCCAGGGCCACATCGGAATCCCGGTCAAACAGCACATTGTAATAGGCCATGTTGAAATGGCCGTTGTAATCAATCCATTGCCCCTCGATGGCATAGGGCGCGCTTTTGATGGGGCTTGGAAAAACCATCGTAATTTTCTTCCCGTCTGCTAGTTTTGCCGCATGCTTACACGAGACCGTGCCAACAGCACAATTGCCACCATTGCCGAAATCCGGGAGTTCCTGGGCGACAGGCTGTCGACCGCCATGGCGGTGCGCGAGCAGCATGGCAAGGATCAGACCTGGGCCGCCGGCGCGCCACCTGATGCGGTGGCCTTCGTGCGCGACACAGTGGAAGTGCAGAAAATCGTTACTATCTGCTCCAGGCACCAGACCCCGGTCATTGCGTTCGGCACGGGCACCTCGCTGGAAGGCCATATCACCGCGCCCTATGGCGGCATCACGGTAGACCTTTCACAGATGAATACTATTCTATCGGTCAATGCGGCTGATCTCGATGCACGGGTGGAGGCGGGCGTTACCCGCAAGGCGCTCAACACACATTTGCGTGACCAGGGGCTGTTCTTCCCGATTGATCCCGGGGCTGATGCCAGCCTTGGCGGCATGGCGGCAACGCGGGCCTCGGGCACCAATGCGGTGCGCTATGGCACAATGCGCGAGAACGTCATGGGACTTACAGCCGTCATGGCGAATGGTGAAATCATCCGCACAGGCACACGCGCCAAAAAGTCTTCGGCGGGTTATGACCTCACCCGGCTGCTGGTGGGATCGGAAGGCACCCTCGGAATCATTACGGAAGTAGGCCTGAGGCTTTACGGAATTCCGGAAGCCATGACGGCGGGCGTATGTGCATTTCCCAGTGTCGAGGCGGCCTGCAATGCGACCATTGAAACCATTCAGCTCGGCATTCCGGTGGCGCGCATTGAACTGGTGGACGAGGAGCACGTGAAGGCACTCAATGCCTATTCAAAGCTTGATCTCAAAATTGCCCCCACGCTGTTTCTGGAGTTCCATGGAACGGTCGCCTATGCGCGCGAGCAGATTGAAATGTTTCGGGAAATCGCAACATCGCATGGCGCGGGGGCGTTCGAGTGGGCGGAAAAGGAGGAGGACCGGCAGAAGCTGTGGCAGGCCCGCCACGATGCCTTCTGGGCCACGCGGGCCATAGCGCCGGGCAAGCAGGATGTCTTCGCCACGGACGTCTGCGTTCCGATTTCGCGGCTTGCCGAATGCGTGACAGCCACGCAGGAGGATTTACGCGCGAACAATCTATTTGGCCCCATCATCGGCCATGTGGGGGATGGCAATTTTCATGTGGTGCTTTATTGCGATCCCCTGGATGATGCAGAAGTCAAGCGGGTCAAGAGTTTTTACGAGCGGCTCATTCACCGCGCCATCGCCATGGAAGGAACCTGCACCGGCGAGCATGGAGTGGGCAGCGGCAAGATCAAGTTCCTTGAGGCCGAGCATGGCAAGGGCCTTGACGTGATGCGCCAGATCAAGCAGGCGCTGGACCCGCTCAACATCATGAACCCCGGCAAAATTCTTGCACTCTGAAAGTTTGGTCCTATTGTAAGAAACCATGAAGGTTTGGAAATCACCGGTCTTTTATTTCGGGATTGTGCTGGTGCTGGTGGTGCTGAGTGCCATGCTGGCGCCATTCGTGGTGGATTGGGGAAGCTACCGGGCGGAGCTTGAGGCTTATGGCGAAAAGCTCACCGGGCGCAAGGTGGAAATCGCCGGGCCTATCGGCGTCAGGCTGTTTCCGTGGCCGCGGCTCGCGGCCCAGGATGTGCGCATTGCCAATCCTGAGGGATCCCGGGACAAGTGGTTTGCGACGGCCGGCCAGATCGTGGTGCGGATGAATCTCGGCTCGCTGTTCAACGCTGAAATCCAGGTCGAAAGCATCAATGTTGACAGCCCGACAATCAAACTCCGACGCGCGCTTGATGGCAGCGGCAACTGGAATTTTGAACCTGCCCAGAATATCCTCAGCAGCCGCCTGTTGGATCATGTAAAGCTCGACAAGATCACGCTCGACAACGGCACGGTGCAACTGGCCGACGAGCGGCGCAGCGCCTATGCCGAACTGGCAAATATTGATGCGACGTTTTCCGCCCTTAACCTGGCCGGTCCGTGGCGCAGCTCGGGAAATTTTGACTATGGCGCAGTGCCCCTGGCGTTTACCGCCAATACCGGGGCATGGGTCAGTGATCAGCCGCTGGGCCTGGGGCTTCGCGTTTTCTCGCGGGATAATTCGGGCTATTCCTATTTTCTCGATGGCAGCAGCAACGCGGGCCAGTTCGAAGGCACCCTGCGGCTCGATCCCACGCAAAGCGCTGATGGAAAGTCCGACACGGAAGGGCAGTTCCGTCCGGTCAATTACAAATCAAAGGTCACCGGCAGCTTTGAAAAGATTTCGCTGAGCGAGATCGAGATCAGGCCGGCGGGCGTTGCAGACCAGGGCATGATGCTTTCGGGCAATGCAAACTTCGTCCTTGGCAAGCACATCAAGGCGACGGCGGATTTTTCAGCGCCGCGGGTGGATTTCGATGCTCTGGCGGGCGCCGGGGCGCGCCGCCTGCTGCGCGATGGCGACGGCCTTTCGCTGGTGAACGGACTATTGGCTGGCCTGCCTGAGGCCATTGATCTGCGCTCCTCAATCAAGGTTGCGGCGCTCAAGACCGGGGGCGAAGTCCTCGACAATGTCTTGCTGGATATCTCGGCAAACCGCAATGCCATGCGCATCCACGAACTTTCCGCCTCGCTTCCCGGGCGCTCGCGCTCGCGCTTTGAAGGGGTATTTTTCCCGGGCACGCAATATGCGGAACTGGCCGGCACGCTGGCGGTAAAATCACCGGATGCGCGGCAGCTCTCGCTGTGGCTGTGGCCCGACAGCAGGAGCGCAATTGCCCGGACCTGGACTGGGCTTCGTGGAAACCTGGAAGGCAAGGCGGATGTGAGGCTCACGGCCTCGAAGCTCGACCTGCAAAACATCGAGTATGTGCTTGATGGCGAAACGGGCAAGGCGGGCCTTGCGGTTCTGGTCAATGGCGAGCGCCCCATCATCGATTTGCGCATCGACATGGAGACAGCCGACATCGACAGCTACATACCCAATGGCCTCGCCGCACTTTCTTCCGACGGCAGCGCAAGCTGGTCCAGCATTGTGGGGAATTTCGTCGAGGAACAGGTGAAGCGGGACTTGCATCTCACCTTCCAGGCGGGAAGCCTCAGGCTCAACGGGGTTGAAGCTTCAGATGTCGCGGTGGACATGGAAACCACCGTGAAGGGCTTTGATCTCAAGACCATCGAAGCCGGCTCGGTCGGTGGGGCGAAACTGAGCGTGGCCGGCAATGTGCTGAGCACGCTGGAAGGCCCCGATGGCGACATCGGCATCTCGCTCATGGCGGATGACCCGCGCGAACTCCTGCGGCTCATCGGGTTGCTGCCGCGTGACGCGAACCCCCGGTGGTCGGCGGTTCTCGGCGCGACGAGCCTGAAAATCGACCTGCAGGCAAAGCCATCGGCCGCGGCCCCCACAACCCATTTCGGGATCATCGGCAAGGTGGGTGATCTCGACATCACTTCCAACGGAAGCTTTACCATGGCCACCGGCCTGGCCGGCATGGGGCTCAAGGGCACCACCGAGATCAAAAGCCCGTCGAGCGCCACCCTGTTCAACCTGTTTGGCGGTGCTGCCGAAGCAACGGATACAATTCCTGCCCTGGCGGTCCTGACCGCCGACGGCGCGCTGCAAGACGGCTTCCAGATCGACCTGCGAAGCGACCTGTATCGTTCGACGGTGAAGTTCAATGGCAGGGTGACTCCCGATCCCGGCAGACTTGTCCTGGACGGCAACCTCACGATGCAGAGCGCCCAGGCCCAGGATCTGCTGGCCGCGCTGCGCGTTCCGGGGCTCGCCGCATCGGGTGGAGACCTGTCGTTTGCCACCAAAATCAGCACCGCCGGGACGGTTCAGTCCTTTGACGAGATTGAGGCCAGGCTCTCGGGTTTCAGCCTGACCGGCAGCGCCGCCTTGAAAGACCAGACGGAGTTCACGGGTGATTTCGATGTGGGCGACATTTCGCTGATGAATACTCTGGCGCCGGTGTTCCTGCCATGGAATGGCAGCGCCGAGCCGCTGGAAGAAACCTTTGCCAAGACCCTGCCTTTCGGCCTCACCGGGGTGGTGTGGGTGCGGCCAAAGTCACTCGAGATCTATCCCGGATTTGCGGTGGGCAATGCACAGGTGGGCATTACCGCCACGGCAGATGCGACCGAGTTTGTGGTTTCCGCCAAAACAGTTGAAGGCGATGACATTGTCGTCGAAATCGCCTCGCGCCAGGCGGTTGAAGGGCGCAAGATCAGCGGGCAGGTGGCTGTTCCATTCGATCTCTTCCAGCATCTCAAGCGCAATGACGGAAGGGCCGTTGCCGCCGGGCAGGCCAGTGTCGAGGCAAAGTTTGAAGGCGCGGGAAGGAGTCCTGGCGGCGTCCTGGCGATGTTGAATGGCAAGGGCACTTTTGCGTTGCGGGATGGCCGGCTTCTGAATATTACGCCGGAGAATTTCTCCAAGCTGATCCTGACGGCCAATGATGCGGAAGGGCTGGAACTGGCCTTTGCCGGCCTGCGCAGTGGCAGTGGCGTCACGCTCGGTCCGGTATCGGGGCCGCTGACCATAGCAAACGGCGTGGCGACGTTTACGCCATTTGGCGTGACCGGTGCTGATGCACAGGTGCTGGTCAAGCCGGTTGCGGAACTGGCTGATGGAAAGATCGACATCGGGGTGGTTCTCAGCCTCAAGGCTTTACCGGAATTGCCGCCGATGGAAATCTCCTATTCCGGGCAGCCATCGCAGCTTGTGCCCGGCGAAGACAGGGCGGCGCTCACCTCATTCCTGGGTTTCAAAGTGCTTGAACGCAGCGTTGACGAACTGGAAAAAGTGCAGGCGGAACAGGAGCGGCTTGCCATCGAAGAGGAAAAGCTCCGCCAATCCGACGAGGAGCGATTGACCGCCTACTATGCGCAGAGGGCGGAACTGCGCCTGCGCCAGCGCGAACTGAAAGTCCACAGCGCCCAAAGGGTTCTGGATGTCGAACTGGCCAAGGCCGAAGTGCAGCGGCTTATCCGGGAGGGCAGTGCGCTCAACAAGGCGGAGCTGCGGCTGCGGCAGCATGAGCTGCGCGTCCACCGGAAAGTCATGGCGGCAGCCAGGCCGGTGGTGGCGCCGGCTCCCAAACCCGTCATCCAGCGGCAAATCATCCAACCGCAAATCATCCAGCCTCCGCAAGTGCCGGAGTCACCTTCCAATCTCTATTGATCAGGCCTTCTTTGCCCGCCTGAACAGCCAGACGCGAACGGCGCTCGAAAGGTTTCGGGTGCCACGGGTCCGGTCCACTTCACCAACCAGACTGGCAATTGTTTTCTTTTCGGCCTGGGCTGCATCCTGCAGGGCCTGCCAGAACTCGGGTTCAAGGGAGAGCGAGGTGCGATGCCCGGCAATGGTCAGCGAGCGCTTGAGGTCCCGGGCCATCAGTCTTCGCGCCTGTGCGTGTCGAGCGCCTTCTTTTCCAGCGCGCGTTGGGCTTTGCTCATTTCCTTTTCGGATTTTGTGCGGCCGAAGGCAGCGCGATTGACTTGCGCGACAGTCTCCTTCTCGGCGCGCTCCTTACGCTTGCGAAAGCCGCGGAGATTGACAACCTCGGCCACTATTTTGGCGCCAGCATATCTTCGGGCCGCACGATGGCATCGAAGTCGGCGGCAGGAAT
>JAEUMI010000160.1 GCA_016792825.1 Hyphomicrobiales bacterium
TATGAGATCGATCAGGCAGTAACCCCGCCCGAGAATTCGATCCGCACGAGCCTGACGGCATACGCTGTGAACTCACTCGACATCGGATCACCTCCTTTCAATTGTTGAAGACCGGCCAAATGTGGAGGCTTGCGGAACGGATTGCAAGCCTGCATTTTGGGCAGCGCAAAACAGGGAAAAATCATGCCATCTGCCGATCTGATCATCACCAATGCCCGTATTCTCACCATGAACAAGCAGGCCTTGCGGGCCGAATCGCTGGCCATCGCCGGCAACCGCATTCTGGCCGTGGGCTCCACCGCCGACATGAAGGCCCTGAAGGGCAGTCACACCCGTGTTATCGACGCCCAAATGAATACGGTGATGCCCGGCATCGTCGAAAGCCACATCCACCTGTTTGGCGGCGCGGTCGAGCTCGACAGCCTGATGATCAACAACATCAAGGGCTTGTCAGTCGTTTCGGCAGCGATACGTGAATACGCCAAGGCCAATCCGAAGGACCGCATCATCATCGTCAATGGCGCGGCACCCGTATCGCTCGGCGACGACATAGCCATCACCCGCCAGCTTCTGGACACCATCATCGCGGACAGGCCCCTGGCCCTCATCTGCTTTGACCACCACACGGTCTGGGCCAATACCAAGGCGCTTGAAACGGCAGGCCTCCTCCATGGCGCCAGCCTCACCCCCGGCAATGAAATCGTCATGGGCGGCGACGGGCTGGCCACCGGCGAACTCCGCGAGGCGGCAGCCTTTGCCCCGCTGCTGGGCCTCACCGCCACGGGCGGGCGCGAATGGCTCGGCATGGTCACCGGTGAAAATCCCGTGCCGCCGGCCACATCAGCCGAGCGCCTCATCGACCAGAATTTCATGAAGCGCGGGCTGGACTATTGCGCCTCCCTCGGCATCACCTCCATCCACAACATGGATGGCAACTGGTATCAGCTTGAGCTGCTGAAGGCGCTCATGGACAGGGATGAACTCATCGCCCGCGTCGAGGTGCCTTTCCACCAGAAGAATTATTTCGAAACCTCCCGCGTCGATGAAGCCGTTGAAATGCGGGCCCAGTATCAGGGCGACATGCTGCATTCCGGCCGGGTGAAAATCTTCATGGATGGCGTGCTCGAATCCCTCACCGCCCTGATGCTCGAGGATTACCCGGGCTTCCCCGGCAATCGCGGCGCGCCGCTTTTCACCGCCAAGCAGTTCAACGAAGTCGCCACCCGCGCCGACAGGCACGGGCTCCAGATCAGCGTTCACGCCATCGGCGATGGCGGCGTGCGCCGCACCCTCGATGGCTATGAAGCCGCGCGCAAGGCCAATGGCGTCCGCGACAGCCGCCACCGCATTGAACACATCGAACTCATCGACAAGGCCGATATTCCGCGCCTGAAGCAATTGGGCGTCATCGCCTCATTGCAGCCCATCGTCGGCCTCGGCGTTCCCGGCAATCCGCCGGAGCCCTGCCGCACAAGGATTGGTGACAAGCTGCCCCAAGCCTACGCCTGGCAAACCCTGCGCGAAACCGGCGCAACCATCGCCTTCTCCTCCGACTGGCCCGTCTCGCCGCTTGATCCCTTCCTCGGCATCCAGTCCGCCATGACCTCGCTTCCCCTCTCGCCCGAAAGCCCGCCGCAGGCCCAGTCCCTCATGGACACACTCGACAGCTTCACCGCCGCCGGCGCCTACACCGAATTCGCCGAGAACAAGAAAGGCAAGCTCATGCCCGGCATGCTCGCCGACGTCATCATTCTCAACGGCAATATCGAAGCAACCCCCGCGAACCAGATTTCAACCTTGAAACCCGTCCTCACCATCTGCGATGGGCGGATTACATTTGAAAGGCGATCTTCACAATAATCCGTCATCCGCCACCTCAAAGCCGTCATCCCCGCGCTTTCCATTTCCGTCATCCCCGCGAAGGCGGGGATCCAACGTAGACACCGTGAAGTTGGATTCCCGCCTTCGCGGGAATAACGATCTTATTTAGGCAGCGCTTCTCAGCTTCTCGACTTCAACCAGCGCCGCGCGCGTTTCAAACACGATGATATCCACCAGGTCGCGCGCCACAAAGGCTTGGCCCGTGCGCGCCAGAAGTTCCAGATTCTCGCAAGCCTTCCCGGCCCGCTTGGCGCCAAGGCTTGAAACCACCGATTTCAGCGCATGCGCCGCATTGGCGAGCGCCCCCACATCTTGCGAGCCGGCAATGCCCTCGATTTCCGCCAGGCGGCTTGGAACCTTCTCGACGAAATGGTTCGCCACCCGGTTGAACAGGGCTTCCGTGCCGCCGATGGCCTTCAGTTCGGCAATGACATTGTGATCGATGACGGTTTCCACGGTTAAGTCCTGTCTGTTGCTTGTTGACGTCAACCTTAATGGCCGAATCTTAACGGCGGTTTTGGTCCGGGCACCGGATTCGACCCATTCGTTAAAGGTAAAA
>JAEUMI010000167.1 GCA_016792825.1 Hyphomicrobiales bacterium
CTGAATGCGGTCGAGCATCCCATCTATGATGTCTGGCTGATCAATTGCCGCGACCCCGCCGCTCCGCCACCCGCTGTTGAGGAAGTTCCCGATCTTTCAACCCTTCAGGAACAGATCGAAGAGGGCGAGCCCCTGGACTAACCCGATCCGGCCAGTTCGAGCACGCGCGCCGGATCATCATCCTGCGTGAACCGGTGGAAGTCCGCCGGGGCGATGAGAGCCGAAGGCAACAGCTCCTTGTAATCAGCCTTCGAGATGACAATGGCGCCCAGCGTCTTGAGATGCGGATTCATGAACTGGGCATCAAGCAGGCGGAAGCCGCCCGCATTCAGCCTGGCAACCAGATGCACCAGGGCCACCTTGCTGGCGTCGGTTTCCCGCGAAAACATGCTTTCGCCGAAAAAAGCCGCACCAATCCTCACCCCGTAAAGCCCGCCAACCAGCTTGCCGTCGCGCCAGCATTCCACCGAGTGGCAGTGCCCCATTTTGTGGAGCTGGTTGTAGAGAGTGCGAATGCGCGTGTTGATCCATGTGAGCTTGCGGGTTTTGGTTTTGGCGGCGCAACTGTCGATGACCTCGGAAAAAGCCGAATCAACGCGCACCTCGAAGGTTTGGCGGCGCACTTGCTTCCGCAGCGAATGCGAAACGCGCAAACCGCGCAGGGGAATGATCCCGCGCTCCTCCGGTTCAACCCAGTAAAGCGCGCTGTCCTCGGCTGTTTCCGCCATCGGGAAAATCCCGACGGCATAGGCCTGCAGCAGAATTTTTGGTGTGATCGTCGTCACTAGGCATCTCGCGTGAGGTAGTTCTCCAGCCAGTGGATGTCATAGTGCCCGTCAATGATATCGGGTTCAGCCAACAAACGCTGGAACAGGGGAATGGTCGTTTCAACCCCTTCAATCACGAATTCTCCCATGGCCCGTTTCAAGCGCATCATGCATTCGGTGCGCGTCTTGCCGAAGACGATCAGCTTGCCGATGAGGCTGTCGTAATAGGGAGGAATGCGGTAGCCCGCATATAGGGCTGAATCAACCCGGACCCCGAGGCCGCCGGGAAAATGCACCGCATCCACACGCCCCGGCGAGGGCACGAAGGTTTTGGCGTTTTCCGCATTGATGCGGCATTCAATGGCATGACCCGCAAAGGTGATGTCGCTCTGGGCATATTGCAGTTTTGCCCCGCTGGCCACGCGGATCTGCTCCTGCACCAGGTCAAGGCCGGTGATCATTTCGGTCACCGGATGCTCGACCTGCAGCCGCGTGTTCATTTCAATGAAATAGAACTCGCCGTTCTCATAGAGGAATTCGATTGTGCCGACGCCCTCATAGGAAATGTCCGCCATGGCCTTGGCGACGCGCGCCCCGATTTCATCACGCTGGATCGAATTCAGGGCCGGCGAATGGGCTTCTTCCCAGATTTTCTGGTGGCGGCGCTGCAGCGAGCAGTCGCGCTCGCCCAGATGCACCGCATTGCCTTGCCCGTCGCCCAGCACCTGGATTTCAATATGCCGCGGCAGCACCAGGTATTTCTCGATGTAGACTTCCTCATTGCCGAAGGCCGCCTTGGCCTCGGTCTGCGCCGTGCTCAGCGCATTTTCCATTTCGGCGTCATTGCGGGCAACCTTCATGCCGCGCCCGCCGCCGCCGGCGGTGGCCTTGATGATGACCGGATAACCAATTTCGCGGGCAATGCGCAAGCCTTCGCTGACATCGGAAACGCCGCCATCGGAGCCCGGAACAACCGGAATGCCCAAAGCCTTGGCGGTGCGCTTGGCCTCGATCTTGTCGCCCATCGTCCGGATGTTCTCAGCCGAAGGGCCGATGAATTTAATTCCGTGTTCGGTGAGGATTTCCGCGAATTTTGCGTTCTCGGAAAGAAAGCCGTAACCGGGATGAACCGCTTCGGCTCCGGTGATCTCGCAAGCCGACACGATCGCCGGGATATTGAGATAGCTGTCGCGCGCCGGCGGCGGCCCGATGCACACGCTTTCGTCCGCCAATCGCACATGCATGGCATCTGCATCCGCCGTGGAGTGGACGGCAACCGTCTGGATGCCCAATTCGCGGCAGGCCCGCAGGACCCGAAGCGCTATCTCGCCGCGGTTGGCGATGAGAATCTTGTCAAACATCACTCACTCGATCGTCACCAGCGCCGCGCCATACTCAACCGGATCGCCGTTATCAACGTGGATGCGGATGACCTTGCCCGAGACCGGCGAAGGAATTTGGTTCATGGTTTTCATGGCTTCAATGATCAGCAGGGTCTGGCCCTGTTTGACCTGTGAGCCGATTTCTATGAAATTAGGGTTGCCCGGGGCCGAGGCCATGTAGATCGTTCCCACCATGGGGGATTTTACCGTTCCCGCATGATCCGTGTCGGGAACCTTGGCAACGGGCGCCGACAGCGCCTGTGACGGCGCGGGCGCATGATGCACCGGTGCGTGCTGCTGCACGGTTGCCGCCGCCGTTACCGTCCGCGACACGCGGACGCGCGAACCCTTTTGCTCCAATTCGATTTCAGAAAGCCCTGTTTCATTCAAGATGTCCGCGAGGGTCCGGATAAGATCCAGTTCCGGACTGGCGGACTTTGTCTGGCCACGCAATGGCGGCACTTTTTTCGGGGGCATTCTTTACCTCTTTCCGCTTGATTTCAGGATTTGCGCAATGCCGTCGAGGGCCAGTTCATAACTTTGTCCACCAAAGCCGCAAATAACCCCGTGGGCAACAGGAGAAATATAGCTGTGATGGCGAAACGGTTCGCGGGCGTAAACATTGGACAGGTGAACTTCTATGGTCGGGATGTTCACCGCCTTCAGGGCGTCATGCAAGGCAACCGAGGTATGGGTATAGCCGGCTCCATTGATGATGATCCCGGAAGCCTTGCCTTGCGCCTCATGCACCCAGCCGATCAGTTCGCCTTCCGTATTGGTCTGCCTGAACACAACGTCTTGTCCAAGCGCCTTGGCCTTGGCGGCACAGCGCGCCTCCAGGTCAGCGATGGTTTCCTGGCCATAGACGGTGGGTTCGCGCAGGCCAAGCAGGTTCAGGTTGGGGCCGTTTAGGATGTAGATCGGTTTCATTGCCCTGCCATAAGAATCTGTGATGTGTAACGCGTTATAGGCGGTCAATGGCGGGCAGGGAAGCGCCCGGCATCAGCAGAGTGAACAGCCGCCTTTCGCCCGGACATCGTTAATGGCGCTGACCAGTTCGGCTTTGGGCAGGTAGCCGGGAACCAGCTTGTCATCAATAATGAAAGCCGGCGTGCCATTGATGGCAAGCGACTGGGCGAGGGTGCGGTTGCGCTCCAGCATGGCGGCCGTCTCCGGACTCTCCATGTCTTTTTTGAGCTGCGCCATGTCAAGGCCCTGCGCCGTTGCGAGTTCGTCGACTGTCTCTTTGGTGATTTTTCCTTCGTGGCTGAACATGGCCACATGCAGGTCCCAGTATTTGCCCTGCTTGCCGGCGGCTATGGCCGCCTGGGCCGCATAGTCCGAATCTCCGCCGAATATCGGGAATTCCTTCAGGACGAATCTCAGGTCCTTGTCGGACTCTATCAACGCCATGACTTCGGAAAAGCCCTTTTTGCACCAGCCGCAGTTGTAGTCGAAGAACTCGACCATCGTGACCTTGCCGTCGGGATTGCCGGCCACGAAATCCGTCCCGTCACGGAATATTTTGTCGGCATTGGCAACCAGGGCGCCTTTTCTTTGCTGGTCTTCAGCAAGCCGTTCCTGCTGCTCCAGAAGCTGGCCCATTTCCCTGAGAATGTCAGGATTTGCCAGAAGGTAATCCTTGATGATGGATTCCATTTCCTTGCGCTGGGCATCATTGAATTCGGCGGCATGGGCGCTGGCGCCGAGCCCCCACAGCAGCGTGGTCGCAAGCAATAGAGTCCTGACGGCAGCGTGCATGTTCAATCCTTGTGTTTCCAGTCTATTTGCCTGAAAGGCAGGTTCCGGGTCAATTCCGTTCTTTGCTGGTGAAATTCAGAACGTCGTTGGCCTTCATCCATTCCGGCGAGCCGTGTTTGAATTGCCCGATGACGCGCTTGGCTTTTTCGGACGCCAGCGCCGTGTCGCCCTGCATCATGGCCATTTCGGCAGTTGCCAATTCGGCCCTGGGCAAGTCATTCAGATAGCCATAGGCAAGCGCGGAATACTTGTAGACATCAACTGAATCCCGCTCGGTTTTCTTGGCCAGCGTCAGGAGGTTCAGTGCTTGCTTGATATTTGCGCGATCTTCCGTGGCGATCAGGGCTTGCGCATAGAGGATCTGGATGAGGCCGCTGTTCGGCAACAGTTTGTTGGCCTGCCTGAGCGACGCAAGCGCCTTCGCCGGAGCGCCGCCTTCCAGCAGGGCCTGGCCCTTGAGCTCCCAGAAATAGGGGTTCTCCGGAATATCCCTTATGAGGCTGTCGATGATCGGGATGGCATTCTTGGTGTCGCCCTTGCGAAACATTGAAATCGACCGGGCATAGCGTGCCGGCAGGCTCTTGTCCGCTGAGGGATAGCGCTGGAAGACATATTGCGGCGACTGCATGAAGCCGGCCAGCTTGGCTTGCATCAGGTGATGGCGGAGCAGCAGTTGCGGCGCGTCGTCCTTATTGAAGAAGGCGGATTTTTTTGCTTCCAGCTCAAGGTTGCGAATTCTTTCCAGCGGCATGGGATGTGACAGCAGGTAAGGGTCGGCGTTTTCCAGCGAAGCCAGCGATTCATTGGCAAGTAACTGGAACAACGAGAGCATGCCCTGCGGAGACTGTTCCGTCGCCTTGAGGTATTTGAGTGCTGCCTGGTCGGCAGATGATTCCATGCCGCGCTGGTAAGAGAGCAAACCCCGCTGGGCCATGCCTTGGGATCCAATCATGATTCCCTGTCCGGCCTGGGTCGCGCCTTTTTGCCCCGCGGCGGCGCCGCCCATGACGGCCGCCACGCCAACCAGCGTTCCGATAATTGACTGGACACTGGCGCGGTCGAGTTCAATGCCCAGGCGCGCCAAATGCCCGCCTGCGATATGGCCCGTCTCATGCGCCAGAACACCGATGATTTCGTTCGGAGTTTTGGTCCGCGTCAGCAGGCCCGTATGAATGAACATGCGCTGGCCGCCTGCGACGAAGGCATTGATCTTGTCATTGTTGATGATGTAGACGCGCACCGCCGCGGGGTTCAGCCCTGCCGCCTTGAAAATGGGCCGCGAGTAGAGCCGCAGCAGGCCTTCGATTTCCGCGTCGCGAATGAGCGGAAGCGACGGTCCACGCGGCTTTTTCTTAGTAGCTGCCATGCCAGAATCCGCGAGGCCCGAAATGGCGAGCGCGAGGGCAAGGAAAACCGCTGTCAAATTGCGAATCATGGTTCACTCAACAGGTCGCATGCGGGTTGATTACCCGCCGCATTCAAGAGGGCTGTTTCTCTGTCAAATACGGCGAGTTTGAGGCTCCTGATCTTCAGCCGCGTTTGCTCCACCAGCCAGCCTTGGGTTTGGCCACTTCGGCTGCCGTCACTGTTGCCGCCGGCGGTTGCCACTTTCGCGGCTCAACCGGTTGGGCGATGATTTCCTGGATTGCGATGACCGGGGTCGGCTGACGTTCCGGTTGCGGAGCGCGTATCTCTGCCGGGCTTTCCACATGGGCGTGGCCATTGCTTTCGCCTTCAGCGGCAGGGCGGCCATTCCGGTTGCGCCCGTTTCTGTTGCGTCCCCAGCGGTCGCGCCGGCGTGCAGGTCCGCGCTCGGAGCCCTCCTTCTCGCTGGAATCATCGGGCGCCGAACTCATTTCCGCTTCGTTGGGCGAAACGACATCATCGCCTGCGGAATCGTCTGCTTCAGCGGCTTGGCGCGGCGCATCGATGTTGCCATCTCCCTCGCCGGCAATTTTGTCCCGCGGCTCATCTTCACGGTCGCGTCCGCCGCGCCGGCCGCCCCGGCGGCCGCGCCGCCGCCGCCTGCCGCGCTGCGAGTCGGAGCCTTCTTCGCCATTTTCAGGTTCAGCAGCAGACTCGGCTTGAACGTCTACACCCTCTTCCTCAGCCTCGACTTCGGCTTCGGTTTCCTCTTCCTCGGCGTCTTCCACGTAGGCATCGAGCTTCACGGGCACGAACTGGATCTTGCGTGCTGCAACGACCCGGTCACTGGCCCTCTCGATGACCGCCTGCGATCCCTTGACCTCGTCGCTTGGCACGATGAAGACGGAAATGCCGTAATTCTGTTCAATGGTCAGAAGATTGTCGCGCTTCTCGTTAAGCACATAGAAGGCCACTTCGCGCGTGCACTTCACCGTGAGATGCTCTGCCTTGCGGCTGATCAGGTGTTCCTCGATGGCGCGCAGCACTGAAAGCCCGCACGAGGAGATCGAACGGACAATGCCGCGTCCTTCGCAATGCGGGCAGGGCCGTGACGAACCTTCAAGCAGCCCCGGCCGAAGCCTTTGCCGCGACATTTCCATCAGGCCGAAATGGCTGATCCGGCCCACCTGGATGCGGGCCCGGTCATTTTTCAGGGCATCCTTCAGGCGCCGCTCCACCGCGCGGTTATTGCGGTTCTCTTCCATGTCGATGAAGTCTATGACCACAAGGCCGGCAAGATCGCGCAGCCGCAGCTGCCTGGCAATTTCATCGCAGGCTTCCAGATTGGTCTTCAGCGCCGTGTCTTCAATATTGTGTTCGCGCGTTGCCTTGCCTGAGTTGATGTCGACCGAAACCAAGGCTTCCGTCTGGTTCATCACGATATAGCCGCCCGACGGCAGCGTAACCGTTGGCGAGTAGAGGGCGTCAAGCTGGGTTTCCGTCTGATGCTTGGAAAACAGCGGGCGCGTATCCTTGTAGAGTTTCACGTTCTTGGCATGCGATGGCATGAGCATCTTCATGAAGTCTTTGGCTTCGCGGTAGGCCGCTTCACCTTCAACAAACACTTCGTCCACGTCCTTGGTATAGAGATCGCGGATCGAACGCTTGATCAGGCTGCCTTCCTCATAGACAAGGGCAGGGGCCGTTGAATGAAGCGTAAGGTCGCGCACATTTTCCCAAAGGCGCATGAGATAATCAAAGTCACGCTTGATTTCCGGACGGGTGCGTTGCGCCCCGGCGGTGCGGACAATCACCCCCATGCCCTGCGGGACTTCCACGTCACGGGCAACTTCCTTGAGGCGCCGGCGGTCGCCCGCGTCGGTGATCTTGCGGGAAATGCCGCCGCCGCGCGCTGTGTTCGGCATGAGAACGCAATAGCGTCCTGCGAGCGAGAGATAGGTTGTGAGCGCCGCACCCTTGTTGCCGCGTTCCTCTTTGACCACCTGCACGAGGATGATCTGGCGGCGTTTGATGACTTCCTGGATCTTGTACTGGCGGCGCGGCGCCCGGCGCTGGCGTCTTGGCACTTCTTCCAGCGCGTCTTCCGCGCCGATGGATTCGACCTTCTGGCTTTCGGCGTCTTCTTCCACCGTCTCGACGCCGACCCCAACCTCGCCGATGGCCGGCGCTTCCTGCGCCTGCACGTCCGGCTCGGAAGAAGCCTCGTCGTCGACCGGGTGGCCTGCTTCGGCCTCTTCTACGTCTACAACCTCTGATGCAAGCTGCGGCTCTTCGGAAGCCTGCATGGCCTGCGCCTCGCCTGATGGCTCGGGTTCATTAACTGTGTTATCATCGTCGTCACTATCGTCTTCGTGTTCCTCGGCATCGTCTTCCTCCTGCTCGCGCAACAGGGCCTGACGGTCGGCCACTGGAATTTGGTAGTAGTCGGGATGGATTTCCGAGAAGGCCAGGAAGCCGTGGCGGTTGCCGCCATATTCCACGAAGGCTGCCTGCAGTGACGGCTCGACCCGCGTCACCTTGGCCAGGTAGATGTTGCCTTTTAGCTGCTTGCGGGCAGCGCTTTCAAAGTCGAATTCCTCGATGCGGTTTCCGCGAACCACGACAACGCGTGTTTCCTCGGCATGCGTGGCATCGACGAGCATTTTGCTGCCCATGGTCTTGTATCCTCTGCGGCAGCTGGCGGTGAGGCTTCGAAGGTCCCATGTCCGGACTTGAGAAACCAGACGGCCCGACGGGCCAGCCTGCGCGAAATGGGCCAAATCCATGTCACGACGTTTTGCGATGCGAACGGCTCCCTGCTGGCTGTGTTTCCAGCGGCTGGAGGCGCAATCGAAAAGTCCTGGATCATGGCCCTCATTGATCTTTGCTCAAGCCACCATGGCCTGAACGGTTAAACTCATCGGCGTGCCCGGGCGGATGTCCTTTGCCCGGGAAGCCCACAAGGCCCCCGACTTGGGAACCTTACCTAGACGCGGCACGAAGGAGTGAACCAGCAGGTTCTCCGGACCTCTCTGCCGCGAAATTTTTGCTCTTGCAACCCAAACGATTGAATCGAGTCTGCCGAAGAGACCCCTTATCTTTAGGGAGAAGGGCCCCCAATTGCAAGGTCGCTCATCCCACCCAGCCAAATCTGCCCGCGGAAACCTTCGGTTAACCACGGCGCCGCTAACCTTCCCGCGATTGGGCCAAAACACGATGATTGCACCGCACAACGCACTGGAAAGGGGAAGAATGAGGCAGTTTATGCGCCTCCTGTTGATCCCGGTTGTGTGCATTGTTGCCATGTTTTTCATTGGCTTCCCGCAATCCTATGCGGCGGGAGATGCCGTTGCCACCGGAACTCGGGTAGGCGGCAATGAGACCCGCACCCGCTTCGTCGCCGATATCTCCAAAACCGTGAATTTCAGCGTTTATGTGCTCCCCGATCCTTACCGGGTTGTTATCGACCTGCCGGATGTGACGTTCGACCTGCCGCCCGGCATTGGCCATAAGGTGCGGGGGCTGGTATCTCAGTACCGCTACGGCCTGGTTGAAGCGGGAAAATCCCGCATCGTTATTGACACCCACGGACCCGTTCTGATTGAAAAATCGTTTCTGGTGGAGCCGCAAACCGGCCAGCCAGCCCGTCTCGTCGTCGACCTGGTGAAAACCACGGAGCAGGCTTTCGTCAAGTCTTACAACGCCGAGCAGGCGAAAATCCAGAAGGACATGGCTGCCCTGTCGGTCCCTCCGGCTGATACGGCGGTCCCGGAAAAGAAAAAAATTCTGGGCATCAAGCGTGGCAAGAAAACCATCGTCCTCGATCCCGGCCATGGCGGCATTGATCCCGGCGCCATCAGCCGTGCCGGCACGAAAGAGAAGGATGTGGTGCTTTCTTTCGCTAATGTCCTGCGCCAGGCCCTGCTGGCCAGCGGCAAATACAACGTCGTGATGACGCGCAGCGATGACCGTTTTGTAAGCCTGAAAAACCGGGTGACTGTTGCCCGGGAAAAAAACGCCGACCTGTTTCTCGCCATTCACGCCGATACCGTCAGGGGCCGGGATGCCCGCGGTGTTACGATCTACACCCTGTCCGACAAGGCTTCGGACGCCGAAGCGGAAGCCCTGGCCAAGCGCGAAAACCGCGCTGACATTATAGGCGGCCTCGATCTTGAGGCCGAAACCGAGGAAATCACTGACATCCTCATCGATCTCGCCCAGCGCGAGTCAAAGAACCATGCCATGTTCTTTTCCAAGAAGGCGGTCGCCCAGCTGCGGCCGCTGACCCTGATGACCGGAAAGCCATTGCGCTCCGCAGGCTTCATGGTCCTGAAGGCGCCCGATGTTCCTTCGGTGCTGCTTGAACTCGGTTTTCTGTCCAGCAAGTCCGATGAAAAGCTGCTGACCTCCACCGTCTGGCAATCAAAAATCGCCAAGGCCTTTGCCACGGCGATTGACAGCTACTTTGCTACGGAAGTGGCCTCCACCGCCAATTGAGCTAAGCCACGACAGGTCGGAGGAACGTGCGCTCCTCGCTCAGGATGAAGCGTTCGCGCTGGGCAAAGGCAAAGTTCGCCAGGCTTTCTTCGTCCACATGAAGCTGCATCCGGTAAGCTTCATAAGCCGCCAGACTGTCGCACGAGATCAGAGCCCAGGCGATATTGTTGGTACCTTCATGCGGCATGAAATACCCCAGCAGGTCGCCGCCGCAGCGCGGTATGATACTGCTCCAGGCCCGAGCGTAGCGCTCGAATGCGTCCCGCTTGAACGGGTCGATCATATAGCGGATTTGAACGGTTACGGTCATCGAGGGTTTTCCTTCATGAGTTTGTTGATCTCGGCGGAAGGGAAAGCGTCTCTGGCAAAATCGAAGGTGCCGAAGTTCCTCATCTCGCGGGCGGCCCCTGCGACAGCGGCCAGTGCCAGCCGGCTCAGGGAGGAACCGACACTGACACGTTTCACCCCCGCATCTTCCAATTGCTTGAGCGAAAACACTGGCCCGCTCAATCCAGCCACCACATTCACCGGGCGGCTGACTGCTGAACAGACTTCGCGAATTGCGTCAAGGCTTGGCAGGCCCGGCGCATAAAGCACGTCGGCCCCGGCCCTTTCGAAAGCCTGCAGGCGTTCGATTGTGTCATCAAGGTCAGGCCGTCCATGCAGGAAATTCTCAGCCCGCGCCGTCAGCGTGAAGTGAATGTTCTGCGCACAGGCAGCTTCCACCGCCGCTGAAATCCGTTCTGCCGCCAGATTGAGATCATAGATTGGCTTGTCTCGGTCTCCGCTCGCGTCCTCGATTGACCCGCCAACAAGTCCGGCGGAAGCAGCAAGCTGAATTGTTTCGGCAACTTTGTCAGGGGAATGCCCAAATCCGTTTTCCAGATCAGCTGAAACTGGAAGATGAGTTGCCTGCACAATGGCGCGGGCGTTCGCCAGGGTTTCTTCGCGGCTGGCGGCTCCGTCATTGCGGCCCAGGGCGAATGCCAGCCCTGCACTGGTCGTTGCCAGTGCTTCAAATCCCAAATGCGTCAGGATTTTAGCGGTGCCCGCATCCCAGGGATTGGGAATGAGAAAGGCACCGGAGCGGGTGTGAAGGGCGCGGAATGCAAGGGCTTTGCTGGCTTGGTCGGACATGGGGCAGGCTCCTCAAAATGTTGAAGTGTTCTATTCCCGGTGAACCTCTTAATGCTACGGTGATGACCGTAGCATGCACGATGAATGACGTGTTACGGCTGTAGAAATCTGGTGGAGAAAGCCCCATGGCTCATATTGTCAGCATAGCGGAAATTGCTGCCCTGGTCGGGGATCCGACCCGGGCAAATATGCTGGAAGCGATGCTGGACCGCCGGGCGCTCACCGCAAGGGAACTGGCATTGCGCGCCGGCATCGCGCCGCAAACTGCCAGCGGACATCTTTCCAAAATGATCACCGCGGGACTCATCACAATGGAACGGCATGGCCGCCATCACTACCACTCATTGGCCTCATCCGAGATCGCACGCATGCTCGAAGGCCTGCAGCAGGTGGCTTCAACCCAGAACATCAAGCACGCCGGGCGCACCATGCGCACCGGTCCGCGCGATGCCGCCATGCGTGTCGCCCGCGGATGCTACGATCACATGGCCGGCCACCTCGCGGTGAGCGTCAGCGATGCAATGCTGGGCCGGGGGCAGATTGAATTCGAAGGCGATGGCGGCAGAGTAACAGAATCCGGCAAATTGTTTCTCGACAGGTTCGGCATCGATCTTGCCGGCACAAGACACTCGAAGCGCGTCTTCTGCAGGCCCTGCCTCGACTGGAGCGAAAGACGCTATCATCTCGCAGGTGCTGTGGGCGCTGCCCTGCTGCAGCGGACCCTGGAGCTGAAATGGGTGAAACGCCAGGACAACACCAGGGCGCTGGCCATTACCCGGGCTGGGCAGGAAGGCTTCCGCAAGACTTTTGGCATAGAACTGGCCATTTAGCAGGTGCTTTGCGCCTGCCTATCCTTGGCCATATTCCAAGCCTAGCAAGGGCCACATGGCATGTGCTATCGCCAGCAGGAGATAGTGACGGAATCGGATCAATAATTCTGCGATGTTAAGATTTTTAGGATGGCTCTTCGGAGCTGGGTTCATGATTTTCCTGGGCCTCTCGGGGGCTCTGGCTTATGTGATTTGGGATGTGTCCAAAGGCCTTCCGGATTACAAGCAACTGGCCTCCTATGAGCCCCCCGTCATGTCGCGCATCCATGCCGCCGATGGTTCGCTGCTTGCTGAATATGCAAACGAGCGGCGCCTGTTCATTCCTATCAATTCCGTCCCCAAGAGGCTGATCCAGGCTTACATTTCTGCGGAAGACAAAACCTTTTTCACTCACGGCGGCCTTGACTGGCGCGGCATTGCGGCCGCCGGCCTGCGCTACTTCCAGGTCAAGCTGACCGGCAAGGGACAGATCGTCGGGGCATCCACCATTACCCAGCAGGTGGCCAAGAACTTTCTCCTCAGCAATGAGCAGACGATCGAACGCAAGCTGCGCGAGGCCATCATCGTCCAGCGTATTGAAGCCGCCTTTACCAAGGATCAGATTATAGAGCTTTATCTGAACGACATATTCCTTGGCCTGAACTCCTACGGCATTGCCGCGGCCTCGCTGAATTATTTCGGCAAGTCGCTGACCGAGCTTTCCCTGGATGAAATGGCTTATCTAGCGGCCTTGCCCAAGGGTCCCAACAACTATCACCCGTTCCGGCACAAGGATCGCGCCATCGAGCGGCGCAACTGGGTGCTCCAGCAGATGCTGGAAAATGACTACATCACCCAAGCTGAATTTGACGATGCCACCAAGAAGCCGCTGGTCGTCAGCCCGCGCCCTTTTGGCGCCCAGCTCTTTGCCGCTGAATCCTTTGCCGAGGAAGTGCGCCGCGAACTGGCCCAGATGTACGGCAAGGACACGCTTGGCAAGGGCGGGCTTTCGGTTCGCACTACCCTTGATCCAAAACTGCAGATCTATGCCAGGCAGGCCCTGGCGAGAGGCCTCATTGCCTTCGACCGCAGGCGCGGATTTCGCGGGCCGGTCAAGAAAGTCGAAGTTCAGGGCGACTGGGGTCTTCTCCTTGCAAAGCCCCGGGTTCCCGCCGACGTGGCGCCTTGGCGTCTGGCGGTTGTCACCGAGGTGAATGAGCAGCAGGCAACCATTGGCCTGCAGCCAAAACTGCTGCCCGATGGCAAGCTGGAAGAGGCGCGCGAAACCGGCACGGTTCCCGCAGCGCTCCTGGGCTGGGCCCGGGCCTATGTGGATGGTACGGAGCTCGGTCCCAAAGTCGAAAAGGCAACTGAAGTTTTGGCGGTGGGCGACGTTGTCTATGTGGCTCCAAGCAGTCAGGAAGGCCAATGGCATCTGGTGCAGATGCCTGATGTGGAGGGCGCCCTTGTCGCAATGGACCCACATACTGGCCGCGTGCTTTCCATGGTCGGCGGCTTCTCCTACGGCAATAGCCAGTTCAACCGCGCTGTTCAGGCCATGCGCCAGCCGGGTTCTGCCTTTAAGCCGGTTGCTTATGCCGCAGCACTGGATAACGGCTATACGCCGTCGTCCGTCGTGCTCGATGCCGCTGTTGAATACCAGCTGCCGAATGGCGAAGTGTGGAAGCCAAAGAATTATCAGGACAAGTTTTTCGGCCCCTCGACGCTGCGCCGCGGTATTGAGCAATCGCGCAACGTGATGACCGTGCGCCTCGCCGATGATCTCGGCATGACCAAGATCGTTGACCTTGCCCAGCGCCTGGGCCTCTACGACAAGATGCCCCTGCAACTGTCCATGGCCCTGGGGGCGGGCGAAACGACCCTGATGAAAATGACCACCGCCTACAGCATCTTCGCGAACGGCGGCAAGAAGGTTCAGGCAACCCTGATCGACCGCGTGCAGGACCGTTACGGCCGCACGATTTTCCGATATGACAAAAGGGATTGCAGTTTCTGTCAGCAGGAATCCTATACCGCAAACAGCGCCGAACCCGAACTCATCGACGTCCGTGAACAGGTCATGAGCCCCTATACGGCCTATCAGATTACCTCGATGATGGAAGGCGTTGTCCAGCGCGGAACCGGCAAGAAACTTCAAATCGTGGGCAAGCCCGTGGCCGGAAAGACCGGCACCTCCAATGAGGAAAAGGACGCGTGGTTCATTGGCTATACGCCTGATCTTGCGGTGGGTGTGTATGTGGGCTACGACACGCCCAAGCCCATGGGCAAAAGGCGCACCGGCGGCGAATTGGCCGCTCCCATCGTCGCCGATTTCATGCGCCTGGCCCTCCGCGAACAGCCGGCCACGCCCTTCCGCGTACCGCGCGCCATTGAGCTCATTCCGATTGATGCCAATACGGGACAGCGGGCGATCTATGGCGAGGAGGGCGTCATTCTCGAGGCCTTCAAGCCCGGTGAGGAGCCCGCCGGTTCGACGACAATCATCGGCGAGGATTTGGCCTCTGTCACGACCGAGTCCATCTATGGCGCCGGCCAGCAGCTCGTGCCGCCCGCCGATAGCGAACAGTCCGTGGAAGAAGGCGGGTTGACGACAGGCACCGGCGGCCTCTATTGAGCCCCACCAAACCAATCTGAAAGCTGTTCACTTATGCGCGCTGAAACCGTCAAAGTCGTCGAAGAGATGAAGCAGTCCATTGGATTGCTGAGGAGGCATCTTTGACTGGGATTCCGCTATTCGCCAGCTCGCCGAGCTGAACGCCCGGTCGGAAGATCCCAATCTTTGGAACGACCCGCAGAAGGCCCAGGAAGTGATGCGCAAGCGCCAGGACCTGGATGCGCGCATTTCATCCGTTTTGCGCCTCGAGCAAACCATTGAAGACAATGTGGGCCTGATTGAACTTGGTGAATTAGAAGGTGACCACGCCATCGTCAGCGAGGCGGAGAAATCCCTCACCAAACTCCAGTTGGAAGTGGCCGAGCAGGAACTTGAAACACTTCTTTCCGGCGAGGCGGATGGCAACGACAGCTACTTGCAGATCAATGCCGGCGCTGGCGGCACCGAAAGCCAGGACTGGGCTTCGATGCTGATGCGCATGTATACGCGCTGGGCCAACCAGAACAAGTTCAAGGTCTCCGTGCTCGACGAGCACGCCGGGGAAGAGGCGGGCATCAAGTCATGCACTCTCGAAATCAAGGGCCACAATGCATATGGAAAATTGAAAACCGAATCCGGCGTACATCGTCTGGTCCGCATCTCGCCCTATGATTCGAACGCCAGGCGCCACACCTCTTTCGCCTCCGTCTGGGCCTATCCGGTAATCGACGACAATATCGATATCCAGGTCAACGAGAGTGAATGCAAGATCGACACCTACCGCGCCTCGGGGGCCGGCGGCCAGCACGTCAATACAACTGACTCGGCGGTGCGCATTACTCATTTACCCACCGGCATTGTCGTGGCCTGCCAGGCCGAGCGGTCCCAGCACAAGAACCGGGCCACCGCCTGGAAAATGCTGAAGGCTCGTCTTTACGAGCGCGAATTGCAGATGCAGCAGGAGAAGATCGACGCAGTCAACGCCAAGAAAACCGATATTGGCTGGGGCCACCAGATCCGCTCATATGTTCTGCAACCCTATCAGTTGGTCAAGGATTTGCGCACCGGCTACACCAGCACCAATCCCGCCGCCGTGCTGGATGGCGGTCTTGACGACTTCATCCAGGCCTCATTGGCCAAGCGCGTGCAAGGCCTGGATTCCGAAGTCATTGAAGATATTGATTAGCGCCGGAATTTAAACCGGCCTGACAACCTTGAGGGGCCGGAAAGGCTCGTCGGGGTTTTCGGCGAAGTAATTGACCTGGCCTATGGCCAGATTCGGGGCAGGGCGCGCCTTGCCGTCGGCTGGAGGTGGCTCCTGATGCGCTTGCCCGTCGGCCAGGGGATTTTCAGCCCGGCTGATCATGCCGTAAATATTGGCGCCATTCTCGATGGAAATCGTCTCGTTAAGAATATCGCCTTCCACCTGCGCGCCCGCATACAGATTGACATGAAGACCGCGGATCGGCCCCATCACCCGGCCGCGAATGAAAATCTCTTCCGCCACCAGCTCACCTTGGACAAAGCCGTTCATGTCGACCACGCAGGATTTTGCCCGCACCGCACCAAAAACCGTGCCGTCAATATGAAGCTCTCCGGCCGCCGTGATATTGCCCTCGATGGTCACATCCTGGGCAACGATCGACGGCCCCGAATTCGAAGGGGCGGCGGTTCCGTTAGTTGAGGGTTTCGAGCGCTTGAAGATCATGTTGTGTTCGCCAAAAATCTTGAGGATCAATCACACGGCCATTTACACGGGTTTCGTAGTGCAAGTGAGGCCCTGTGCTCCGCCCCGTGCTTCCCATCCAGCCAACCAAGTCGCCACGGCTGATTTTTTGGCCCAGCGAAACGTTAACGGACTTGAGATGACCATACCGGGTTGAGACGCCGTTGTCATGAAAGATTTCAACAAGGTTACCATAGGGTCCGTGCGGCCCGGCCCATGTTACCTGGCCGTTCGATGTGGCAAGGACCGGCGCGGCATAGATACCCTTGAAATCAATGCCGCCATGAAACGCCAGCGACAGCCGCAACGGGTCTTTGCGGTAACCAAAGGAACTGGAAACCCCGGTAATCTGCGTCATCGGCTTGACGAGCGGCAAATCCGCGACCGCCTGGCGGACCTTGGTCTCCTGTTCCAGCGTGGCATGCACGGTCTCAATGCCCTCAGCAATTTCATATTCACGCTGAGTTCGCTTGCGCACGCTGAGAAATGGCCCTCCCATCCCCATGGCCGCAGCATCACCTTTAACAAGATTAACGGTGACGGGAGGCCGGATGCCCAATCTGCTGAGGAGCACGCTCGTCGTCTGTAGTTTGCGCTGGGAATAGGCCTGAGCATCTTTCAGCAGTGCCAATTGCTGTTTGTGGAGGCCAGTGAAACGGGCGTTCATTTCATCGAGTGGCTTGACGGCTTCCAGGCGTGACCGGAAGTCAGACGCATAGCGTTGCGCGAAGGTGCCTTCCAGTGCGCCATCCACTTGAAATTTTTCGGGCGCGGCGCTTTCCTTGAGCGGAAACCAGCCCTCTTTGAAAAAGTTCTCCATGGTTTTCTGCTGCGCCGCCAGACTGCTGAATTCGGCTTTCACCTCATCCACTTTCTTCAGATAGCCTTGTTGGTCCAGCAGCAACCGATCGTTGACCCGCTCAATCGAGGCCCGGAGCTCTGACAGGCGGTTTTCATAGTCCAGCCGGGCCTCGAACAGCTTCTGCTGCTTGAGTTCCAGCAACTGGTCCTTGAAGACGATGTTGACGCTGGCGAAGGCCATCCACAGAAAGCCAATCAGGAAGATGATGAGCAGGCAAACCTGGGAAATTGGCGAAACCGTGATGAACTGCACATCGCCGTTGCTGCGCACGTAGATCTGGCGTGTCTGCAAGAAGCCACGCAGCGGCGAACGCCGCTTCATTAACCACTCGTTTTTGATCTGATGGCGTTTGGCCATCAACCTGGTCCCAGCCATGAACCTGCCTAGGATTTTGCCTCGATTTCTCAAATTTGCCAGTTTTGCGCCTGAACGCAAGTCCTATGTACAGGCCTGGGAAGTGTGGGCAAATTGCCCTCAAATCCTGCCATTGTTTAGCCTAGCTTTACTGGCCAATGGCGTTAGAATTGTGCCGCAGGTATTATAATGCTGGTTCTAATTGGCTGATTCTGTTTGGAAATGATGACATTTTAGAGCGATAACTTAGGGCAGTTAAGAATTGCGCCATCGGCTGGCTAAAATAACCGTACTTGTCTTGCTATCGATTACCGCAATTCTGGTCATCGTCGGGGCAGCCTTTTTCTGGCGCCTGTCGCAAGGCCCGGTTTCCCTGGATTTCATGACCGAACGGATCGAACGGGAAATCAACAAGTCACTTTCGGGGATGACGGTTGATGTCGCCGGCGCGGTCTTTGAAATGGACAGCAGGACCAATGTTCCCCATTTTCGCCTGCGCGATCTGGTGCTGCTTGATGCATCCGGCAATCTCATTGCGAAATCGCAGCGGGCCGCCATCAGCTTTGAAGGCTCTTCCATTTTCACCGGTTCGCTTGTGCCGCGGGGCATCGAGCTCATCGGCACCCGCATTCTCGTCAAGCGTCAGCTTGACGGCGGCCTGGTACTGGGGTTTGGCACGCCGGCGGCACCCGAAAGCGAATCGGCGACCATGGATGTGGCAGGGGTCGAAATCACCGACCCAAAAGCCAGCCGCGAAGAACAGACCGCGCTCCTGCCAGAGGCCACGGCACAGTCGCTGATCGATGTTTTGTCCGGGAATAGCGGTGATTCACGCGGAACATCGCTGCAGGACATTCGGATCACCGGCGCCTCGATCCAGCTTTTCGACGAGGCGAATCAGGCCAATTGGTTTGCCCCGCAGGCCGACTTGACCTTCAAGAAGATGTCCTATGGCTTTGTGGTTTTTGCCAAGGCGTCCGTGGCCAGCGGCGGAACGCCGTGGCGCACCGAAGTGTCGGCGACCTACCGGGCCGAGTCCCGCTCCTTCGCGGTCAGTGCCCGCATTGAGGATTTGGTTCCGGCAAATGTTTCCGACGAAATATTCGCCCTGGCGCAGTTCGCCAAGGTTGACGTGCCGCTGTCGGGCCACGCCGAAATCGAAATCAGCGATGCTGGCGTAATCACCAGCGCTTCAGCGGAATTTGCCGCCGCGGCCGGAGTTGTGGGTCTGCCAGGCTACATCGCCCAGCCCATTGTGATTGATGAAGGAGCCCTGCGGGTTGACTATGACGCGCCCACTGGCGGCTTCAAGATTATCGACTCGATTATTTTGGTGGGCGGCTCACGCGCCGAACTCACCGGGCGTCTTGATCCCGTGCGGGCCCGCGATGGCCGCCTGACGGATCTCAAGATTGACCTCAAGGCCACCAATGTCAGCGTCGATACGCAAGGCACCGTGAAATATCCGGTCCTCGTCGACCGCATCGAATTCCTCGGCAAGGCTTCGGTCGAAGGCGCCGTGATGGATATCGAGGATCTTGTGGTGATGTCGGGCAATGCCGGCGTCCGCTTGCGCGGAACTATCACCGGCGGGGACGAGTCCGCAGGCATTCGGTTGAGTGGCCGGGTACGCGATCTCTCGGCTGACTTCCTCAAGAAACTGTGGCCGCCCATCGTCGTTCCGAAATCCCGGAATTGGGTGACCGAGAATGTTCAAACCGGCCGCATCACCGAAGGTGCCTTTAACGTGGATATTCCGGTGAATGGCCTGGCCGCCGCATTGCGCCAGAAGCTGTTGCCAAATGAAACCATCGATTTCCGCTTTTCCATGGCCGATGTCACATCCACCTACTTCAAATCCCTGCCGCCGCTGCTAGGTGCTTCTGGGCATGCCCGCTTGCAGGGTGACAGTTTTGAACTGACGGTCGAATCCGGCAAAGTGATTTTACCGTCGAACGGTACCGTGCAGGTGAGCCAGACGACCTTCAAGGCCGAAAAGCTTTTGACTAATCCCGTGCCAGCTGCGTTCTCCCTCAATCTTTCTGCCAGTGCGCCCAACCTGATGGAACTGGCGAGGCTGCCTGATCTCAATCTCTTGCGGAATGCGAATTTTGTTCCGCCCGACATCGGTGGGCAGGCCGAGGCCAAGATCAATTTTTCAATGCCCCTGATGAAGGATTTGCCGCGTGAGCAGATAGTGACCACCGCCGAGATAAAAGTGGCCGATGCCAGCATCAAGCAGGTCATTCCCAATGTTGATTTGTCCGATGGCTCGCTCCTTGTGGCGTTTGACCGGAGCGGCATTACTGCAAGCGGGCCGGTCAGGATCAACGGCTTCCCCTCCAAGGTGTCATGGGCCAGGCCCGCCGGTCCGGGCACCAGGGCAACCGCTTCCATTGAAACGGAACTTGATGACAAGGGGCGCGAAAAACTCGGTATCAAGCTCGGCGACTATTTGCGCGGACCGGTTCAGATCCTGGCGGACATTGACGGCGTTGGCGAAAAGAACGTGAGCATGAAAGTGAAGGCCAACCTGGCAAAGGCCGAGATGTTTATTGATGCAATTAGCTGGCGCAGGCCGCCAACCACAAACACCACAGCGACCTTCACCTATCGTTCGGGCGATGCGGCCGGGCGGAAAGTTGAGAATCTCGTCGTCAAGGGACAAAGCCTCAGCCTGAAGGGCGACGTCATACTGACGTCAACCGGCGGCTTGAAATCGGCAAAGTTTTCACAGGTCTGGCTCAGCGACGAAAACAACTTCATCATGACAATGGTGCCTGCCGGCGAAGGCCAGGCTATTGACATCAGCGGACAGTCGTTTGATGCCCGTCCATTCATAAAATCCATATTCGCCAGGGACTCCGGAAAGCCCGACAGGTCGGCGCCGCGCCAGAACCTGACCGTCAAGGCGGCCTTTGACCGGGTCATTGCCAATCGCGGAGAGATACTCACCGGGGTATCGGCAAACATCTCGGTGCGCAACAGTCTGATCGCCAGTGCCGATATCGAGGGCAAATTCCTGTCTGAAAGAGCCCTGGCGATCCGTGTGCGTCCCAATGCCACCGGCCGCCAGCTGCAGATTACCAGTAGCGACGGCGGCTCCGCTTTGCGCGCCTCCAACCTCTATTCAAAAGTTGCCGGCGGCAGTCTTGAGTTTTCCGCCTTCCTGGCAAATGGGGGCACATCAACCATTCAGAACGGCCGACTGGTGATGCGCGATTTTGATGTCCGCAACGAAGCCGCTCTTGCCGATATCGACAGCCGGAGCAAATCGAAAAAGTCCGGCCCGCGCCGCGAAGGGCTTTCCTTCACCAAGCTTACCTTGCCTTTTACAACCGACGCGAAATTCATCAGGATTGGCGATTCACTGCTCAAGGGCAATGAGCTCGGAGCTGCCGCCGAGGGCCTGATCCGCAAAGCTGATGGCGCCATAGATTTCAATGGAACAATCATCCCTGCCTATGGCATCAACGCGGCCGTCGGAAACATACCGCTGTTTGGCGAAATCTTCACCGGCGGCAAGGGGCAGGGCATTTTTGGCCTCACCTTTGCGCTTGGCGGGACCATGGCGAACCCGAAGATTCAGTATAATCCCCTGTCAGCCATGGCGCCGGGAATTCTGCGCAAGATATTTGAGTATGATGGCTCCGGCCCACCGGCTAAGCAGAAGGTCAAGGAAACCAACTGATCAGGCCTGCCTTGGTTTGATCAATGCGTGCTTCTTCTTTCCCATCGACAGTTTTATGACGCCCTCGCTATTCAAGTTCGACATTGTGAGCTGCATTTTCTCGTCGCTAACCGTCATGTCATTGATGCGAAGCGCGCCCCCCTGGATGGCACGCCGTGCTTCGCCATTTGACGATGCGAAACCGGCCTGCACTGCCGCTTGAAGAACGCCGGCACCATTTTCAAGGTCGAGTTCGATGGTCGGCAGGCCTTCCGCGCTTTCACCGTCCTCAAATGTCCTGCGCGCCGTTTCTGACGCAGCTTCTGCCGCCTGCTGCCCGTGCAGCAGGGCGGTGGCTTTGTCGGCCAACGTCTTCTTGGCGATGTTGATTTCCGAGCCCCCCAGGGCCTCCAGTTTTGCGATCTCGGCCAGGGGAAGCGTGGTGAAAAGCTTAAGGAAGCGCCCCACATCGGCATCTTCGGTATTGCGCCAGAACTGCCAGTAGCCGTATGGCGACAGCATGTCCGCGTTGAGCCAAACGGCGCCGCTCGCCGACTTGCCCATCTTGGCACCCGAGGCCAGCGTGATCAGCGGCGTGGTCAGGGCAAAAAGCTGATGCGTGCCCATGCGCCGGCCAAGGTCGATGCCGTTGATGATATTGCCCCACTGGTCCGAGCCGCCCATCTGCAGGTTGCAGCCATAGCGCCGCGCCAGTTCCGCAAAGTCATAGGCTTGGAGAACCATGTAGTTGAACTCGATGAACGAAAGTTCATGCTCCCGTTCCAGCCGCAGCTTGACTGAATCCATCGCCAGCATGCGGTTGACTGAAAAGTGCCGGCCGATATCGCGCAGCATGTCGAGATAGTTCAGCTTGGTCAGCCACTCCGCATTGTCGATCATCAACGCGTCTTTCGGCCCCGAGCCAAAGCGCAGGAACTTGGCGAAAACCTGCTGAATGCCGCGCTTGTTGTCTTCGATGTCTTCAAGTGTCAGTAACTTGCGGCTCTCGTCGCGCCCCGAAGGATCGCCAACCCGCGTCGTGCCGCCGCCCATCAGGGCGATTGATTTCTGCCCCAGTTCCTGGGCCCAGTGCAGCAGCATGATTTGCACCAGCGAGCCGACGTGGAGGGATTTTGCCGTGCAGTCGAAACCGATGTAGGCTGTAACATCACCCTTGGCCGCAAGCGCGTCGAGGCCTGCCGCATCGGAACATTGGTGAATGTAGCCCCGGGTTGAAAGGGTATTAAGAAAGTCGGACTTATATGTGCTCATAATGGGCTGCTCATAGCATGGGATAAAGCAGTGTCAAAACTAACCACCGCACTAGGCCTGATGTCCGGCACCTCGCTGGACGGCATTGATGTCGCCCTCATTCGCACCGACGGCGAAAACACCGTCGAGCGCGGGCCATCCCAGACCTATCCCTATTCCGAGGCCCAGCGCCACGTATTGCGGGCTGCCCTGAAGGATGCCAAAGGCCTTGCGCGCCGTGATGAAAGGCCCTTCGGCCTGGCCAGGGCGGAAGCCTCCCTCACCGATTGGCATGTGCAGGCGGTGCAGGATTTTCTGAAAGCCAACCCGGCGACCGTCGATGTCATCGGCTTTCACGGGCAGACGGTCATTCATCGTCCGGAAATCAGGCTCACGGTGCAACTGGGGGATGGCAGCGCACTGGCCAAGCGATTGGCCTTGCCAGTAGTCTATGATGTCCGTGCCAACGATGTGGCCACCGGCGGGCAGGGCGCCCCGTTCGTTCCTGTCTATCACCGCGCCCTCGCTGCATCGGTGCCTGAACGCCCGCTGGTCTTTGTGAACATCGGCGGGGTATCCAACGTCACCTGGATTGGTTCGCAAGGTCACATGATCGCCTTTGATACGGGCCCTGGAAATGCCCCACTTGATGATTGGGCCCTGAAACATACCGGCGTTGCCCGCGATGAGGATGGCAAGCTCGCGGCAACAGGGACGCCCAAAGAAACCATCATTGATCAGTTTTTGAACCAGGCCTTTTTTAAATTGCCCCCGCCCAAATCCCTTGACCGCGACAGCTTCGCAGCCCTCGATCTCGGTGCCCTGAACGCGGCGGATGGTGCTGCAACCCTCGTTGAGATTATCGCCCGCGCCATTGCCGGAGCTGCTAGCTGGGTGCCGGAAGCACCGAAGGCCTGGATTATCTGTGGTGGCGGCAGACACAATCCAACGATCATGAAAGCCCTTCGAAAAATACTTCCCAATATGAAACCTGCCGAAGCCTATGGCTTCAATGGCGACTCCATGGAAGCCGAAGCCTGGGCTTACATGGCCGTGCGCAGCATGAAGAAATTGCCTCTTAGTTTCCCGATGACCACGAAGGTGACCCAGCCCATGACGGGCGGAGTCCTAGCTCTCCCGTGACAGCCGTTTGTCCAGGTAGGTCGAGCAGATCTTGGTAAGCTCGTCGGTCTTGCCTTCGAAGAAGTGATTGGCCCCGGCGACCACCTTGTGTTCGATGACGATTCCCTTCTGGGTCTTCAGCTTGGAAACCAGGCTGTGCACCGACTCTGGGCTGGCCACAACGTCCTTTTCGCCGTTAACAAACAGGCCCGACGCCGGGCAGGGTGCCAGGAACGAAAAGTCATAATGCTTGGCCAAGGGGGCAATCGAGATAAAGCCGCCGATCTCCGGCCGCCGCATTAAGAGCTGCATGGAAATCCAGGCTCCGAAGGAAACCCCGGCGATCCAGCAGATCTTGGCCTCCCGGTTGAAGGATTGCAGCCAATCCAGCGCGGACGCTGCGTCCGAAAGCTCACCGGCGCCATTCTCGAAAAGTCCCTGGCTGCGGCCTACACCCCTGAAATTAAAGCGCAAAACTGAGAATCCCCGGCTCACGAAGGTTTGGTAGAGCGAGTGCACGATGGGGTTGTTCATGGTCCCGCCGAAGGCCGGGTGCGGATGCAGCAGGATGGCGATGGGTGAACCCGACGGCTTGGCATGGTGATAACGGGCTTCGATGCGGCCAGCCGGGCCGTTAAATATGACTTCAGGCATCCCTTGGGGTCCGTTCCGCTGTTGTTGCCCGCTTTGTTTCTGTCATTGAATCAAGGTCTAATAGTTGACTCTCACAGTCGGGTATCATATATCTTCCTTAGAATGGTTCAAGAAAGTGGTAGTTTCCCGGACCGTTCAGTTGCAAGGGCTTTAGCACGGCACGGGGGGCAAAAAGCAAGCTTTTCGTGCACTGGACAGAGGAAAAAGCAGATGAAAATGAGCACCAAAGGCCGATATGCCGTCATGGCCATGATCGATATCGCTCAGCATTCGGGTGGCAATCCCGTTTCCCTGTCGGAAATTGCCGAGCGCCAGGACATCAGCCAGGAATATCTCGAACAGCTCTTCAGCAAACTGCGCCGCGACAAACTCGTGGAAAGTGCCAGGGGGCCCGGTGGCGGTTACAAGCTGGCCCGCGATGCTGCCGATATTGCAGTTGCGGACATCATACTCGCGGTTGATGAGGAATTGCGTTTCACCCGCTGTTCCGGTGATGCCCTTGATGGCTGTGTGAAGGGCGAACAATGCTCCGCCCATGACCTCTGGTCCTCCCTTGGCCGCCAGATGATGTATTTTCTCGGCTCGATTACCCTTGAGGATGTAGTTGAGAAACGCAATCTCGCTCTCTCCGCCACCATCAAGCAGGCCAAGGACCGGTATGTGAGGCAGGACGCGTGAGATCCTACCTCGACCATAACGCCACCAGCCCCTTGCGGCCCGCCGTAAAGAAAGCCATGCGCGCAGCCATGGATGTTGAAGGCAATGCCTCCTCCGTGCATCGCGAGGGCCGCCTTGCGCGCAAGCTCTTGGATGACTCCCGCGAAACCATCGCCCGCGAGATAGGTGTCATTGCCCCGATGATCTCGTTTACGTCCGGCGGCTCCGAAGCTAACAACTTGGCCATCAAGAATGCCCCCGTCGAGCGCCTGCTGATTTCCGCCATTGAACATCCGGCCGTTATCGAGTCTGCCAAGGCCGCGTACAAGCCGGCCGAATTCATTCCGGTGACACCGCAAGGCGTTGTTGATCTCGAAGCCCTGGCGAAATTGCTTGAAGGGCCAAAGGCACTGGTCAGTGTCATGCTCGCCAACAATGAAACCGGCGTCATCCAGCCGCTGCGTGAAGTCGTAGCCCTTGCCCAGGCCCACGGTGCGCTGGTGCACACTGATGCAGTGCAGGCCTTCGGAAAAATCCCGGTCAATTTTGGTTTGCTCGGCGTCGATATGATGACCATTGCTGCCCACAAAATCGGCGGCCCGACCGGCATTGGCGCTTTGGTCGTGCGTGATGGCTTGCCACTGGAACCACTCGTCCATGGGGGCGGCCAGGAACTGCGCCGCAGGGCAGGCACCGAAAATCTCGTCGGCATTGCCGGCTTTGCCGCCGTGGCCAGGGAACGCCAGTTGGATGTCAGGGCGCTTCAGGCTCAGCTTGAGGAGGCGCTTGCAGATGCGGTGATCTTCGGCGGCGATGCCCCGCGGCTCTCCAGCACCACCAATTTCGCCTACCCCGGCATGTCCGCCGAAACCCTGCTGATGAATTTTGATCTTGAAGGCGTGGCGCTGTCTTCAGGCTCGGCCTGCTCCTCGGGCAAGGTGAGCAAGTCCCATGTTCTAAACGCCATGGGCGTTGGCCCCGATCTTTCAGCGGCCGCCATCCGCGTCAGCCTCGGATGGAATACGACACAGGAACACATCGAACATTTCAATACCGTCTGGCGCCGCCTCCTGGCGCGCCACAGGGCAAGGGTTGCAGCATAAATCATGGCAGATCTCGACACCATCGAACTCGTCAAGCATATCGAAGTCGACAAGTACAAGTACGGCTTCACATCCGATATTGAAACCGACTATGCGCCGAAGGGTCTGAACGAGGATATCGTCAGGTTCATCTCTGCCAAGAAGGGCGAGCCCGCCTGGATGCTGGAATGGCGCCTTGAGGCCTATCGCCGCTGGCTGCAGATGGAAGAACCCGCCTGGGCCCGCGTCTCGTATCCCAAGATCGATTTCCAGGACATCTACTATTATGCCGCCCCCAAGAGCATGGCGAATCCGAAAAGCCTCGATGAAATCGATCCAAAGCTTCTGGAAACCTATGCCAAGCTCGGCATCCCGCTGAAGGAGCAGGAAATCCTCGCCGGCGTGCGCAAGCAGGGCGAGAAGAGCACCCTTGACGACGACGGCAATGAAATTGCCGGCGGCCGCGTCGCCATTGACGCGGTGTTCGACAGCGTCTCCGTCGTCACCACTTTCAAGGCCGAACTCGCCAAGGCGGGCGTCATTTTCTGCTCGATCTCCGAAGCGCTCCGCGAGCATCCCGAACTGGTGAAGAAATATCTGGGCTCCGTCGTTCCGCAGGGTGACAATTTCTATGCGGCCCTTAACGCGGCAGTGTTTTCCGATGGTTCATTTGTCTATGTGCCGCCCAATACCCGCTGCCCCATGGAGCTCTCAACCTATTTCCGCATGAACGCCAAGAACACCGGCCAGTTCGAGCGCACCCTGATCATCGCCGATAAGGGCTCCTACGTTTCCTATCTCGAAGGCTGCACCGCGCCCATGCGCGAGGAAAGCCAGCTTCACGCCGCCGTGGTCGAACTCATTGCCCTAGATGATGCCGAAATCAAATATTCCACCGTGCAGAACTGGTATCCCGGCGATGCCGAAGGCAAGGGCGGCGTCTACAATTTCGTCACCAAGCGCGGTGATTGCCGGGGCAGGGGGGCCAAGATTTCCTGGACCCAGGTTGAGACAGGCTCCGCCATCACCTGGAAGTATCCAAGTTGCATCCTGCGCGGCGACAATTCCCGCGGCGAATTCTATTCCATTGCCATTTCAAATGGCCGCCAGCAGGTGGACAGCGGCACCAAGATGATCCATCTGGGCAAGAACACCTCAAGCCGCATTATCTCAAAGGGTATTGCCGCGGGACGCTCCGACAACACCTATCGCGGCCTCGTCTCGGCCCACCGCAAGGCGACTAACGCCCGCAACTTCACCCAATGTGACTCACTGCTCATCGGCGACAAGTGTGGTGCCCACACCGTGCCCTACATCGAGGCCAAAACCTTGAGCGCCCAGTTCGAGCACGAAGCCACCACATCGAAAATCTCCGATGACCAGATGTTCTACTGCATGTCGCGCGGCCTCAGCCAGGAAGAGGCCGTGGCCCTCATCGTCAACGGCTTTGTGCGAGACGTGCTGCAGCAATTGCCCATGGAATTCATGGCGGAAACACAAAAGCTCATAGGTATATCTCTGGAAGGTTCAGTAGGATAAAATGCTCGAAATCAAAAACCTCCACGTCAAGCTCGCCGATGAGGACCGCGTCATCCTCAACGGCCTTACGCTGTCGGTTAAAGCCGGCGAAGTCCATGCCATCATGGGGCCGAACGGCTCTGGCAAGTCCACGCTGTCCTATGTGCTATCGGGCCGCGAAGGCTATGAGGTCACCGAAGGCTCCGTCATCTACAAGGGTGAGGACCTGCTTGCCATGACGCCATCGGAACGCGCCGCGAAAGGCGTATTCCTCGCTTTCCAGTACCCCATCGAAATTCCCGGCGTGGCCACCATGCAGTTCCTGAAAGTGGCGCTCAATAGCCAGAAAAAGGCCCGAGGCGAAAAGGAACTCTCCACCCCTGACTTCATGCGCCTGGTGAAGGAGCGCGCGTCGAAACTCAACATCGGCCCGGACATGCTCAAACGCCCGGTCAATGTCGGCTTCTCCGGCGGTGAAAAGAAACGTGCAGAAATCCTTCAGATGGCGGTGCTCGAGCCATCTCTCTGCGTGCTCGATGAAACGGATTCAGGCCTCGACATCGACGCCCTCCGAGTCGTCGCTGACGGCGTCAACGGCCTTCGCTCGCCAGACCGCGCCATGATCGTCATCACCCACTACCAACGCCTGCTTGATTACATTGTGCCGGACCATGTGCATGTCCTGTCCAGGGGCCGCATCGTAAAGTCCGGCGGCAAGTCTCTGGCCCTTGAACTCGAGGCCAAGGGCTACGCCCAATTTGAAAGCGAGGCGGCGTGAACGTGGTTGTCCAAAAAACTGCGGCCGAAATGAACTATGGCCTGTCGCTGCCCCATCGCAAGATGGAGGACTGGCGCTGGACCGATCTGCGCCAGCTCGTGGATAAGCCCTATCCGCCACGCCAAACCGTCGTTGCTGCTGCCAAGGATGTTGAACGCCTGCTAAGGTCGTCGCCCTTTGCCAAGGTCGGCGGCGCGCGCATGGTTTTCGTCAATGGCCGCTATGCCGCTGAACTCTCGCAACTCAAGAATGACACTGTAACATCCACTATAAACGTGGATGAACCCGTGATCACCATGAATGCTGCCTTTGCAACTGATGGTGCATGCCTGAAAATTTCCGGCACGGTTGACACACCGATTGAACTTCTCTTCATTACGACGAACGCCGCTGCGCGTACAATCGCCACCCGCAATGTGGTTGAAATCGAACAGGGCGCCGCCGCCACCCTCATCGAAACCCATCTCGGCGAAGGCTCTTACCTCAGCAATTCCGTCACCCAAATTCGCGTCGGCGAAGGCGCAAGGCTTGACCGCATCAAGGTCGAGCTTGAAGCCGCCGATGCCATCCACCTCAGCCACGTCCATACAACCCTCGGCAAGAACTCGGTGTTCAACGACTTCACCCTGACCTCTGGCGCCAAAACAAATCGCCAGAACGGCACCGTGGAGTTCAAAGGGCAGGGGTCTGAAGCCAAGGTTTCCGGCGCCTTCATGTTGGGCGGCAGGCAGCACGCCGACACACGCCTGGTCATCGACCACCAGGTGCCCCACTGCACCAGCCGCGAACTTTTCAAATGCGTGATGGACGACAACGCCCGCGGAATTTTCCAGGGCAAGGTCATCGTGCAGAGGGGCGCGCAGAAAACCGACGGCAAGCAATCCAGCCATGCGCTCCTGCTCTCGGAAACCGCCGAATTCGATGCCAAGCCCGAGCTTGAAATCTTCGCCGATGATGTGGTCTGCGGCCATGGCGCTACCTCGGGTGACCTCAACCATGATCATCTTTTTTACCTGATGTCACGCGGCATTCCGCCCGCCGAAGCCAAGTCGCTCCTTATCGCCGCCTTCGTCGGCGAAGCCTTCGACCTGATCGCTCACGAGGGCATCAAGGAAGCACTGGTCAAATTTTCCAACAAGTGGCTGAGCCAGCATCGGAGCGGCCGTGCTTGACGTTGAAAAAATTCGCCGCGATTTTCCCATCCTCGCTCGCGAGGTGTATGGCAAGCCCTTGGTCTATCTCGACAACGCCGCCTCGGCCCAGAAGCCAAAACCCGTGCTTGACGCCATCATGAAGAGCTACACCGAGGAATATGCCAACGTCCATCGCGGCTTGCATTTCCTCTCCAATGCGGCAACCCAGAGCTTCGAGGACGCCCGCGAAGGCGTGCGCCGCTTCCTCAACGCGCCGTCCAAGGATCAGTTGATTTTCACCCGCAACGCCACCGAAGCCATCAATCTCGTGGCCCAGAGCTTTGGCGGCCTGGAGATCAACGAAGGCGATGAGATCGTCCTTTCCATCCTCGAGCACCACTCCAACATCGTGCCCTGGCATTTCCACCGGGAGCGCCGTGGCGCAGTGATAAAATGGGCTCCCATCGATGAAGATGGGAATTTCCTCCTCGATGAATTCGAGAGGCTCCTGGGCCCGCGCACGAAGATCGTTGCTATCACCCAGATGTCGAATGCGCTCGGCACCGTCGTTCCCATCAAGGAAGTCATCAGGCTCGCCCATGCCCGCGGCATTCCCGTGCTTGTCGATGGCAGCCAGGCCGCGGTTCACATGCCCGTCGACGTCCAGGCCCTTGATGCGGATTTTTACGTCTTCACCGGCCACAAGACCTATGGCCCCACTGGCATCGGCGTCCTCTATGGCAAGGCCAAACACCTGGACCGCATGCCGCCCTACCAGGGCGGCGGCGAGATGATCAATGAAGTCACCATGGAGGGAATTTCCTACAATAATCCGCCGCACCGTTTCGAGGCTGGAACGCCGGCCATCGTCCAGGCCATCGGCCTCGGCGCCGCACTGGATTACATGAAAAGCATCGGCCTCGAAAACATCGCCGCCCATGAAGCGGACCTCCGGGACTATGCCACCCAGCGCCTCTCGGAAATCAATTCTCTCCGTATTTTTGGCCGCGCCAAAGACAAGGGCGCCATCCTCTCCTTCAATATGAACGGAGCCCACGCCCATGACGTGGCAACCGTCATTGACCGGGCAGGGGTGGCGGTCCGCGCCGGTACCCATTGCACCCAGCCATTGCTGCAGCGTTTCGGCGTCACTGCCACCTGCCGGGCCTCATTTGCCATGTACAACACCCGCGACGAAGTTGATAAATTGGCCGAAGCCCTTATCTCTGCACAAAGGATATTCCTGTGACAGACCTTGCGACCGACAACGCCCCAAACCCCTCCGCCATCCCGGCCGATGAATTGGCCCGTATGACCGATGATATCGTGTCAGCCCTCAAGACCGTCTACGACCCGGAAATTCCCGTTGATATCTATGAGCTGGGCCTCATCTATAAGGTGGATATCGACGATGACCGCAACGTCGCCATCGACATGACCCTGACCGCCCCGGGCTGCCCCGTGGCAGGCGACATGCCGGGCTGGGTTGAAAACGCCGTTTCGACCGTGCCCGGTGTAGCCAGCGCCAAGGCGAACCTGGTGTTTGATCCCCCGTGGGATCATAGCCGGATGTCCGATGAAGCGCGCGTTGCGATGAATATGTGGTAGGATAGGAACATGGCCCAGGCAACTCCAAGACCCCGCCCCAAGGTGATGACCCTGACCGATGCCGCCGCGGCACGGGTAAAGGCGATCATTGCCAGGTCGGACACGCCCGTCGTTGGACTGCGCGTCGGCGTCAAAAACGGCGGCTGCGCCGGTATGGAATACACCATGGATTGGGCCACCGAGCAGAAGCCTTTCGATGAAGTGATTGAGGAAAAGGGCGTGAAGGTCCTGATCGATCCAAAGGCCATCCTGTTCCTGTTAGGCACCGAAATGGATTTTCAGACGTCGGCCCTCAAATCCGGCTTCACCTTCAACAATCCAAACCAGACCTCAGCCTGCGGTTGCGGCGAAAGCGTCCAGTTGAAACAGGCTGAAGCAACCGCTTGAGCGTCAGCGCCAGCTTCAAGGAATTCCTCATCGAGCAAATGGCGGGCTTTGGTCCCGTCACTATCCGCCCCATGTTCGGCGGCGCCGGCGTCTATCACGATGGCCTAATGTTCGCCCTGGCGGCTGATGAAGTGCTCTATCTCAAAGTCGATGAAGCCAGTAGACCAGCATTTATAGCGGAGAACCTGCCGCCCTTTGTCTATTCCAGGAAAGACCAGAAGATCGACATGTCGTATTTTCGCAGCCCCGAGCGCTGCATGGACGACGTCGATGAAATGGCAATCTGGTGCCGCACCGCCTACGGCGCGGCGCTGAACGCGGCAAGGAAAAAGCCAAAAAAATAATCCACCATCCAAAAAACTCGTCATTCCGGCGCAAGCCGGAATCCCTATGACTTCAAGGAGAATCCGGCTTTCGCCGGGGTGACGGAATATGTTGGCTTAGTTATCTATTTCCGCAGCAAAAACGCCGGCATGTTGCCCTTGTGGAAACCGCCGGATTCTGGCGCGTCTTCAAGTTCCCGCTCGGGCCTTGCCCGGCGCTGCTCTGGCTGGCGTGGCGGCTTGGCCTGCGGTGCGGGCTTTTCAGCGATGGGCTGTTCAACAGCTGGTCTGGCAGCAACTGGCTTTGCAGCGGCGGGCATTTTGGCAGCCGGCGCTCTGTCCGCAGGCTTTTCCCGGTGACGGCCAGGTTTTCTGCCGCCGCGCGCCGAACGCTGCTCTTTCTCTGGAGCGTCGCCGCTGTCTTCCACTGTCCCGATATCAAAATAAGGAATTTCCTTGTTGATCAGGGTCTCGATGGCGCGCAGGTATTTCGCTTCCTCGCGGGTTACCATGGTGAAGGCATGGCCTTCGCGCCCCGCACGGCCCGTGCGGCCAACCCGGTGCACATAGTCTTCGGCGTGGATGGGCACGTCAAAATTGAACACGTGGCTCACTTCCGGAATATCAAGGCCGCGCGCCGCCACGTCCGAGGCGATGAGATAGGTCACTTCATTGTTGCGGAAGGCGGCCAGCATCTTGAGCCGCGCCGACTGGTCCATGTCGCCATGCAAAGCGCCCGCGCTGAAGCCGTGCTTGCGCAGGGATTTTTCCAAAAGCGCCACGGTCGTCTTGCGGTTGGCGAAGACAATGCCGTTCTTCACTTTGGTCTGCGTCCGCAGCAGTGCACGCAATGCATCGCGCTTGGGCGCTGCATCATGAGGCACCTTCACCAGATATTGTTCTATGGATGCGGCCGTCGAACTCGGAGCGCTCGCTTCGATGCGTACCGGATTGTGCAGGAACTGCGTTGTGAGCCGGTGGATTTCCGGCGGCATGGTGGCCGAGAAGAACATTGTCTGCCGGGTGAAGGGCAATAGCTTGCAGATCTTCTCGATGTCGGGAATGAAGCCCATGTCGAGCATCCGGTCGGCTTCGTCGATCACCAGCATCTCGATGCCGGTAAGCAGCAACCCGCCACGCTCCATGTGGTCGAGCAGGCGTCCCGGCGTGGCGATCACCACATCGGCGCCGCGGTTGATCTTGGCTGCCTGTGGCTCAAAGGCAACGCCGCCGATGAGAAGGGCAACGGTCAGCTTGTGCTGCTTGCCTAGCGTCTCGAAGGCTTCATGGACCTGCGCCGCCAGTTCGCGGGTGGGTTCCAGAATGAGGGTGCGTGGCATGCGGGCCCGGGCCCGGCCTTTTTCCAGCAGGGTCAACATCGGCAGCACAAAGGCCGCCGTTTTGCCCGAGCCGGTCTGCGCCAGTCCCAGCACGTCCTTGCGCTGCAAGGCATGGGGAATTGCTTCCGCTTGGATGGTCGTAGGGGTGGTATATCCGGCAGCTGAAATAGCTTCGAGTACTTTTGGACTTAGTCCGAGTTCAGAGAAATTCATCTAGGGTTGAAAGACCGTTCTGGCGATTTGATAAAGGGTGAGCGCCCGGGGCCGTTTCGCCACATCCGGGGGCGCGCTGATTGAGGCGGAAAATAGGGCTTTTCCAATTAAAGTCAAATGACTTAAGTCAAAGGGTTAAACGGTAAAAAAGGGCGGATCTAAGAGCCGCCCTTTGAGTTTGTTACGCTTGGGAGGTTACCGTCATTTCCCGAATCGTTCTCCTTAACCTTACTCCCTCGAAGCTGAGGATGCCACCTTTCATTGAGGCGGTGGGCAAACGCCCCCGCCGGGGCTCTCCGAAGAGGTCAGGCCAGGTCGAAGCGGTCCGCATTCATCACTTTATTCCACGCTGCCACAAAGTCCTTCGCGAACTTCGCTTTCGAGTCCGCCTGCGCATAGACTTCCGCCAGAGCGCGGAGCTGCGAATGTGAACCGAAGATCAGATCAACCCGGGTACCGGTCCACTTGACTTCGTTCGTTTTCCGGTCACGGCCTTCGAACACCTCCTTGGAGTCCGAAATCGCTTTCCAGACCGTGCTCATGTCAAGCAGGTTGACGAAAAAGTCATTCGTGAGAGTCTCGGGCTTTTTGGTGAACACGCCATGCGCCGGCTGTCCGGCATTCAGCACCCGCAGGCCGCCTACCAGCACCGTCATTTCAGGTGCCGTCAGCGACAGCAATTGCGCCCGGTCCACCAACTGCTCCTCCGGCGACAGCCGCTGCTTGCCCCGCAGATAGTTGCGGAAACCGTCAGCGGTTGGTTCTAGCGGCTCAAAGGACTCCACGTCGGTTTGCTCTTGCGACGCATCCATGCGCCCCGGCGTGAACGGCACCTTGATGTCGTGTCCGCCGTCTTTGGCGGCTTTCTCAATTGCTGCAGCACCGCCAAGAACGATCAGGTCTGCCAGCGAGACTTTCTTGCCGCCGGACTGGAACTCCTTTTGGATTGCCTCAAGTTTCTGAAGCACTTTGGCCAGTTGCGCCGGCTGGTTAACGTCCCAATCCTTTTGGGGCGCGAGTCGAATGCGCCCGCCATTGGCGCCACCGCGCTTGTCAGTGCCGCGGAATGACGAGGCGGCGGCCCAGGCGGTTGTGACCAGTTGCGACACGGTAAGACCGGACGCAAGGATCTTGCCCTTGAGCGCAGCAATGTCGGCGTCCCCGATCAGCGGATGATTTACAGCGGGGATAGGGTCTTGCCACGGCAGTTCCTCCTTCGGAACCAGCGGGCCGAGATAGCGCACGAGCGGGCCCATGTCGCGGTGGGTAAGCTTGTACCAGGCTCTGGCGAACGCATCGGCGAACTGGTCCGGATTCTCGTGGAAGCGCCGGGAAATTTTTTCGTAGATCGGATCGAAGCGAAGCGCCAGATCAGAAGTCAGCATGGTTGGCGCATGGCGCTTAGTCTTGTCGTGCGCATCCGGCACTGAACCCGCACCCGCATTGTGCTTCGGTTTCCACTGGTGCGCCCCGGCGGGGCTCTTCATCAGTTCCCAATCATAGCCGAACAGGTTCCAGAAGAAGTTGTTGCTCCACTTGGTTGGCGTCGTGGTCCAGGTGACTTCCAGGCCGCTGCTGATCGTGTCGCCGCCCTTGCCGCTGCCAAAGCTGCTCTTCCAGCCGAGGCCTTGCTCTTCAATACCTGCGGCCTCGGGTTCGGGGCCGACATTCGTTGCGGGGCCAGCCCCGTGCGTTTTGCCGAAAGTATGGCCGCCGGCAATCAGCGCCACGGTTTCTTCGTCGTTCATTGCCATGCGCGCAAAGGTGTCGCGAATATCCCTGGCCGAGGCGAGGGGATCCGGATTGCCGTTCGGCCCTTCCGGGTTGACGTAAATGAGGCCCATCTGCACGGCAGCGAGGGGGTTGGAAAGTTCCCGGTCACCGCTATAGCGTTCGTCGGCCAGCCATTTGCCTTCCGGTCCCCAGTAGATATCCTGTTCGGGCTCCCATACATCGGCCCGTCCGCCGCCGAAACCGAAGGTCTTGAACCCCATAGACTCAAGGGCAACGTTGCCCGTGAGGATCATCAGGTCGGCCCACGAAATCTTGTTGCCGTATTTCTGCTTGATCGGCCACAGCAGCCGCCGCGCCTTGTCCAGGTTCACGTTGTCCGGCCAGCTGTTGAGCGGCGCGAAACGTTGCTGCCCCGCTCCGGCACCGCCGCGGCCATCGCCGATGCGGTAAGTGCCCGCGCTATGCCACGCCATCCGGACGAACAGCGGCCCGTAGTGGCCAAAGTCCGCCGGCCACCACTCCTGGCTGTCCGTCATCAGCGCGGTGAGGTCCTTCTTCAGCGCCTCAATGTCGAGTTTCTTGAATTCATCCGCATAGTTGAAAGCCTCGCCCATGGGATTGGAAAGGCTGGAATGCTGGTGCAGAACCTGAAGGCTTAGCTGGTTTGGCCACCAGTCCCGGTTGGCCCGGGCGGCAGTCCTGTGCACGACCGGGCACTGGCCAACGCTCTCATCAGTCTTTTTATCCATGGTTCTCTCCAATCGTGTTCTGTAAATTGTTTTGATGTTCGGGAGGCTGTTGGCATCTCCCTGTTCGCGCATTGATTTTGATCAATTCTAGTCTGGAAACTGCCCGCAATTCAATCGCCAAGAGCAAGCTGCGACACCACGGGCCCCTCCTGGACACTGGTTCCAATCGAAACAAAGTCAGGCAAATTGAAGGCTTCACAGGCAGGAATTTTGCTTATAGTGTTTGGCCATGAAGTCGCTGACCATACTTCCGTTCGCCGACACGCCAAATCTCATTGTGCGCGAGATCGAGTCGTATGACGTCAGGGCCTTTTCCGCATTCATGATGCAGCCCCGCTACCAGCGCTATACGGCCATGCGCCTGCGCAGCGACGCGGAGGTGGCTGCCTTTGTCCTGCGCTCGGTTGCCAGGCAGGGCGACGACCGCCGCAATGTCTTCCATCTCGCCGCCGAGGAGCGTTCCTCCGGCGAGGCGATTGGCGATGGCTTCCTCATCATGCAGCCTGATCGCACCGTCGAACTGGGATGGGGGGTTCATCCCGCCATGTGGAGCTGCGGCTTTGGCACCGAAATCGGCGCTGCCCTCCTTGGCCTCAGCTTCGAACGCCTCAAGGCGAAGAGCGTCTGGTGCAAGGTCATGCGGGCAAACACCGCCTCGGCCAAACTCGCAAGCCGCATCGGCATGGCCCACGAAAAGCGCGTGGCGGGCTACGCGGTGGGCGACGGGCGTTACGAGGATGTCGATATCTACGCCATGACCGCAGCAGAATACTTCGATCTCCCGTACTGAGCAGCACCCATGGCAGCCTTTCCGCCTCTTTGTGATTTCGGTTGGAAAGCACCTGCCTTCAGCCTGCCTGGCGTTGACGGCAAGCGCCACACGCTGGAAAGCCTTCGCGGCCCCAAGGGCACGCTCGTAGCCTTCATCTGCAACCATTGCCCCTATGTGAAAGCCGTCATTGGCCGCCTGGTGAGCGAGGCTGCCGAGCTTCGGCGCCTAGGCGTTTCCTCTGTTGCGATCTGCTCCAATGATCCGGTGAGCCATCCCTCTGACAATTTTGACAACATGAAGATCTTTGCCGAAAAACACGCCTTCACGTTCCCGTATCTCCACGATGCAGCCCAGGAAGTAGCCCGTGCCTATGATGCGGTCTGCACCCCGGATTTTTTCGGTTTCAATGGCAAGCTGGAATTGCAATACCGCGGCCGGCTCGATGAATCGAAAACCACCCTTGTGCCCAATGCAAAGCGCGAGCTCTTCGAAGCCATGGAGCTGGTCGCCGAGACCGGGCAAGGCCCCCGCGCGCAAACCGCCTCCATGGGTTGCTCGATCAAGTGGAAAGCCGCTTAGGGTTACACGGAATTGTTTCGCTGGTTTCTTGGCTTCCTTGAGATATAAGCTTTTCACGCCGAGCAACAAGGAACCGTCCATGGCCGCCGAAAAGCAAATCCCCCTCCGCGCCCGCCTTGAGGGCGGCAAGACCCCCGTGATGACCAAGTGGTACATCAAGTCGGAAACCGGCCCGCTGAAGGATGTGCTGCTCGGCCCCGCCGAAAGCTTCCGCTGGATGGGTCTGGAAAACGCCCATTGGTCCTCTCTCGTGCGCGATACAATCCGCAAAGGCCACAAGTTCGACAAACAGGTGGCCATGCGCCAGCACCGTGAAATGGTAGATGCCTACCATGACGCCGGCGTCACCACCCATTTCCTGCCCACTGACATGAGCAATCCCTACCAGGTCTATGCCCGCGACAGTTCCTTCATGTCGCCCTACGGCGCCGTGATCTGCCAGTTGGCCAACCCGCGCCGCCGCGGCGAATACGCGGCCGCACTTCGATTCTATCTCGAAAATGACATTCCCATTTACGACATGATTTCGGCTGGAAATTTCGAAGGCGGCGACTTCAACACCATCCGGGCAGGGGTGGCTCTTGTTGGATACACCGATCACCGCTCGGAAGAAGTGGCCGCCCGCCAGGCCGCTGAATGGTTCATCAAGGAAGGCTGGGAAATCAAGTTTGCCCCCATCGACCAGTTCTATGTCCACATCGATCTTATGGTCTGCATGCTGAACGAAAACTGCGCCGCCGTGTGCCTTGAAACCACCGAGGATGATGTCATTCAGTGGCTGAAATCCAAGAAGATCGAAATCATCCCGGCCTCCTTCAAGGAAACCATGGCCTTGGGCTGCAACGTCGTGCCGCTCGGCAATGACCGGGTGCTGTCAACCCTGACGGCCACCGACCTCAACGCCAAAATGCGCGCTCACGGTTTCAAGGTCTATGATCCCGATATGACGATGTTCACCCAAGCCGGTGGCGGCGTTCACTGCATGTGTCAGCCCCTCCGGAGAGAGGCGGCGTGAAGGTTTACGTCGACTTCAATTCTGGAACCGCTGACGAAAAGTATGTGGTCATCTTGTTGAATGGCCAACCTATTGAACGTTCAGTTGCTGCAACCAGAGAACTCCACGGCAAGAGTGTTGTCGCATATCAGGATGAGGAAGATTTCGAGGTTCAGGGAACACTGCAGTTTGGAGAAGCAGACGGAATGATAGGGGAAATTTGGTACTTCGTACCCAATTGGGAGACTCTCAAGAGAAATTGATGTAACGCACTCCCTGTATAGAACCCTATTCGAAAATATAGATTGAGAGTTCATTTTGCCTTCAAAAGTGACCGTTATCGGCGCCGGCCCGTCGGGCCTGATGGCGGCGGAAGTATTGGCCAAGGGCGGTGTTGATGTCACCATCCTTGACCATATGCCGTCGCCCGCCCGCAAGTTTCTGCTGGCAGGAAGAGGGGGCCTCAATCTCACACATTCGGAGCCGTTGGAAACCTTCCTCACCCGCTATGGTGAAGCCAAGGATTTCCTCGAACCCGCCATCCGCGCCTTTCCGCCGCAAGCAGTCATCGATTGGTGCAATGGTCTGGGCATCGAAACTTTCGTAGGATCCTCGGGCCGGGTGTTTCCAAAGCAGATGAAGGCTTCGCCGCTGCTTCGCGCCTGGCTCCGGCGTTTGCAAAGCCTCGGCGTCACCTTGAAAACCCGTGAACGCTGGCAAGGCTTTGACGGCACACCCACCATCCTCGCCATGGGCGGCGCGAGCTGGCCCCATCTGGGCAGCGATGCCGCCTGGGTGCCGCTGCTTCGCGCA
>JAEUMI010000204.1 GCA_016792825.1 Hyphomicrobiales bacterium
TCCCATTGCCAGTGCAGGCCATCCTTTTCGCCCGAGCTTTGTGCAAACCCCGTCATGCTCGAAAGCGCCATGTGGTCCCCGTTGCCAGAATCAATCCGTGGAAAGTCTAACAGGTGGCAGGGCTCTACTCCACTTTAGTCCTCGCCAGCGCCCTATTTGGCCTTGTATTATGCGCCTTTCCACTCTTCAGCAAAGGATAATCCATGGGCAAACGCATTGTTTTCACCGGCGGTTCAGGCAAGGCGGGGCGGCATGTGGTGCCGTGGCTCAGGGCCCGGGGCTATGACATCCTCAACCTTGACCTCAAGCCGCTGGATTGCCAGGGGGTCAACACCCTGATCACCGATGTGACCGACAGCGGACAGGTTTTCAACGCGCTTTCGATGCATTTTGACTTTGGGGGATATGAGACCGGCAAAGGGCCGGCAAAGATAGACGCAGTGGTTCATTTCGCCGCAATCCCGCGGGTCCTGATCCAGCCCGACAATGTCACCTATTCGGCCAATGTGATCAGCACCTATAATGTGATCGAGGCCGCGGTGAAGCTTGGCATCCGCAAAATCGTCATCGCTTCTAGCGAGACCACCTATGGCGTGTGCTTTGCCGAAGGCGACAAGGACTTTCACCATTTCCCGCTGGAAGAGGATTACGACACGGATCCCATGGACAGCTATGGCTTGTCCAAGGTGATCAATGAAAAAACGGCGCGGGCCTTCGCCATGCGTTCGGGCGCGGACATTTATGCCCTGCGCATCGGCAATGTCATCGAGCCCCATGAGTACGATCTCTTTCCGGGATTCATGGCCGATCCCATGACGCGCAAGCGCAATGCCTGGAGCTACATCGATGCGCGCGACCTCGGGCAGATCGTCCATCTCTGCCTGGAAAAGGACGGGTTGGGTTACCAAGTTTTCAATGCGGTCAACGATACGATCACGGCGCGCGAAGACACGGAAGGATTTCTCAAGCGCTGCTGCCCCAAGACGCCGCACCGCCGGGCCCTCAAGGGCCAAGAAGCGCCCCTGTCAAACCGCAAGATCCGCGAAGTGCTGGGCTTCAAGGAGGAGCACAACTGGCGCAAATATGCGAAGTAATTGAGCGAGCGAAATTCCCCTCGTTTTCCTTCTCCCCATGGGGCGAGGAAAAAAGATGATTAGACTCTTGAGACCCCTACGGCCTGGGCTTCTGCTTGGGAATGGGGACGAGCTGGTTGGCAACCATCAGCCATGTGCCGGGTTCCAGCGCCGAGGCGGCCAGTTTAACCGGCTTTGGCACCGGCGTTATGATGGCGGAGGTTGAACTTGTCTCAGCCGCCGCATCAGGAGGTGCTGGGGCGGCAACGGCCACTTCCGCTGGCGCTGCCGGGGTGACCGGGTTTGTGACGACCGGGGATGCGGGCGGTGTCGGCGGAACCGGCAGGCCCCCCTCCACGCCAACGGTTGAAGCCACGGTTGTCGCGGGCGCAGGAAGGGAACTCTCGATGGCCCGCCACTTGGCCACATTGGCATTGTGCTCTTCCAGGGTCTTGGCAAAGGCATGGCCGCCAGTCCCGTCGGCCACGAAATAGAGATAGCCGGTGTCGGGCGGATTGAGCACTGCCTCGAGCGAGGCCTTGCCAGGGTTCGCGATGGGCCCCGGCGGCAGGCCGTCGATCCGGTAAGTGTTGTAGGGCGTGTCGGAAGCCACATCATCCTTGGTCAGGCCGCGGTCAAGCTTGCCCTTGCCGCCCACCAGGCCGTAGATGATCGTCGGGTCCGATTGCAGGCGCATGCCCTGCTTCAGGCGATTGTGAAACACCGATGCAATCAGCGGGCGCTCCTCGGGAACGGCGGTTTCCTTCTCGACGATCGAGGCCAGCGTTACGGCTTCTTCCTTGCTCTTCAGCGTGCTTGTCACGGCGCGCGCCTTCCAGAGTTCATCGAGCATTTTGGCCTGGGCGGCCTGCATGTCATCAAGCATCTTCTGGCGCGAAAGGCCGCGGCGGAACACATAGGTCTCGGGCATGATCGCGCCCTCGACCGGCATTGCGGATACATCCCCGATCAGCGCCTCGTGTTCGGCAACGCGGGCCACCGCCATTTGCGTGGTCCAGCCCTCGGGGATGGTCAGCTTGTAGGTTTTGACGCGTCCGCCGATAATCATCGACAAGACCTGTTCGGTGCTGGCTTCGGGCGGGAATTCATACTCGCCGGCCTTGAGGCGGTTGCCGAGAGCGCCCCTGAGATAGGCCGCCGCCGTGAAGATGCCGGCGCTGCGGACGATGCCCGCATCTTCGAGGGCCACGCCAATCTGCGACTGTTTCAGGCCAGGGTTCACCTGATAGACCGTATTGGCCACCAGGGGGCCCTTGGCGGTGAATTGCATGTAGGCAAAGGCAATGGCGCCGCCGGCCAGCACGCAGGTCACCAGGGCGATGGCGAAGAGCGAGCGCACCACGCGCTTGAAGGCCGACCTCCGCGGCCGGCTCACAACCGGATCGGGTACCCGCAGTGGATGCTCGCGATGAGGCAAATCCTACACTCCCCCAGGGTCAGCCCGCAAAGCGGCGCATGACGATTGATGCATTGGTACCACCAAAACCAAAAGAATTGGACAGAACTATGTTGACCTCTTTCTTGCGTGGGCGGTTGGGAACGAGATCGATGTTCGTCGCAACCGAAGGATTGTCCAGGTTCAAGGTCGGCGGGCAGACATTGTCACGAATCGCCAGAATTGAAAATATGGCTTCAACAGCCCCGGCGGCGCCGAGCAAATGGCCGGTGGATGACTTGGTGGACGACATGGACAGGCGCTCAACCTTGCCATCCATGATGCGCTCGACGGCGCGCAGCTCGATTTCATCGCCCACCGGCGTGGAGGTGCCATGGGCATTGATGTAATCGATTTCGGTCGGGGCAATGCCGGCCCGCTTCAAAGCCGCCTTCATGCAGCGGAAAGCGCCATCGCCGTCTTCGGGCGGCGAGGTGATATGATAGGCATCGCCGGACAGGCCATAGCCCACGATTTCGGCATAGATTTTAGCACCACGGGCCTTGGCATGCTCAAGTTCTTCAAGAATGAGAATACCGGCGCCCTCGCCCATGACAAAACCGTCACGGTCCTTGTCGTAGGGGCGCGACGCCTTGGCCGGCGTCTCATTGAAGCTGGTGGACAGGGCCTTGGAGGCCGCAAAGCCCGCGATGCCCAAACGGTTGATGCAGGACTCCGTGCCACCGGCGAACATGACATCGGCATCATCGAAAGCAATCAGCCGCGCTGCATCGCCAATGGCGTGGGTGCCCGAAGAACAGGCGGTGACAACGGCGTGGTTCGGACCCTTCAGGCCATGGGCGATGGAAATCTGGCCCGAGGCCAGGTTGATGAGGGCGCCGGGAATGAAAAACGGGCTGATGCGGCGTGGGCCTTTTTCATGCAGCAATATGGAGGTTTCCTCGATGCTGGGGAGGCCGCCGATGCCGGAGCCCACCAGCACGCCGGTACGGTATTGCTGTTCCGGCGTCTTGATTTCGTAGCCTGAATCGGTGAGGGCCTGCCTGGCGGCGATCAACGCATACTGAATGAAATCATCGTTGCGGCGCTGCTCC
>JAEUMI010000211.1 GCA_016792825.1 Hyphomicrobiales bacterium
AAGGTGCGTGTCGATGTCCGTATCGTATCTTCCACCAGCCGTGATCTGGTTAGCCTCATTGCGGAGAACAAGTTCAGGGAAGACCTGTATCATCGTCTGGGCGTTGTTCTGGTCCGCGTGCCAAGCCTCAGCGAGCGGCGCGAAGACATTCCCGAACTGATCGACTACTTCGCCAAGACCTACTCCGCCGTGGCGGGCCAGCCGCTGCGCCGGATTGCCAATGATGCCATTGCCGTTCTTCAGACGCGCGACTGGACCGGCAATGTCCGCGAACTCAAGAACAATGTCGAACGCATCATGATCCTGGCGAGCGGCGACCCGCAGAGTGAAATCACCGCCGCCATGCTGCCTTCCGATGTCGGAACCACGAACGGCGAAAGCGGCATGTTCTCCGGCGAACATCTCCTCACCTTGCCTTTGCGCGAGGCCAGGGAGGCTTTTGAGCGTGACTATGTGGCCGCCCAGTTATCGCGCTTTGGCGGAAATATCTCCAGAACATCGGTGTTTATCGGCATGGAGCGCTCTGCATTGCACCGGAAAATCAAACTGTTAGGCCTGATCAGCAAGGGGGACGAAGAAGTAACCTAGCGGTTTGGCCCATTCAGCATTATGTGATAGCGTGAATTCAAGGTGATCAAGCGTTGGCCTCAAAAAGCAGAGAAAAGAAAATGGCACAAGAAAAACCGCAAAACCTCCAGGATACTTTCCTCAACCACGTTCGAAAGCAAAAAGTCCCCGTAACTGTCTTCCTCGTAAACGGCGTCAAGTTGCAGGGCATTGTCACATGGTTCGACAATTTCTGCCTGCTGCTGCGCCGTGATGGCATGTCGCAGCTCGTCTACAAGCATGCCATTTCAACCATCATGCCAGGCGGGCCTATAACTCTGTTTGACGAAGAAAGCGGCGGCGCGTGAAGTCCAAAAAACACGCGAAGTCAGGTGCCGGCGTAGATTTCCAGATTGAAGGCCCAGAGCTCACCCGCGCTGTAGTGGTTCATGTTGAGCGCAAGAGCCGGGCCGAAGCCAAGGCAACGGACAGGGATGCACAAAGCAAGCTCGCTGAAGCCATAGGCTTGGCCGAAGCCATCGATCTCGATATTGTTGACACCATGGTGGCGCCGCTTCTTGCACCGAAGCCTGCAACTTATATCGGCTCCGGCAAGGTGGCTGAAATCGCCAAGCGCGTAGCCGATGCGGAAGCCGAACTGGTGGTCGTCAATGCCCAGCTTTCACCGGTTCAGCAGCGCAATCTGGAAACTGAATGGAAGGCCAAGGTGCTCGACCGCACCGGCCTCATCCTGGAAATCTTCGGCCGCCGGGCCAGCACCAAGGAGGGCATCCTTCAGGTTGAACTTGCCCATTTGAATTACCAGAAAAGCCGGCTCGTGCGCTCGTGGACCCACTTGGAGCGCCAGCGCGGCGGCTTCGGTTTCATCGGCGGCCCCGGCGAAAGCCAGCTCGAAATGGATCGCCGCCTGATCCAGGAGCGCATTTCCAAGATCAAGGGCGAACTTGAAACCGTTGTGAAAACCCGCGACCTGCACCGCAAGGGCAGGGAGCGCGTGCCTTTTCCCATTGTCGCTCTGGTGGGCTACACCAACGCCGGAAAATCCACTCTCTTCAACAAGCTTACGTCGGCAAATGTGCTGGCCAAGGATTTGCTCTTCGCAACCCTTGACCCCACCATGCGAAATCTGACGCTGCCAAGTGGCCGCACCATTATCCTGTCCGATACGGTAGGTTTTATTTCTGAACTGCCCACCACGCTGATCGCCTCGTTCCGCGCCACGCTGGAGGAGGTGCTCGCTGCCGATATCATCCTGCACGTGCGCGACGTCAGCCACGATGAAACCGAGGCCCAAAGCCATGATGTGAATTTGGTCTTGGAAGAACTAGGCATCCACGAGGACCGCCGCAGCCAGATCATCGAAGTCTGGAACAAGGCCGATCTCCTCGATCCGCACGCGCTGGCAACCCGCGAAGCCCAGGCCCAGCGCCGCGATGATTGCGTTCTGCTGTCATCCCTCGATGGTCAGGGCATTGACGAGCTTCTGGAAAAGATTGAAAGGCGCCTGGCGAAGAAAAGCACCGTCTATGAAATCATGATCGATGCCGCGGACGGCAAGGGCATGGCCTGGCTGCATCAGCGCGGCGAAGTCCTTGCACGCAAGGCTTATGCCGATGGCCGCACCAAATTGTCCGTCAGGTTTGATGCCGATACAGCGGGGCAGGCCCAGTCAAAATTCGGCAAAGCCATGAAGGCCAAAGCCTAGCCCAGATGTTTCTCGAAGTCCTTGGCCGCGTCCCATAGCGCGTCCATTTCTTCCAGGTTCGAATCCTGGGGGCTCTTGCCGCGCTTTTCCAGCTCAAGCTCAATGTGCCGGAAGCGCCGCGCGAATTTTGCATTCGTGGACCGCAGCGCCTCTTCGGGGTCAATCCCCAGGTGCCGCGCCACATTGGCAAGCGCGAACAGCAGGTCGCCGAACTCGGCGGCCTTCTCGGTTTCCGGCGCCGCGCGGAATTCGGCAATCTCTTCGGATATCTTGTCATAGACATTTTCAACGCTGGGCCAGTCAAAGCCCACCCTGGCCGCCTTGGCCTGCAGCTTCAGGGCGCGGGTCAAACCGGGCAGGGCCAGCGGCACCCCGGCCAGCAATCCCTCGGGCGGCGCCTTGGCCCGTTCCTTGGCCTTCATGTCCTCCCAGAAGCCCTTGGCAAGCGTGGCGGACTTTGCCGCCTCATCGCCAAACACATGTGGATGCCGCCGCACCATCTTGGTGTTGATCGCCTCCAGCACGTCGTCAAACGAGAATGCGCGTTCCTCGGCGGCCAGCTGCGCGTGGTAGACACTTTGCAACAGCAGATCGCCCAGTTCCTCGCACAGGTCGGCACGGTTGCCGCGCGTGATGGCGTCCTGGACCTCATAGGCTTCCTCAATGGTGTAGGGCGCTA
>JAEUMI010000225.1 GCA_016792825.1 Hyphomicrobiales bacterium
CCCCCGGCTGTGACCTCCGCCTTGGCGAAGCCTTCGGACGTCTCAGGCGTCATTGTCCAGTTTTTGAGCAGGGCTGCAAGCTGGTTCAAATCGCCGGGCGCCATGGCCTGAGCCAGCCGCTGCGGCAGGAGTTCGGCCAGAATAGTCTTGAGCTCAGCATTGGGCCGCGCATGCCGTCGTTCCTTGAGAAAGGTGAGAGCATCGATGCCGGGCGCAAGGTCAAGGTGGATCGATTGGCCCTCGCGCCAGTAGGATGAAATCTGCAGGATGGCCGGACCGGAAAGGCCGCGGTGGGTGAAGAGAATGTTTTCCCGGAACGACGCCGCGCCGCACGTTGCAATAGCCGGAAGTGAAACGCCGGATAGACCCTTGTAAAACTCCAGCTCATCCGGTTGGGCCTTCAAGGGGACCAGAGCCGGCCGCGGCGTGATCACCTTGAGGCCAAATCTTTTGGCCACATCGTAGGAAAATCCGGTTGCCCCCATTTTGGGAATGGAGAGCCCCCCGGTGGCCAGGACAAGGGCCGGAGCCGTGAAGGTCTCGGTTGCTGTATCCACGATGAAGCCATCGGACTTGCGGATTTCGGTGACTTTCGTGGCGAGCTTCACCACAACGCCCGCTGCGGCGCATTCCGCCAGCAGCATGGCCACGACCTGCCGGGCCGAACCATCACAGAAAAGCTGGCCCAGGGTTTTTTCGTGCCACGCGATGTTGTGCCTGGCCATGAGCGCTAGAAAATCCGCTGGCGTATAACGGCTGAGCGCGCTGCGGCAGAAATGCGGATTCTTTGAGAGGAAATTTTCCGGCGAGGTGCCGGTGTTGGTGAAGTTGCAGCGCCCGCCTCCGGAGATCAGGATCTTGGCGCCGGCTTGGGCATTATGGTCGAGCAGCAGAACCCGCTTGCCCCGCGACCCGGCCGAGATGGCGCACATGAGGCCCGCCGCACCGGCGCCGATAATGATGACATCAAAGGACGACATGGCGGCTGGCTAGCATGCCAGATCGGCCTGCGGTACTGTTTTCAGGCGAAACCTATCCGGTGATTGCGATCAGCTTGCGCTGGCTTTCCGATTGGACATTTGGCGCCGCGATGATTTCGCCGCGCGGCCCCGTGAGTACACGGTGGGCCGGGAAGGTGATCAGAACCTCGGTGCCCTTGCCCACCTCGCTCACGATGCTGACGTCGCCGCCATGCAGGTCCATCAGGCCCTTCACGATGGACAGGCCGAGGCCTGCCCCGTCCACGGCGCCCTTCGTGGCGAGCGAGCCGCGCGAGAATGAATTGAGCACCGACTGGACCTCGTGGGCCGGAATGCCGGGACCATTGTCCTTGACCGACAGGACCATGCCGCCTGAGGCATTGCGCGCCGCCGAGACTACAACCTGGCCGCCGGCGGGGGTAAACTTGATGGCATTGGTCAGAAGGTTGATCAGGATCTGGTTGACGCCGCGCAAGTCGCCCATCAGCTTCGGCAGCGATGGCGTGATTTCAACCTTGACGGCGACCGATTTCTCGCTGGCCTTGCCATTGAGCAGGGCCTGGGCGGATTTCACGCAGGCCAGGAGGTCGAACGGTTCTTCCTGGATTTCGCGCCGTCCCGCCTCGATGCGCGACAGGTCGAGGATGTCGTTGATAAGGTCGAGGAGATAGCCGCCGGAGTGATGGATGTCGCCGGCATAATCCTTGTAGGCAGGGACCGAGAGGGGGCCAAACAGCTCGCGTTTGAGGATTTCGGAAAATCCCATGATGGCGTTCAGCGGGGTGCGCAGTTCATGGCTCATGGTGGCGAGGAAAATGGATTTCGCCTTGTTGGCTTCCTCGGCATTGACCTTTTCCGCCTCGGCCCGGTCGCGTTCAAGCTTGAGCTCTTCGATCAGCGTGTCCTTCTGCGACTTGAACTTGACCATGTCGCGCGCCGTATCGGCCAGTTGCCGGGCGATGAAAAGGAAGAACACCTCGAGCACGATGATAAGTCCGGCAAGCGCGATGAAAACCGGCTCGGCCTGGATGGCGCAGCGGATGGCAAGGGCAACGCTCATGACCCCGGTGCCGGCCACCAGGACCGGCGTGAAATTATTGACCACAAGCAGGCGCACCGCGATGATCGCCATAATGAAGGAAACCAGGTAGATGGCCTGCAGGCTGTTGGCGCCCTCCCAGAACAGGAAGAGCGGCAGCCCCCAGCACACGCCGTGCACCAGTTCCGAAGCAGCCATCATGCCGATCCAGTCGTACTGCTTGCTCTCGGAGCGTTCCGTTTGGAAGAAATTTGCGCAAAGATAGATCTGCACGGCCTGGCTGGCGAGCGTCGCGGCCAGCCAGAACATGGCGGTGACCGGCGGCACCCACATCAGGCTGGTGAACGCCAGCATGAAGGTGAGCAGCGGCATGGCCGGGGCGACGCGCAACTGGTTGCGCAGGAAAATGGTCAGCAGTTCGAGCTTCCACGGCTCTTCGGCGGTGCGGTCCCAGAGCGCGTCATCTTCGAAGGTGGAGCGCTTTTTGGGCGCGGCAGGGTCGGGCTCGGCACTGTAAAAATTGCCGCGGCCGGGAATGGCTTCCTCGTTGCTTTCAATGCTCATGCCGCAGACCCTATCACGCGGCACCCTAAGAGCGGCTTTGCATGACCGGTAAAATTTGAGCGATATGCTTAAGGCCTTTCTAACGCCGCTTGCGGGGCTGGGGCCTTTGGGTCTAAGCGGGCCCCAGGATAGGTGAATGATGACTGATATTACGAAAGAAATGGTGCTCGCGGCACTCAAGCGCATTGCCGCCCCCGATGGCCGCGGCAACATTGTGAGCGCCGGCCTTGTCTCCGAGATTGCCATTTTTGAAGGCAAGGTCATGTTTGCCCTGAATGCCGAACCGCAGCACATGAAGTCCATGGAGGCGCTCCGCGCCGTCGTGGAAAAACGGGTGAGCGAGCTTCCCGGGGTTAACAAGGCGTTGGTGGCGCTCACCGCCGAGCAGCAGCCGGCCCGGACCGCGGGGCCAAAGGTAAGTTCATCCCAGCAGCTGCGCCAGGGCGTTCCCGGCGTTAAGCATCTCGTGGCGGTGGCCTCAGGCAAGGGAGGTGTCGGCAAATCCACCACCGCCATTAACCTGGCCTTAGGGCTGCACGCCCTGGGCCTGAAGGTGGCGGTTCTTGATGCCGATGTTTATGGCCCCTCCATGCCCAAGCTTTTTGGCCTCACCGGCAAGCCCGAGGTGAGCGACGCCGAAGGCAAGCGCATGAAACCCATGACACGCTACGGCATCGAGGTGGCCTCCATCGGCTTCCTGGTTGACGAGGCAACGCCCATGATCTGGCGCGGGCCGATGGTGATGTCGGCCCTGACCCAGCTTCTGCGCGAAGTGTCCTGGGGCGAAACCGATGTCATGATCGTCGACATGCCGCCCGGCACCGGCGATGCCCAACTGACGCTCGCCCAGCAGACACCATTGTCAGGTGCCGTGATTGTCTCAACTCCGCAGGACCTGGCGCTGATCGACGCCCGCAAAGGCCT
>JAEUMI010000309.1 GCA_016792825.1 Hyphomicrobiales bacterium
CACTTGAACTCAGGGGCAGTTCGGTGGACACTGAGGGAAAGCGGGACGAAAGAGCCTGCATGAGGCACAGGGGATATTGGCGCGATGAGTTCAGGTGTTGAGCTTGACCATATTACGGTAAAATTTGGCAACTTCATTGCGGTGAAGGACGCAGCGCTGGATATCAAGGGCGGGGAGTTCTTTTCGTTCCTGGGTCCCTCCGGCTGCGGCAAGACAACGATCCTGCGCACGGTCTCGGGGTTTCTTGATCCGTCTTCGGGCGTGGTGCGCATTGGCGGCGAGGACATGGCGGGCATTGGCCCCAACAAGCGCCCCACCGCGTTGATATTTCAGAACCTGGCGCTTTTCCCGCTCATGACCGTATCGGAAAACATCACCTATGGCCTGCGCGTGCGCGGCGTCGACAAGGCGGCGCGGATGAAGCGCGCCGACGAACTACTTGAGCTTATTGCCCTGCCGGACCAGGGCAAGAAACTGGTCAGTGAATTGTCCGGCGGCCAGAAACAGCGCGTGGCCATAGCCCGGGCCCTTGCAGTTGAACCCAAGGTCCTGCTGCTCGATGAGCCGCTTTCCGCCCTTGACCTGAAACTGCGCCAGCATATGCGCAATGAGTTGCGGGAAATCCAGAAGCGCGTCGGCATCACATTCATCTACATCACCCATGACCAGGGCGAGGCTCTGACCATGTCGGACCGCGTGGCCGTGATGAGCGATGGTGAAATTCTGCAGATCGCCGACGGCAAGACCATCTATGATTCGCCCGCCACATCTTTCGTGGCCTCCTTTGTTGGTGAAAACAATCCCTTGCCTGGGCGTGTGACCAAGGCTGGCAAGACCGGCGCCGTGCTGAAGACGCCCTTCGGGGAATTGCGGGGCGCCAACCCGCATGGATTGAAAGTGGGCGACAACGCCATCCTTTTTGTCCGTCCCGAATCCATTTCTCTTGGCAAGGGCGCCGCCGATGCCACGATCACCACGCAGGTCCTCAATGTGGCGTTCGAAGGCAATGTCAGCCACATTTTCATGAAAGGCGCCGGCAAGAAGGACCTTTCAGTGACCGTAGGCCGCCACGGCGGGGCGGAAATCCCGGCAAGAGGTGCCAAGGCGACCGTGAATTACGATCCGGGCTATGCCATAGTTCTGCCGGAAGGGAAGATGGCCCGTGAGTAGGTTCGTCGTCTTTCTGCTTCCCCTGGCGGTGATCGCCGCATTCTGGCTGATGTCACGCCAGGAAGCAAAGCTTGCCCATGATCCCACCCACAAGAGCTTCTTCCAGCGCAATGGCACGGTGCTTAGCATCGTGTTCATAGCCCTGGTGACCTTCTGGATGCTGTTTCTGGTGGTAATGCCTTATCTTTACATGGTGCAGGAAAGCTTCCACCCCAGGCTGCCGCCCATGAAACGTGGCGGGCCCGAGGATTTCCTCACGATCCAGCAGTACAAGTCCTTCTTCGTTGAGCCGTCGAGTGGCAACTGGAACACGCTCCACATGCGGGCGTTCTTTTTCTCCATTCTGACGTCGGTGTTTGTCACGGCTGTCAATTTCGCCATTTGCTACCCGCTCGCCTATTACATGGCCCAGGCAGGCACCATCCAGAAGGTGCGCCTGCTGATGCTCTGCCTCATTGTGCCCTATTGGGTGAATGAAATCCTGCGCGCCTTTTCGCTGCGGCTGCTGCTGGCATCCAAGGGTCTGATCAACCAGACGCTCATGGGCATCGGCATCATCGACACACCGATTGATTTCCTCGGCAGCAACTCCGGCCTCTATATCGGCCTGTCCTATGCCTATCTGCTCATCATGGTTTTTCCGCTCTATAACGCCATCGAAAGCCTGGACAAGAACCAGATTGAAGCTGCACGCGATCTTGGCGCCCCATGGTGGAAAATCCACCGGGACGTTGTCATCCCCTATGCCAAGCCGGGCATCGCCTCCGGCTGCACCATGGTGTTCATGCTCTCGGCCGGTTCTTTGGCAGCGCCCCAGTTCCTGGGCGGGCCAAGCACCCTGTGGTTCACCTCCATTGTCTATGACTTCTTCTTCCAGGCTTTCAATTGGCCGCGCGGTGCTGCTTACGCATTCATCCTGCTGACCGCCTGCATTATCTTCGTGTTGGCCATTCTCAAGCTGTTCAAAGTCAGCCTTGGGGAGACCATCCGATGAATTCCAGACTTATCATGCGGGGGATGATTGGATTTTATATTTTCCTCTTCTTCGCCTATCTGTTCGGCCCACTGATCGTGATGAGCATCACGGCATTCAACACGCCGGGTTATCCCCAAGCCTATCCGTTTGAGGCCTTCACGCTCGATTGGTTCGTGAAGCTCTGGAACCACCGCTCGATGATGGATGGCATCAAGAATTCGATTATCATTGGCCTGGGCGTAGTCGCCATTTCGGTTCCCGTAGGGTTGGCGGCGGCTATCATGATGGGCCAAATATATCACCGCGCCCGCAGCATATTCTATCTCGTGACGGTTTCTCCCGTGCTCACCCCCGGCGTCATCATCGGTATTTCCACGGTGATTTTCTGGAAAGACGTGATGGGCGTTACCGATTTCACCAAGGCCTATTTCTACAAGGGCATCATCCTGGCGATTTTCGGCCAGGCCAGCTTCGTTGCCGCCTATTGCCTGTTGATTATCATGGCCCGCCTGCAGCGCTTCGATCGCTCCCAGGAAGAGGCAGCCCTTGACCTCGGCGCCAGCTTCCCGCAGGTCTTCTGGCATATCCTGCTGCCGTTCCTGAAGCCCGCCTTGATTTCTGCTGCCGTGATTGCCTTCCTGTCCTCGTTCGAAAACTACAACACCACGACCTTTGCCATTCTGGCCGACAAGACCCTGGTCACGGTCCTGGCCGGCGAAGTGCGCCAGGGAACCACGCCGGCGCTTTCGGCGCTGGCTGTAGTCATCATCGGACTGTCACTTATCGGTGCCATCTTCTATGAGGTCGCCAAGCGCCGGGAAGAAGCGGCCGCCCAGCGTATGCAGGAACGGGCCCGTCTGGCCGAGCGCAGCGAGGTCATCGGTGCGAATGCGGAGCTGGCGTGAAAATCAAGAGTCTTGAGACCTTCTGCAACCAGTATATTGGCTTTGTGCGGGTCACCACTGACGACGGAAGCCAGGGCTGGGGCCAGGTTTCGACCTATAACGCTGACATCACCTGCGACATATTCCACCGGCAGGTTGCAAAGTGGAGCCTCGGCGCTGAGGCGCTCGACATCGATGCGCTTGTCGCGCTGATCCCCGAGCGCGAGCATAAATTCCCCGGTTCCTATCTCATGCGCGCCATCACTGGGCTTGATACCGCCCTTTGGGACCTGCGCGGTAAACTTGAAAAGAAAAGCGTGTGCGAGTTGCTGGGCGGCAAGCCGCGGCCCTTTCCGGTATATGCCTCAAGCATGAAGCGCGGCGAAATCACCCCCGAAGCGGAAGCCGAGCGCCTCTCGCGCCTGCGCGACACGCACGGTTACACTGCTTTCAAATTCCGCGTCGGCAAGGAATGCGGCCATGACGAGGACGAGTGGCCCGGGCGCACCGACGCCATAGTCCCCATGGTCCGCAAGGCCTTGGGCGACAGCGCCACCTTGCTGGTGGACGCCAACAGCAGCTACACGCCGAAGAAGGCCATCGAGATCGGCAAGTTTTTGGAACAGCACGGCGTTGTGCATTTTGAGGAACCGTGCCCCTACTGGGAATATGACTGGACCAAGCAGGTGACCGATGCGCTGTCGCTGGATGTGACCGGCGGTGAACAGGATTGCGACCTCGCCCTGTGGAAATTTGCCATGGAGATGCGCTGTGTTGACGTTGCCCAGCCCGACATCTGCTATCTCGGCGGCCTTTCACGGACCTTGAAGGTGGTGGAAATGGCTAATAAGGCGGGACTTCCCGTAACACCCCATGCCGCCAACATGTCGATGGTCACCGTATTCACCCTGCACATGATGGGAGCCATTTCCAACGCGGGGCCCTATGTCGAGTTTTCCATTGAGGGCAACGACTACTATCCCTGGCAGGAAGACTTTTACCGGCCGGCGCTTGTCGCCCGCGATGGCAAAGTTCAAATTCCGGAAGGTCCGGGCTGGGGTGTGGATCTCAATCCGCAATGGCTGGACAATGCCAAATACCAGAAGTCGGAACTTTAGCTCCAGCCGCCGCGTTCGGCATCGCGCGCCATCTGCGCCGGCGCACGGTTCATAAAGGCATCGGAATGAACCGTGATCTGATCACCATTCAGATACACAACCGAATACATCGCCGGTTCATCGCTATAGATCGTGGGAACCGAGCCATCAACCAGGGGCAATTGATGATTGAGGCCGGGCAGGGCTGAATAGGAAATGCCGCGCCACTGGCCGCTGATGATCCGGTGCGCGTGGCCGAAAAAGAGGTGGCGCACATTATGGCCCGCTAGGAGGTCGCCAAAGCCATCGCCATCTTCAAGCGGGATCAAATCCATCAAGGGATGGTGAATCTTGAACGGTGGGTGGTGCATGAAAATGTAGACCGGCGCGCCGTTTGCTGTGGCCAATGCGTCCCTTAGCCATGAACGCCGCGGTCCATCATAGAGACCAGCGGAAGAAGGGCCGCCTTTCAGGGTGTCAAGGAACAAGAAATGCTGTCCGTCCAGGATTAGTCTGTGTTGCACGAAGCCGCCTTCAAGGGGGCCATTGAAGACCCTCAGGAAGTTTGCGCGGTCATCGTGATTGCCAAGCATCAGATGAACCGGAAGCTGGAGTTTCTCCAGGCGCTCCTGCAGGGCCCGGTAGCTTTCGGCTTCGCCCCGCTCGGTGAGATCTCCCGATATGGCACAAAACTTCGCATCTCCATGATACTTCATGATATCAGCAAGGCACTGGTCCAGGCGCGAGAAGGGGTCAAGACCCCAGAGCCTATGGCCGGGGGGCACGAGATGAAGGTCAGTGATATGGATGAATTTCATCAGGTCTTCTTCGCTTCATTTCTCAAACGCGAGCCGCGCAGCAATCCCGCCGCCTCGACAATCGGGTAGCCCGCCGAAACAATGTGCGAATTGATCCGGTGCAGGTCGCGGATCATGTCGACGTAAAGCGCGCTGCGCCGCAGTGCCCCGCGTTTGGTCTGCTTGTCGCTCTTGAAATGCTGGTCCAGCACCGCATTCTCAAGCTTGCGGAAGGCATCCTTTTGCGCGATCAGCCGTTTGGCCCCCTCGAGATCGGCGGAACTCAGCACCCCCGTGGCGAGCCTTATGTTGTCATGGATGATCAGGCAGAGATCATCCAGGGCCGCCTGTTCCTCTATGCTGAATTCGATGGTTTCCTTGGCTTTCGCCTTGATCCGGTCCGCCAGGTTGAGATGGATGATGTCGCCTGCATGTTCGAGGTTGCTGACATAGAGGGTGATTTCCAGGGCCCGCCTCGCTTCTTCCGAGGAAAGCTGGGTCTGCGTGAGATCGACCAGATAGGACTGGATGGCATTCTGAAACGTATTGAGCCTTTCATCCAGCGCCTTGAGCAGCTTGAGGGTCTCCGTCCTGTTCAGGCGCAGTGCTGATAAGGCCGTTTCAAACATGCGGTTGAGCACCTCGCTCATGCGCACGGTTTCCATCAGCGCGTTTGACAGTGCAATCGAAGGAGAGCCCAGGGATTTGCCGTCGAGATAACGTGGCGCCGCGAGCTGGTCCGCATCAAGCTTCACATCGGGCACCAGCTTGATAACCTGATTTTCCACCAGTTTGGTGAGCGGCAGGAAGAACAGCCCGATAACCAGGTTGAGTGCGGCGTGAAAGGCAAGGGCCACGGTGACCGCATCAAATGGAAGTAGCGCCGCCCATCCGGTGATGCGTTGGATGAACGCGAGGCCAATAAGGGCGGCGATGCTCCGGCACGCTAGGTTGGCAACAGGAAGCCTGCGGCCCGCCGGCGGCAAGGCCAGCGTGGACGATATGGCGGGGAGCCCGCCGCCCAGATTGAGGCCAAGAATGAAAGCCAGTGCCCCGCCAAGCTCGAGGCTGCCATTGGCCACGAATGAGGCGATCAGCAGGATCACGGCCAGGGTCGAGTGAAAGGCCCAGGCGAGGACTGCTCCGGTTATGAAGGCGAGCAGGGGTTCATGCCCGATGGCCGTCAGCACCGCATGGAACAGGCTGGCTTCGCGCAGCGGCACGGTAGCTTCCGAGATGAGTTTCAGGGACATCAACATCAGCCCAAGGCCGATCATGATGCGCCCGATATTGTGCGGCCGGAATTCGCGCGTGGCGCTGAAGGTGACGTAGCCGGCAAAGATCAGGATGGGCGAGGCCCAGAGCGCAAACGAGCTGCCCGAGGCGAAAAGGGCCGAAACAATGGCGGAGCCCACGTCGGCCCCAAGCAGCACCGCCAGGCCCAGGGCAGTGCCAATGGCCCCGCTGGCGGCAATGCCCGCCACGATCAGTGTTGTTGCCGTGCCGCTCCCCAATATGGCGGTTGCCATCGCCCCGGCAAGGAATGCCGAGCCGCGGTTGCCCAGGCGGACCTCAATGAAATGCTTGAGACGGTCGCCCCAGGCCCGCAGCACTCCGGTGCGCACCATGCGCACCCCCCAGAGGAGAAGGGCGACGCCACCGAGCAGATTGATGATAACGAGCGTGCCTGGATTCAATGCCGTTCAACTTGGCCATGGCAAAGACCATGTCTTCACGTTGGTGAAGAACTTCATGGCTTCCATAACCCCTTCCTTCACACCATTACCTGAGTCTTTGATCCCGCCAAAGGGCGACATCTCAATACGGTAACCCGGCACTTCCCAGATATTAACCGTACCCACGTTCAGGCCCTCGATGAAACGGGTAATCCGCGCCAGATCATTGGTGCAAACGCCCGAGGAAAGCCCGAAGGGCGTGGAATTTGAAATGCGGATCACCTCCGCATCATCGTCCGGAACCCGGACGATGGGGATGATGGGGCCGAAGGTCTCCTCGAAAACCAGCTCGGACGTGTGCGGCACGAAGTCCACCGTGATGGGCGGAAGCACCGCTCCCTGGCGCCCTGGGTTGTAGAGGATTTTAGCCCCTAGCTCGGCGGCCTTGTGAACCCGGGCCTCAAATACCTTGGCCGCTTCCTCATGCACTACGCAGCCCAGATCCGTGGCGGGGTCCATGGGATCGCCAAACTTGATCTTCTTGGCTTTCTCCAGGACCAGGGCCACGAACTTGTCAGCAATCCGGTTCTGAACCAGGATGCGCTTGACTGCCGTGCAGCGCTGGCCCGAATTCTTGGTGGACCCGGCAACGGCAAGCTCCGCCGCCTTGTCGAGATCGCTGTCGCTCAGGTCGTTCAGGACAATCAGCGGATCATTGCCGCCCAGTTCAAGGGCCGCCCGCTTGTAGCCTGCCTTTGCTGCAATGAGTTTTCCTACCCGCACCCCGCCGGTAAAGGTAATGACCGCGACATGGGGATTGGTCACCATTTCATCGCCGATGTCATCGGGCCAGCCGGTGACCACCTGGAACATTTCCGGCGGCAGGCCCGCGTCATAGAGAATATCGGCAAGTGCCAGCGCCGTGAGCGGCGTGAGCTCCGTAGGCTTGCAGACCACGCAGTTATTCGTGGCAATGGCTGGCGCGATCTTGTGCGATACCATGTTGAGCGGATGGTTGAACGGCGTGATGGCCGAGATCACCCCGACGGGATCGCGCTTGGTGAATATCTTGCGCGATTTGCCTTGCGGCGTGAGGTCACAGGAAAAGATCTGCCCGTCATCGAGAATGCAAAGCTGGGCCGCCAGCGAGAACACATCATAGGCGCGGCCGCATTCGTAGACCGAATCCTTCATTGAGATGCCGAGCTCAAGCGTGAGCACTTGAGCAAGGGAATCGCGGCGCTGGCGAATGAGATCCGCCGTCTTGAACAGAATCTGCTGGCGTTCATAGCGCGTGAGCTTTGCCTTGAAGCCCGCGGCAATTTCAAAGGCCCGCGCCGCATGTTCGGCCCGGCCAGCCGGGACCGTGCCGATGATCTCATTGGTGAAGGGATAATGAACCGGCACGACGCCATCGGCAGAAACTTTCTTGCCGCCGATACGCATGCTTTCGGTGATCACGGTGCGGGTCATGTCAGGCCTCGATGATACAGTTGCAGCCGATGAAAAAGGCGTCGAAATTGCGCAAGTTCTTCGGCAGGTTCTGGGTCTTGCGGTTCACGATGACCGGAATGGTTTGCTCCGTGAGGCCGCCATGGGAACGCAGCGGCTCATTCAGTCCTGAAAGGTCGTGCCGCGCACGGCTGGTCCCGATCACTTTCGATCCCGTGCTCCCGCCTGAAACAACGATGATGTCGCCCATCCGGTCTTCCGGCAGCTCGAAGCGGGCACAGCCCTGGGCCCGGTCAAGGACCACATCAATGCCGGGTTGCTTGGCAATGAACGCTGAAGCGTCTGCAACTGAAATTCTCTTTACATAGACCGTTGCAAATGAGCCCAGCGCCCCGTGGTGCTGCACGTATGGATCGGTAATGGGCAGGATGACTTTTGTAGCCCCCGCGCCAAAGCTCTTGTCCATGGCGTCCTGCAGGTAAATCACATCGGGTTCGCCGCTGGGCAGATGCTTGGCCTTCATGCCATGATCGGCCACGATCACGACGATAGCTCCTTGCGCGTCAAGCTGCCCGAGATAGCCATCCATCATCTTGTAGAAGCTGTTTGCGCCCTTCGAGCCCGGCGCATACTTGTGCTGCACATAGTCCGTCGTCGAGAGGTACATGAGGTCCGGCCTCATCGAAGCCATGAGCTTCACACCCGCCGCAAACACGAATTCCGAAAGCTCCGCCGAATAGACCTCCGGCACGGCCATTCCGACCATGTCGCAAACGCCTTCAATGCCATTGTCCTTCTGGGTCGCCTTGTCGGCATGTTCTGAAGAAAAGGCAACGGCGGTTCCGTCAAAAACCAGGCCCTTGCCAAGGAGCAGGCGCAACTTGTCCTTGGCCGTGACCATGACGATCTTGGCTCCGGCCTTCTGGAATCTTTCGAAGATGGTGGGAGCCCGCAGCCATTTCGGGTCATTCATCATCGTCTCGAGCCCTGTCACGGGATCGATGAGATAGTTTCCACAGATTCCGTGAACCGAAGGCGGCGCCCCGGTCACGATCGAAAGATTATTGGGATTGGTGAAACTTGGAATGACGCAAAGTCCGCGGGTGTTTTCGCCGCTGGCAATCATTTTCTTGAGATTCGGCATCAGGCCCTCGGCCATGGCCATTTCCATGTAGTCTGGTTCGCTACCATCGCAGCAAATGACCACGAGAGGGGCTTTTGGCCAGTGATAGTCACGTCCGTTCACTGAAACGGTTTTGCTGGCTGACTTCATCTTTGTGTCGGGCATCATTTAACTTTCAAGCGGAGTGAGATCCTTCACCCCCATTTCACTGACGACATCGCGGATCGCCTGAAGCGCGGCGGCAATGACGCGCTCGTCAATTTGCCCGATGGTCCCGATGCGGAAACTTGGGCGCTTGGTCAGCTTTCCCGGATAGATTGTGAAGCCACGGACCCGCAGCGCCTCGTAAAACTGCTCAAAATGAAAATTGGGGTCGCGCGGGGTGAGAAAGGTCTGGATGATCGGCCCGGCCAAACCTTCCTGCAGTAATGGTGAAAATCCCATTTCCGTCATGCCGGCGACAAGGGCCTTGGCGTTGCGGCCATAACGCGATCCGCGCCCTTCCACGCCGCCTTGCTGCTCATGCTCCTTAAGGGCCTGGTCAAAGGCGACGAGCGCATGGGTGGGCGGCGTGAAGCGGAACTGCCCATTATTCTCAAGGCCGCGCCACTGGTCGAACAGGTCAAGCACGACTGAGTGGCAGGCGCCCGCCGAAGCTTCCAGCAGGTCGCGTTTCACCACCACATAGGAAAAGCCTGGAACTCCTTCGAGGCATTTGTTCGAGGACGAAACCATGACGTCAATGTTCTGCTCCACCATGTGGAGGGGCAGGGCCCCGAACGAGGACATGGCATCCACCATGAAGACCTTGTCATGCGACTTGACCGCCTGGCCGATCTCTTCGATGGGGTTCACGATACCCGAGGTGGTTTCGCAATGGATCATCCAGACATGGCTGATGCTCTTGTCCGCATCGAGCATGGTGACGACTTCTTCAACCGTGGGAACCGTGCTGTCGCCCTTGTCGATCTTCAGGAATGGCCTGCCGATGCGTTCCAGGATTTGCGCCGCCCGGTCGCCATAGGCGCCATTGGCGATCACCAGGGTTTTGCGCCGCTTGTCCGGGCACAGGCTGCCCAGCGCCGCCTCGATGGCGAAGGTCCCGGAACCCTGCATGATCACGCATTCATAGCGCCCGTCGCAATTGGCCAGTTGCAGGATGCGCTTGCGGATATTGCTGACGATTTTCCGGAACTCCACATCGCGCGAGCCCCAGTCGGCCAGCATGGCGAGCTTTACCGTCCGCGAGGTTGTCAACGGGCCGGGGGTGAGCAGGTAGGGCATGTCTTCCTGGCCCTCGGGGCCGGGGAAGGATGGCTTGAAAGACGGCGTTTTGGTGTTCATCGGGGGCTCCAGATTAGGCTGCTACATTAAGCATTGACCATTATCAGTCAAATCGTATGTTCTTATGCAAACCATAGGAAATTCTGATATGACATATGCCCAGCTCAAAGCGTTCCATGCGGTGGCCCTTGAAGGCGGTTTCTCTAAGGCCGCCATCGGGCTCTCCCTGACCCAACCGGCAATTTCAGATCACGTGCGGAAACTTGAGGAAGCGCACGGCGTTCAATTGTTCTTGCGCGCCGCGAGAGGCGTCACGCTCACTGAGACTGGCCGCAAACTCTATGCCATCACCGAACGCCTGTTTGAGGCGGAGGCCCAGGCATCGGAACTCCTCATGCGGGCGGAGACCCTCGAAGAAGGACATCTGACGGTTGGCGCTGATGCTGCCGTTCATGTGTTGCAGCATATTAACAGGTTCAAGAAGGAGTTCCCGCGCATCGCCATGAGGCTGGTGGCCGGAAATTCCGCCGAGTTGATTTCAAAGCTTCTGACATTCGCAATTGACATCGCTGTAACCGCCGAACATCCCCAGAATGAGTCCATCGGAAGTTTCAAGCTGCGCGAAGACAGGCTTGTTGTCGTAGGGCCAAAGGTGGGCGCATTGCTGAAGGGCCCCAGGGTATCGCTCGCCGCTTTGATCGCCGCGCCGCTTGTGCTGCGTGAGGAAGGCTCCACAACGCGGAGATTGCTGCTGGAAGAGCTGCAGAAGCGCAATCTGAGCCCGCGGAACACGATTGAGGTCGAAGGCCGTGAAGCCGTCATTGAATCCGTGGCTCAGGGCCTTGGCGTTGCCGTCATGTCCCGCGGCGAGATTTCTCCTGATGGCCGGTTGCGCATTCTTGAGTTCAGCGACTGGCCTGTGAAAATGGAGGAATGGCTGCTTTTCCTGCGCGCCCGGTCGGAGCTGCATCTCATCAGGAGTTTTCTTGATATTGCCAGGCCGCGGCCCTAGCTCAGTTTTGCGGCTAGGACCACCTCAATGTTCTGCCGGTGGATGGCTTCATAGGGGGCGAAGAGATTGACCCATCCCGCCTCCAGCGGCGCGCTGATGATGTCCCGCAAGGGTTTCGTCCGCAGCTCCGGCTCGCTCACGCAGCGCTTGAGCATGCGGATATACTGCTGGTTGGCGCGGATAAAGGTCTTTTCATAGCCGCCAAGCGCAATGATTTCCGGATCGCCATGATTGGGCAGGATGCGTTCCGGCCTCAATGCCCAGAGTCGGTCCAGTTCGGCCAGGTGGATGTCGAAATTTTCCGGTTCGCCCACATAGGTCACCGTATCCTCGAGTGTATCGCCGGCAAGCAGGAGCCGCTCCGGCGCGAGCCACAGAACCGTTGCATCATCGCTGTGGATGTTGGCCTCAAGCAGTTCGACTCTGAGCTTGCCCACCTGCAATTGCATGCGGCCTTCAAAAGTCTGGGTTGGCAGGACAAGTGGATTGATCACCGGCGGTCCGGAATACTCGCCGCTTTCGATGGCGGCCTTGCGGCGGCTCAGATGATCCAAGGTGCGCTTGTTTGAAATGATCCTGCAATCGTCAAAGGCCTCACTTCCCGCCACATGATCGAGATGCCAGTGGCTGAGCACCACGGTGAAATTTTTCACGCCGGCATCGGCTAGCGTTTTGCGGATGAAGGCGGCGTGTTGCACTGTCACGTGCGTGTCATAGACAAGCGCATCCGCGCCATCGACGATTGCATAACTGGCAATGCCCAACGAAAGCGCGCCGTCATCTACCCAGTTCTCGCCCTCGGCAAAGCGGTAGCCATCGACCCGGCCATCGTAGAAAGCAAAAACTTTTGGGGCAGGGCGTAGGACCCGCAAGTGCGTTGTCATCGGTATTCTCCCATTCCGGCGGAGCAGCCTTATGGCAGAAAAAACCTGTCTGGCAAACTGGCCCGAATACTGCGATAACAGGTGCCTTGGCCACTCAGGGGAAACAGAAATGACATTTGGCTATGGTCTCTTAGCGCTCATCGTCGCCATCGCAGGCTATTTGGTTTATGCTTATAACGCACTTGTCAGCAACAAGAACCTGGTGGCCGAAGGCTGGAGCGGAATTGACGTGCAGTTGCGCCGCCGCGCCGATCTCATTCCGAATCTCATCGAGACGGTCAAGGGCTACGCCGCCCATGAGGATAAGCTGTTTCGCGACATCGCCGATCTGCGCGCCAGGAGCATTGCGGGCGGCTCGGTGGGAGAGCAGTCGGTAGTGGGGCAGGCCATGACGGCCGCCCTGGGCAAACTGTTCGCCGTTGCCGAAGCCTACCCCGAGTTGAAGGCCGACGCCAATTTCCGCGATTTGCAGGACAAGCTTGCCGGCGTTGAAGACGAAATCCAGCTTTCGCGCCGCTATTACAATGGCGCCGTACGCAATCTCAACACGATGATCCAGTCATTTCCCAGCAACTTCGTCGCCGGCTTCTTCAAGTTCACCACCGCCGAGTTTTTTGAGATCGGCGATGCGGCGGCCCGCGAAGTCCCAAAAGTCGACTTCAAGAAATAGCTTGGAGCAATGCGCGCCTTCCTTTTTGCGCTCTTTGCGCTGGCAGTCCTTCACTCCGCGGTTCAGGCGGAAGAGCGAATTGAGCAGTTCACCAGTGCCGCGCAAGTGAATGCCGATGGCTCCGTTTATGTAACGGAAACCATTTCGGTGAATGCCGAAAACCGGCAAATCCGGCGCGGAATTTTTCGCGATTTTCCAACAACCTACACCGACCGGAATGGGCTGCGCGTGGTTGTCGGCTTCGAAGTGATCTCGGTGAAGCGTGACCGGCAAGCCGAACCCTATGTCATCGAAGGCCTTTCCAACGGCAAGCGTATTCGCATTGGAAGTGCTGACGTTTTTCTCGAGCCGGGCATTCATGTCTACGAGATACAGTACCGCACAACCCGCCAGCTTGGCTTCTTCGACGACTATGATGAACTTTACTGGAACGTGACCGGCAATGGCTGGCCATTTCCCATTGAGGCGACAACGGCAATCGTGCGGCTGCCGCCAGGGGCGACAATCCTCCAGCATGAAGCCTATACGGGTTATCAAGGCGAAAATGGCCGCGACTTCAAGGTGTTCAGCGCCACGGGCAATGAATACCGTGCCGTTGCCACGCGGAATTTTGCTCCCGCCGAGGGCATGACCGTGGCCGTAGCCTGGCAAAAGGGCATAGTCACGCCTCCCAGCCAGTCCGAGAGGTATTCTTGGTTCCTGCGTGACAACGCCGGCTTGATGGGGTTGGCGGCAACGCTTCTCGGTGTTGGGCTGTTTTTCTATTACGCCTGGGCGAAGGTTGGGCGCGATCCTCCAGCGGGAACCATCATTCCCCTGTTTGCCCCGCCGCCGGCGCTAGGCCCCGCCGGTTCCAGATTCATCTGGAAGCAGGATTTTGATCAAAAGGCCTTCGCCGCGGCCCTGGTTGGGCTCGCAGTCAAAGGCCGTTTGAGAATTGCCGACAATGACGACGAATTTGAAATCACCAAACTGGCGGGGCCTGGCGCCCCGCTGACCTCGGCGGAAAACGCTCTGTTCAGCGCCATGCCCTCCGGCACTACTGAACTGGAAAATTCCAATCATGTGGCGATTGCCATGATGAAGGAGTCGCTGGAAAACGCCCTGACGCGGGAATACGAAGGCTCGGTTTTTGTCCGCAACATCGGCTGGTTCTGGACGGGGGCAGCACTTTCGGTCGCGGGCCTGCTGGTCTCAGCATTTTTGCTTCCCGAAAGTGACGGCTTTGTGGGGCTTTTCGCGGCGGGCTGGTCCGGCATCTGGTGGGGCGTGATCCTCACCATTGCCTGGGGTTCCATCAGGGGCATCATCAGCAGCCGCGGCGTGCTCACCAAAATAAGCTCTGCCGCAAACCTGTTGTTCTTGATTCCCTTTGGTATCGCCGGTATCGCAGTCCCGGTTCTGGCGATTTTCTCCGAAGCACTGTCGCCAGGCATCATAATGCTCGTGGGCACGGCAATTGGCCTCGGCATCATGAACATTGTATTTTACAACTTGCTGAGCGCCCCGACGGTTTCTGGGCGCAGGGTGCTCGATCAGCTCGAAGGTTTTCGGATGTATATGAAAACTGCCGAGGAAGAACGTTTGCAAATCCTGAACCCGCCCGAAAAAACCCCGGAGCTGTTTGAACGCTACTTGCCCTATGCCCTGGCGCTTGACTGCGAGAATGAGTGGAATGCCAAGTTCATGGCTGTGCTCGCCGCCGCTGCCCTGGCGGGTGCGGCGGCCCCTGTCTGGTATTCCGGGAGCAACTGGAATTCCGGTAACATGGGCGGCTTCACCGAAAGCCTGGGTTCGGGCCTTGCTGCAAGTGCGGCCTCAGCTTCGCGGGCACCGGGATCTGGCTCAAGTTCCGGCGGCGGCTTCTCCGGTGGAGGCGGGTCGTCGGGTGGCGGCGGCGGCGGCGGTGGCGGCGGAGGCTGGTAAGCCTAGGGCGTGAATCTGCAGCAGCTGAAAGCGCTTTTGCCCGCATTTTTGTTGTTCACTTGCATTCGATCGCCCCAGACATGGAGCATTTGGCTACCTTGTCTTCTGCTTTCGTGGTCATCCAGTCCTGTGCCAGCTTTTCTGCCCTTTTCACCTGTTCCGGACTCATTCGTTTGGCAAAGGCTTCCTGGTTCTTGCGCGCCTCCTGATTGCCTCCCTTCGCAGCAAGGATGAACCAAACCAGAGCCTCCAAATCGTCTTCCGGCACAACATCATTGCCACTGGCATAAATAAGCCCAAGATTGAATTGCGCCAGCGCATCGCCTTGTTCAGACGCAAGCCGGAACCATTTTACCGCCTGAAAGTAGTTCTGCGGAACACCGCGGCCAGTGCCGTAGATGAGCCCAAGCGAAACCTGGGCTGGCAGGTCACCCTGCTGCGCAGCTTTCCGGTACCATTTCATCGCTTTGGACAGGCTTTGCGGGACGCCGCGGCCCACGTCATACATCGCACCCAGCCGCGATTGGGCAGGCGCATGGTCGCTCGAGGCCGCCATCCCAAACCATTTGGCCGCTTCCGGATCATCTCGAGACACACCAAGGCCCAGGGAATACATCTCGCCAAGGCCATACTGCGCCGATGG
>JAEUMI010000338.1 GCA_016792825.1 Hyphomicrobiales bacterium
CAGGGTGGCCGCGAAGCCCTCTTTGAAACCACGGACCGGGCGGAAATGGTGACATACCTGAGATCTTACCTGGCGCACCGGATGATTGCGCGCGAACGGCAAATTGTGCGGGCAGCGCCGGTTTCCCAGCCTGCTGCAAGATATACCACCGGGGCTGTGGTTTACGCCTGGTTCAATGGCCTCATCCTTGGCTTCCTGGCCCTGGTCGTTGCTGCTATCTCATTGGGAAAGCTCAAGTTTTAGGCTTTCATCCGACCGTTACAATCTGAAACACCATTTGATTTCACCTCCCTGACTGCCCTTGTTACTCAAAGGCAGGGGCTTAAGCGGATTCGCTCGGATTCGCGGGAACACTAGATGCAACGAAGACTTCCAAAGGTGCGCGTACAATGACTGCGAAGGCAGCTAAACAAGAGGCTGTAGCGGTTTCGGCCGGGCCTGCAAGGACCCCACGGGCCAACCGCGACCTGGAGCAGAAGCTTGCCGGATTCAAAACCATTGCCGAGGGCCTTGACTATGCGGCGTGCGGGCTGACGGGATTCAACTTCTATTCCGCCAAGGGCGTTTTGAGCGACGTGTTGACCTACGCCGAGCTGCGCAGGCGGGCGTTGGCCACGGCGCGGAAGCTGGTGTCGGCCGGCCTGAAGCGCGGTGACCGGGTGGCGGTAATTGCCGAGACCGGGCCGGAGTTCATGGCGGTGTTTTTTGGCTGCCAGTATGCGGGGCTGGTTCCCTGTCCGATGCCCTACACGATGTATATCGGGGGGCGCGATGCCTATGTGGAGCGGGTCACCGGCATGCTGCGCGCAGCCGCGGCCTGTGCCGTCGTCACGTCGTCGGATCTTGAAGGGCATATCCTGGCGGGCGCTGCCGGCGCCGGGGTTGAAAAAGTCCTGACCCATGAGGCGCTGCAGGCGCTGCCGGAATCGCTCACCAAGCTTGAGGCATTCGGGCCTGATGATGTGGCCTATATCCAGTATTCTTCCGGCTCCACTTCGGAACCCAAGGGGGTTCTGATCACGCAGAAAGCCATCATGGCAAATACCCACGGCATTCTGCGGGATGGCTTGCGGGTTACAAAAAGCGACCGGGCATTTTCCTGGCTGCCGCTCTATCATGACATGGGCCTCGTTGGATTTTGCCTCGCGCCGATGATGGGGCAGGTGTCGGTCGATTACATCTCGACGCCCTCATTTGCCCGCAGGCCCGCCTTGTGGCTGCGGCTGATGTCGGAAAACCGCTCGACGATTTCCTATTCGCCGAGCTTCGGCTACGACCTTGCGGCGCGGCGCATCAACGGCGAAGCGGTCACGCTTGACCTCAGCAACTGGCGCGCGGCCGGCATTGGCGGCGACATGGTGCGCGCCGATGTGCTCAAGAATTTCGGCGACACGCTGTCGGTAGCAGGTTTCAATCACAATGCCTTCATGCCGAGCTACGGCATGGCGGAATCAACCCTTGCGGTTTCCTTCAGCGACGTAGCGCAGCCCCTTCGCATCGATACGATCGACAAGCACATGTTCAAGCTTTCGGGACGGGCGGTTCCGGCACCGGAGACGGCGGACAAGGATGCGGTGCGCAGCTTCGTGGTGTGCGGCAAGCCGTTGCCCGGCCATCAGATGGTGGTGCGCGATGAGATGGGCACGGTGCTCAGGGACCGCAAGATCGGCCACATTTTTGTGAAGGGTCCGAGCCTTATGTCGGGCTACTATCACAACGCACGGGCGACCGATGCGGTGATCGCGGCGGACGGATTTCTGGCCACCGGCGACATGGGCTACATGCTGGATGGCGAGATCGTCATCACCGGCCGCGCCAAGGACCTGATCCTGCACAATGGCCGCAATATCTGGCCGCAGGACATCGAGTGGGCGGCCGAGCAGGTTGAACCCCTCAAGTCTGGCGATGTGGCGGCATTCGCGGTTGAAGGCGATGATGGCTGCGATGACGTGGTGGTGCTGGTGCAGTGCCGGGTGACCACGGACGCCGAGATTGAAAAGCTGCGGCGTGAAGTGTCCGCTGTGGTGCATCACAGCGCGGGCGTTGAATGCGCCGTGGTTCTGGTGCCGCCGAAGAGTCTGCCGTTCACTTCGTCGGGGAAACTGTCGCGGGCCGGCGCCAAGCAGAAATATGTTTCCGGTGAACTGGTTGAAATTACCCAACGGGCTTTCCAAGCGGCTGACTTTCTGGCCGCTGCCCAGTAAACACAGACGAAGCCTGTCATGCCGTTGAAAATCGCCCTCACAGGAGCCACGGGATTTGTTGGCCGGGCCGTGGTTTCCGCCTTTGCGGCCGAGTCCTGCCGCCTCTCAGCGCTGGTGCGTGAGCCTGCGCGTGCCGGCCTGAATCCCAGCGTGCGGCAGGTTGAGGGTGATTTGCAAAGCTTGGCCGCCCTTGATGACCTCACCCGGGGTGCGGATGCCGTCATTCACATCGCCGGGGTCATCGGCGCGCTCAGCCGCGATGAGTTTTTTGCCGCCAATGAACAGGGTTCGCGGGCGGTCGCAGAAGCGGCGGCGCGCAATGGCGTTGCTCGTTTCGTGCATATTTCCTCGCTGGCGGCGCGGGAACCGGAGCTTTCCCTATATGGGGCGAGCAAGCGCGCGGGAGAGGCCGCGGTGGAAGCATTCACCGACCGGATGTCAGTCGTCATCCTGCGACCGCCCGCGGTTTATGGGCCTGGCGACCGGGGAACCCTGCCGCTGCTGCGCTCGCTCACCCAGTCACTGGCGGTCATTCCAGGCACCAGCACGTCACGCTTCTCGCTCATCTATGTGGATGACCTGGCGCGCATCATCGTCGAGGCAGCAACAGCCGCCAGAGCCGGCGTGGTGGAACTGGATGACGGGCGGCGGCAGGGCTATGGCTGGAGAGATCTTGCGCACATCGCCGCGGCCAGCGAACAGAAGAGCATAAAGCCCATTTTTCTGCCCAAATCTGTTGCGATGGCTGTCGGCATGGGCGCTGAAGCCGTTGCAAGACTGAGGGGCAAGCTGCCTTTTGTTTCGCCGGACAAGATCCAGCAGCTCTATTTCGGCGATTGGGTGGCGCGCGGCGAAGGCTGGCCTCTGAAGGAGCCGGTTGACTTCGCGCAGGGCTTCAAGTCTACCGTGGACTGGTACCGCAAGGCGCAGTGGTTGCCGGAGCGGCCCGGGGCGCGCAGAATTGCAACGCAAGAGAGATCATGACTGCCTCACAGGAAACCATCGACCAGATCTGCAAATTGCTGGAACCGTTCAATACCACCGGCAAGGTGCTTTCGCCTGAAACTGAGATTTCCGCCGACCTCAATATCGACTCGGTTGCGGTGATGGATTTCGTCATGGAAGTCGAAGACCATTTCGATATCGAGATCCCGCTGAATGTCGTGTCGGAGACGCACAGCATCGGCGATCTCGCCGCTGTCGTTGAAGCCCGCGTAAAGAAGGCCTGATGCCATGATTGATCTGCTGGACAAGCACAAAGGAATTGCCGAACGCCACGCCCGGATGATGGCGATGGGGGTGAACGCGGTGGGCCTCACCAATGACAGGATCCTGTCGCCGACGCGGGCCATGATCAATGGCCGGGAGACGATCCTTGCCGGCACCAACAACTACATGGGCATCACCTTTGACGCGGACTGCGTCAAGGCGGGGCAGGATGCCATGGCGGAATTCGGCACGGGCACAACGGGCTCGCGCATCGCCAATGGCAGCTATGCCTTGCACAAGGAGCTTGAGGCGGAGCTCGCCAAATTCCTGAAGCGCAAGCATTGCATTGTCTTCACCACGGGCTACCAGGCCAACCTGGGCATGATGTCGGGCCTCGCGGGTCCGAAGGACACGATTTACCTGGATGCGGATTCGCATTCTTCCATCTACGATGGTTGCACCTTGTCGGGCGCCAAGCTGGTGCGCTTCCGGCACAATGACGCAACGGACCTGGACAAGCGGCTGACGCGCTCGGAAGGCGAAGAGGGCGGGCGGCTTGTGGTTGTTGAAGGCATCTATTCCATGCTGGGCGACCGGGCGCCGCTGGCGGATTTCGTTGAAGTGAAGAAGAAGCACGGCTTCCAGCTTTTGGCCGACGAGGCCCATTCCTTCGGCGTGCTCGG
>JAEUMI010000344.1 GCA_016792825.1 Hyphomicrobiales bacterium
GAGAGGTATCCCCGGCACCATAGGCGGCGCGCTGCGGATGAATGGCGGGGCCTATGGTGGCGAAACCAAAGATGTTCTCATTGAAGCACGCGCGGTGGACCGGTCGGGAAATGTGCACGTGCTGTCGAACGCCGACATGAAGTATTCCTACCGGCATTGCGGTGCCGCGGAGGATTTGATTTTCACCGAGGCCCTGTTGCAGGGGCGCGCGGGACAGCAGGATGAAATTCTGGCAGCGATGAACAAGATTACCGACAGCCGCGAAGCAACCCAGCCGATTAAGAGCCGCACCGGCGGCTCAACCTTCAAGAATCCGCCGGGCAGCAAGTCGTGGCAGCTGATTGACCAGGCGGGCCTGCGGGGCTTTGCCATAGGTCCTGCCAGGGTATCGGAGCTTCACTGCAACTTCCTGATCAACGAGGGTGGGGCCACTGCCACGCAAATTGAGGAGCTTGGCGAAACGATCCGGAAGCGCGTGAAAGAAAGCTCCGGCGTCGAGCTTGATTGGGAGATCAAGCGCATTGGCGTTCCGGCAGGTGCCACATGATCAAGCGCAATCCCAAGGACACGCATGTTGCCGTGTTGATGGGCGGCTGGTCGGCTGAACGCGAGGTGAGCCTTTCCTCGGGAGAAGGCTGTGCCGCGGCGCTGCGCCGCGCTGGATTTAACGTCACGCCGATCGATGCGCAGCGAGAGACGATTTTTTCCGTCCTGCAGGACTTGCGGCCCGATGTGGCGTTCAACGCCCTCCACGGGAAATGGGGCGAGGACGGCTGTGCCTCAGCGCTTTTGGAAACACTGCAGATTCCCTACACCCATTCCGGGGTGCTGGCCTCGTCACTTGCGATGAACAAGGAGAAGTCGAAGCACTTGTTCCATGAAGCGGGCATTCCGGTTGCGGAAAGCCTGCTGGTTGAAATCGAAGTGGCTGCCACCCAGCACCCCATGGCGCTGCCTTATGTGCTGAAACCCGTCGATGAAGGCTCAAGTGTCGGTGTTCACATTGTCACGGAACAGTCCAATGGCCCGGCCGCGATCATTCTCGAGCAGCGCAATCTTTTCGGTTCACACGTGATGGCCGAACGGTTTATTCCGGGGCGGGAGCTTACCTGCGCCGTAATGGGCGACGTCGCCCTTGGCGTCATCGACATCATCTCCAAGGTTGGGTTTTACGATTACCGCGCCAAGTATTCTCCGGGCGGCTCCCAGCACATCCTACCGGCCGACATTCCCAAGGATGTTTACCGGAAGTGCCAGCAGTATTCGCTTCAGGCCCATCGGGCTCTGGGCTGCCGCGGGGTGAGCCGCGCCGATTTCCGCTACGACGACACGCAAGGGCCGGCAGGCGAGCTGATCCTTTTGGAAATCAATACGCAGCCGGGAATGACAGGAACTTCGCTGGTTCCCGAGCTTGCGGCGCATTCCGGACATTCATATGAGGAGCTGGTGACATGGATGGTCAACGACGCATCGATCAACCGATGACACGGACCCAGGGTCGTAGGCAGCGCGCCGAGTTTCTGGATATCGGCCAGAGCAGGAAGGTTCGCATTGCCGCGAGGGCAAGCGCCGTGCTGTTTCTTGGCATGACCATTCTGCACAGCGTCATTCTGGGCGGCTATCTGAATTATGACGGCAGCCCCTGGGCAAAAGTGCCTGGAAAGCTCTCAAGCTTCATCGGCTGGGCGGCTGATGACATCCGGATCACCGGCCTGGTCCACCAGGAGCCGGAGATGGTTCTCATGGCCCTGGGCGTGAAGCCCGGCGGCAGCCTGATTGGTTTTGATGCGGAAAACGCCAAAGCGCTTCTGGAAAACCTCGATTGGGTGGCAACTGCCACGGTACAGCGGTCATTTCCCAACCAGCTTGAAATTTCGGTGGAGGAACGCGTTCCCTTTGCCGTGTGGCAGCGCGCCGGCGCCTATTACGTGATCGACCGTTCGGGTTCGGCCATGAGCAACGTGGCGCCCGGCAAATTGCCGGACCTTCCCCTGGTATCAGGCGAAGGTGCGCAGTTTGAAGTCGCAGGACTTGTTAACCAACTGGAAGTTTCTCCTCACCTATCATCAAAAATACGAGGTGCTGCCCGGGTCGGGCAGCGCCGGTGGAATCTTTATCTCGACAACGGCGTCACCGTC
>JAEUMI010000351.1 GCA_016792825.1 Hyphomicrobiales bacterium
TTCAGAACCGCGTTGCGGCTTTCTGCGTTGCGTTCGAGAATCTGCTGGCTGAATTCCACTCCCACCTGCGTGTCCGAGCGCCAGGCCGTGGTGCACAGGCGAAGGGCGGTTTCGCCATCGAGGCGCAGAAAAAACGCCAGCGGCAGTTCCCTGGCGCGCGGCAGTTCCAAGCGCGCCCCATCCTGGGAGATTTCACGAACCTTGCAGACCAGGTCCTCACTGAACGTGGAATGTGAAATGGAAGCCATCAAAACGACAGCGCGACGCCGGGAGCGTCTTTGCTCAGCTTCAACCATATCCTTTGCCATGGATTCACCTGCCCGCAACCTGCGATGCTCCAGTTTATCAGGGCAATTTTCAAATTTACCTTGTCAATTTCGGTAAAATTTTAGGGGTTGAGGGTGCCGGCCTACGAGGTAACCCATTGATTCTATTTCATCGCTCGCTGAAGGCCGGGCCTGATATCCGGAAAATCGGCTTGAGGATGTAACGCAGAAAAGACTTGGCGCCGATGACGATTTCGGCGGAGACGACCATGCCCGGAGTCACCCTGGCGTGGCCGGGAAGCTCGGTCTCGTCGAGGCTGACCGCCGCCTTGAAATAAAAATCGCCGTTTTCGCGCTGAAAGGAGGATGGCGAAATGCTCGCGACCTTGCCATGGATCTTGCCGTAGATTGAGGAATCGAAGGCCGTGATCCGCAGTTCGGTCCGGTCGCCTATCTTCACATTTCCAATGTCATCGGGCCTGACCTGGACTTCGGCAACGAGGGGCACGTCCACGGGCACGATCCTGGCAAAGGTGTCACCTGGCATGACGACCTCGCCCGCGGACTTTACGGTCAGCATCTGCACGGTGCCCGCCACCGGCGCGCGCACGACGAGCCGGCTGAACCTGTCCTTCTGCTTGGCCAGCGCCTCGTCGGTTTCCTTGAGATCGGCGGCAACCTTCGAAAGCTCTTCAGTCCACGAAAGCTGGGCCTTCGCATTGGACCCTGCCAGCAGGCTGTTGGCTTCGTCGAGGGCCTCCTTGGCTGACGCAAGCTTTCCCCGGGAATTCAGGAGCTGGGTCTTGGCCTGTTCGAGTGCAGACTGATCATTGAAATAGTCGCGCCTTGTTGCCAACCCCTGCTTGAGCAGGTTGGCCTTGTCATCGAAGACCTGCTGCCGGATGGTCACCATGCCCTCAAAGGCCTTGATTTCCTTTTCCAGATTGGCGATCTCGACATGGCGCTGCTCGATCCGCGATTGCAGGGTGCGCTGCTCAGTCAGGCGCTCGTTCACGCGCGTATCCAGCACGGCCTGCTGCTCGGCCCCGAGGTCGAGGCCGCTCAGCCTGAGCGGCGCGCCGTTCTTCTGTGTCCTGATCAGCTGTTCGAGCTGCTTCTGCCGTTGCCGCAGATCATTCGAGCGGGCCTGCAACTGGCCCAGGTCGCCGCCTGTCTGGTCAGGGGCAAGCCGCAACAAGGGATCGCCCGCCTGCACCATGGCGCCGGGGTTCACATAGATTTCAGCAATGATCCCGCCCTCAAGGTGCTGAACGGCGCGGATATCGCCGCTTGGGACTATCTGCCCGGGCGCAATGGCCAGTTCCCTGATCGGCGTGACGCCCGCCCAGAGAGTCGCCGCCAAGAGAATGACGCTGCCGGTCCGCAGAACCGCCCGCTGAATCCGGACGGGACGCGCATCCTCAAGTTCAAGCGGCAGAACAAAGGAGTTCGATCCCGGCGCCGCGCCATCAGCCTTTAGCCAGTTTGAAAGCTTCATCTTGTTGCCCCTAACTTTACGTACCGCTTCGTGATCATCCCGCAGCCCTCGTATTCTGCGCCATCAGGCGCGGCACAATCTGTTCAGGCTTGCCCTGCGCCACAAGGTTGCCCTCATGCAGGACAACCACCCGGTCGGCGGCGCGCATGTGGCTCGGCCGTGCCGTCGTCATGACAACCGTGCTGCGGCCACGGACCTTGGCGATCAGGCGCATCAGCGCCTCATCGCCTTCCCGGTCCAGGTGGTTTGCCGGCTCATCAAGCAGGATGATCGGCGCTTCGCTCAGGAAGGCACGCGCCAACGCAAGGCGCTGCATGAATGACAGCGACATGGCCCGCAGGTTCACCGCGTTCAAACGGGTTTCCAGCCCCTCCGATAAAATCGGATCGGAAACGCTGATGCCCACGCCCTCGAGGGCGCGCACCAGTTCCGCATCGGTGGAATCGGCTGCCGCAAGGCGCAGGTTCTGGGCCACCGTGCCGTAAAAGAATGCCGGGTCCTGGCCCAGAAAACTCAGTCTCTGCCGGAGTTCGACCGGATCGATCTGGCGCAAATCAAGATCGTCGAGACGGACGTTGCCGCTCTGCGACTGGTAAAGGCCCAGCATGATCTTCAGCAGGGTCGACTTGCCCGCGCCGCTTGGTCCGGTGATGGTGATGAATTCGCCCGCCGCGATGTCGAGCGAAATGCCCTTGATGGTCAGGTCGGGCCGGTTGGCGTAGCGGAAGAAAACCCCTGCCAGGGACATCTTGCCGGAAACCGCAAGGGCAGAACCGGTAATGCGGCCCTGCTCGCGCTCAGGCTTTATCTTGATCAGCCGGTCCAATTGCCGAATGGTTCCGGTTATCATCCTGATCCGGTGCATGGAGAGGAATACGGTCTGGATGGGTCCCAGGACCCTCCACACAACGGCCATGACGGCAATGAGGGCGCCAATGGAAAGCTTTCCCTGCATGACTTCGAGGGTGCCCAGCCAAAGCACGGCGGTTGCGGAAATTGTGACCCCGGCCTGGCCGAGGATTTGCAGCGTATTGCCTTGCTGCTGGCTCTGGAACTTGCAGATCAGGTAATTGCGGTAGGATTCGGAGGCGCGGTGGAGCCAGACATCTTCCGCATTGTCGGCCCTGATGAGCTTGAGCCGCGTGCAGATTTCAATGAGGAGGGAATCGGATTTCGCCTTCCAGTCGCCCATGTCGCGCATTTGCTTGGACAGGCCTGGCGTGGTGCCCAGGCCGACCAGCATAAGGACCACGCCGAAGGCCACCGGGACAAAGCCAAGGGCTCCGCCCAGCACAAAGATCAAAATGAAAAATATCAGGGTGAAGGGCAAATCGATCAGCGATGTCGCGAGGCTGCCGCCGAACAGCTCGCGCCCCACCTCCAGTTGCCGGAAGCGGGTAAGCTGGGCGGAAAGCGGCGCGTTCTCACTCATGCCGAGAGGCAGGCCGAGGACGGTCTGAAATGCTCCGGTGGAGGCCAGCGCATCAAAACGCGCTCCCAGCCGTGCAATTGCCGCGGCACGGCGGTGTCGCAAGCGCAGTTCCAAGCCGACCGCCGCCAGGCCTCCAATGAAAAAGAGGGCCAGCGTGTCGAGCGATTTTCCGCCTATCGCCTTGTCATAAACGAACATGACATAAACCGAAACGACGAGGCCAAGCAGATTGATTGCCAGGCTTTGCCAGAACACCATCTTCAAGCTATCGCTGAAGCGGCGGAGAAGCGGCCAGACGAAGCCGTCGCGCTGCAAGCGTTCCTGCTGCGCGAATGGGTCAAGCAAACGCACAATATAGACTTCACCAACCAGTTTCAGCCGTTTCACATTCTTCCAGGCAGCAGTTTGCGGATCAAAGACCCGGGCGGTGCCGTGCGTGTCCACGGACTGGACGAAAACCAGGCTGTCGGTCTTGCTGACAGCGAGGCAGGGACAATACTCATCACGTATGCGGTGGGCCGGAACATTGATTTTTTCCGTTTCAATGCCAAGGCGAAACAAAACCGTGCGGAGCATGGCCACATCGGTGACGGGTGCCTCATGCGGCATGGCTTCGGCGATCTGCCGCGGCGCTCCCCGCCAGCCCACGGCCTCGGCAATGGGAACGACGCAGGACAAAAGGCCGGTTGCACTTTCGGAACGCGGAAGCGAGGCGCCACGGGCGAAAACCTCGGCGATCCTGCGTTGCGCAATCCGGATGGGATGCTGCGCGCCATCAGTGTACAGCGTCCCGCTCATGGCACGGCCTTGTGGGCAGGGGACGGCACAACCGCGGGCAGGACTGGCGGCACCAGTTCAAGCTTTCCTGCCTCAAGGCGCCATGTCTCATCGGCAATGGCGGCAAAGGACGGGCGGTTGGTGACGATCAGGATCGTCGTAAAACCCTTCAGCCGGCGCAATCCGCTGGCCAGCAACTGGTCGCCAGCCATATCAAGCGCACCGTTTGCCTCATCCAGCATCAGGACCGCAGGACGCCTGGCAATGGCGCGCGCTATGGCGATGCGCTGCACCAGGCCCGAGGGCAGCTCCGCCGAGGGGCCATCGGACATCACCGTCTGGTAGCCGAGCGGCAACTTGGAAATTTGCGCATCGAGCCCAATCAGCTTGGCTGCATTTATGGCGAGCTCGATCTCGTCACCCTTCCGGAACATGATGAGATTGTCCATGATGGTACCACGCATCATCGAGGCCCCGGGACGGACGACCGCGAGATACTGCTTGAGCATTTTGCCGTCAATTCTGGGATCGAAGCCCCCGACGCGGATTTCCCCGCTGTAATCCGGCAAATAGCCACAGATCAGGTCCACCAGAGTCGATTTTCCCACACCATCGCGGCCGGTGATGGCAAGAATGCCGCCAGCGGGCACGGCCATTGACACCCTGTCGAGGATCATGCGGCTGCCCTGGCCATATTGGAAGGAAACCCCGGCGAGCCGGATATCCATGGGGCCCTTAGTCAAGGGGTGGGGCGGGCGCTCCTTCACCTGCGGAAGCTTGAGCAGCGGGCCTGCCTTTTCAAGGCCGACACTTACTGATTGCAGTTCGTTCCAGACCGCAACACAGCGCAGAAGCGGCTGCACGGCGCGGCCGGCCAGCATGACACAGGCGGCAAGCGCACCGATTGACAGGGTGCCTTCGATCACAAATACGGCGCCGGCGGTCACGGTGATCATCTGCGTGAGACTGGACAGCAAGTTGCCAAAAGCCTGGGTTTCCTCAGCCAGCCTGATTGATTTGTTCGAGTGCGCCGCCAGGGTTTCCTGCAGCATTTCGAAACGCCGCTGCATCTGGCTTTCCATGGCGCTGGCCTTGATCGTGGGCAGCCCGTTGATTGCCTCAATGAGGAAATCGCGGGTCTTCATGTCTTCCATGGCGCGGTTCAAATTGGTCTTGCGCACCGCGGTGCTGCGCCGGTGCGCGGCAACTCCCAGAACCAGGAACAGGATGATAGGAATGGCGGCGAGCTGGCCCCCGACAATAATCATCAATCCCACATAGAGACCCACAAATGGGAGATCAGCCAAGACGAGGCGCGACGGGCTGCCGTGCCATTCAGCGTAGGCGGTCAGCGCCTGGATGCGATCAAGGTTCCGGCTGGCGGATTCAACTTCCAGGAACGAGGAAGGCGCGGCCATGGCCCGCTTGAGAACTTCGTGATGGGTGCGCCAGGCGAGGACTGTCGCAGACCAACTCACAACATGGTTTCTGGCGATTCTGAAGATGGCTTCCGCCACCACCGTAAACACGATCACGATAACGAGCAGAGTGAGGGTTTCCACCGCCTGGCGTGGAATGATGCGGTCATAGACCTGCATGATCGCCAGGGGCATGAAGAGCGAAAGAAGGTTAATGAGGATTGAAGAAATGACAACTGAAGCCGGCATGTCGAGACAGGCCGTGGCAAGGAGGGGCCATAGCCGCTGCCGAGCCCCACCCTTTGCAACTTCGTGTGGTATGCCTGTTACGTCCGTCAAAACCAATTCTCCAAAACCGACAGTGACGTACCCGTGGTTAATGGACCATGAAAAATGTCCCCTGCACTGGCCAAGTGGAGAAAATCATTCCTAATCTCTTGCCAATTCCTTAACTTCACTGACAGAAACACTTAATTGGAGATTGGCATTTACCAAATCACCATAAGCTCCCCGATAACCTGCAGTCTCTTATAACTGCGCTATTACGTGTATCGGGAATCTCATGGCCTCTAGGACCGCCACAGCGCCGCCTTCATCAGATCTCTCCGGAGTGGCCGAGGAAGTACGCCGTCAATTGGCTTCAGCCAACGACGCGCAAGTGGCATCGGAAGTGAGCCAGCATCACCAATCCGTGCTCTCCAACATCATGCTCCCGGGACAGGTAGAGGGAGAAATCGCCGCGGAAAACCTGGACGGAACAGGTTCGGGCATCGCGAACACGTCAGATATCAAGCCTGCTTCAAGCGCGCAGAATGGAACGGGCAGCACCACTTCCAGCGGTGCGCCGGAGGACCAGCCGGGCTTTGCTCCTGAACAGACTTCAACTGGCCCTGATCTGATCAGCCACAACGGTCTCACCCCCAATCTCGACAGCAAAATCCTGACACCTGACATTCAATTGGCTCAGGGGGTCCAACTGGCCGCTGCTCCTGCTTCGCAGGGCGAGCAATTTTCTTCCACGGGTGAAGAAACCCAGACTCCTGAAGTTGACTTGAACGTTTCACCGGTTGTTGTTGTCCCCATTGCCAACCAGTCGACCGATGAAGATGCGGGTTTCAGCTTTACGGTTCCGCCTGCCAGCTTCATCGATGTAGACGCGGGTGATACCCTCACCCTTTCGGCAACTCTTGCCGACGGCAGCCCGCTGCCTTCCTGGCTCTCCTTCGATCCGGCAACCCAGACCTTCTCCGGCACGCCACTGAATGATGATGTGGGAGCGCTCAGCATCCGCGTCACCGCCACCGATACAGCAGGCGCCACCGCTTTCCAGGATTTCACCATCACGGTCGCCAACACCAATGACGCGCCGACCGCGTCGGTTGCCATTGCCAACCAGTCGACCGATGAGGACGCAGGCTTCAACTTTACTGTTCCAGCCACCAGCTTTTCGGATGTGGACGTGGGGGACAGCCTTACCCTGTCGGCCACCCTTGCAGACGGCAGTTCCCTGCCATCCTGGCTCTCCTTCGATCCGGCAACCCAAACATTCACCGGCACGCCTCTGAACGAAGATGTGGGCGCGCTCAGCGTAAGGGTCACCGCCACCGACACGGCAGGCGCCACCGCTTACCAGGATTTCACCGTCACGATTGCCAATACCAATGACGCGCCGGTTGCTTCGGTTGCCATTGCGGACCAGTCCACCGATGAAGACGCAGGTTTCAGCTTCACGGTTCCACCCGCCAGCTTCACCGATGTGGACGTGGGCGACAGCCTCACCTACTCTGCCACCCTTGCAGACGGCAGT
>JAEUMI010000003.1 GCA_016792825.1 Hyphomicrobiales bacterium
CCACATGTACATCCACCTCATGGAAATGTCGCCCCACCCGGAACGCGCACTGCGCGCCGGAGACGCGCTATGCAGCCTCGTCCCCGATGCAGGCCACCTCATTCACATGCCAACCCACATCGACGTTCTCTGCGGCAACTATAAGGACGTGATCGACCGCAACGAACTGGCTACCATTGCCGACAAGAAATATCTGGCGCGTGAAGGCGCCGTCAATTTCTACTCGCTCTACCGCTGCCACAATTATCATTTCAAAACTTATGGAGCCATGTTCCTGGGCCAGTATGGCCCGGCTCTCGAAGCGGCCGAGGAAATGGCCGCCGCCATCTCGGAAGACCTGCTGCGCGTTGAGTCACCCTCCATGGCCGACTGGCTGGAGGCCTTTGTCTCGATAAAGCTCCACGTCTACATCCGCTTTGGAAAATGGCAGGAGATCATTGCCTCCCCGCTGCCCGCCGACCAGAAACTCTATTGCGTGACCACCGCCATGCTGCACTATGCCAAGGCCGTGGCATACGCAGCCAGTTTCAATGTGCCGGCAGCGGAGAAGGAAGCGCGCCTGTTTGGCGAAGCCCTGGCCCGCATCCCTGAATCCCGCTGCCTGTTCAATAATGCCAGCCTCGATATCCTCGCCGTGGCAGCCGAAATGATGAAAGGTGAAATAGAATACCGGAAACTCAATTTTGATAAGGCATTTGCCCATCTTCGCAAGTCGGTCGAGCTCTACGACACGATGCGCTACGACGAGCCCTGGGGCTTCATGCAGCCCACGCGCCACGCGCTCGGCGCCTTGTTGCTTGAACAGAATCGGGTTGAAGAAGCTGAAGCGGTTTACCGCGCCGACCTCGGGCTCGACGGCACACTCGCCCGCGCCTGCCAGCATCCCGACAATGTCTGGAGCCTCCACGGCTTTCATGAGTGCCTGATGCGTCTGGGCAGGCATGAAGAAGTCACTTTCATCAAGCAGCGCCTCGATCTGGCAACGGCGCGCGCCGATGTACCCGTGAAGTCATCTTGCTTCTGCCGCGCAAATGCAGCGTGATTCGCAAAAAAAGATTCAATTGCCGCTGTTTTGCTGAGGCCTTGATTCACCAGTCCGGAAATTAACCCTGGATTAACGCTGTCGATTGCCGTTCTATGGTCGAAACAAAAGCCTTAACAGGATATGATCGGGGTCAAGATGTTCAAGTCACTCTTCAAAAAGAAGCAGCCGGATTTCGCGCAGGAACTGGCCCTCAGGGAAGCCAACATGGCGCTGCGGGTGCGTATGGATCAATTGGTCCGGACAGATGCCGCCCAGCCCTTCGGCCAGGCAACCGACCCCACCAAAAACCTCCGCCGTATCTTCGAGGGCCAGGTCGCCGCCTAACCGGGGATATCGCCCAAATACCGTTGTGAATCCCTGTGTGGGCGGCTAAACCGCCCGCAACATGACAAAAGCTCCTGCCCCCAAGATTACCCCAGACATCGTCAAACAGCACGGCCTCAAGCCCGACGAATATGCCCGCTTCCTGAAACTTCTGGGCCGCGAACCAACCATGACCGAACTGGGCATTTGCTCGGCCATGTGGAACGAGCATTGCTCCTACAAATCCTCAAAGAAGTGGCTCAAGACGCTTCCCACCAAAGGCCCCCGCGTCATCCAGGGTCCGGGCGAGAATGCCGGTGTGGTGGATATCGGCGATGGCCAGGCCATAGTCTTCAAAATGGAAAGCCACAACCACCCCTCCTACATTGAGCCCTATCAGGGCTCCGCCACGGGCGTAGGCGGCATCCTGCGTGACGTGTTTACCATGGGCGCCCGGCCCATCGCGGCGCTCAATGCCCTGCGCTTTGGTGCGCCCGAGCATCCAAAAACTCGCCATCTCGTATCCGGCGTTGTCGCCGGCATCGGCGGTTACGGCAATTCCTTCGGCGTGCCCACTGTCGGCGGCGAAGTGAATTTCCACTCCCGCTACAACGGCAACATTCTGGTCAATGCCATGGCTGTGGGACTGGCCGATGCCGACAAGATTTTTTACTCCAGGGCAAAGGGCGTTGGTCTCCCGGTAGTCTATCTCGGCGCCAAGACCGGCCGCGACGGCATCCATGGGGCCACCATGGCGTCAGCGGAATTTGACGACAAGGCCGAGGAAATGCGCCCCACCGTGCAGGTTGGCGATCCCTTCACCGAAAAATGCCTGCTTGAAGCCTGCCTGGAATTGATGGCCTCCGGCGCCGTCATCGCCATTCAGGACATGGGTGCTGCCGGCCTTACTTCATCTGCTGTTGAAATGGGCGCGAAGGGCGATCTCGGAATCGAGCTCAACCTCGATATGGTGCCCTGCCGCGAAGACCACATGACAGCCTACGAAATGATGCTCTCGGAAAGCCAGGAGCGCATGCTCATGGTGCTGCGCCCCGAACTGGAAAAACAGGCCGAAGCCATATTCCATAAATGGGGCCTGGATTTCGCCATCGTTGGAAAAACAACGGACACGCTGCGGTTCATCATCAAGCACGAAGGCGAAGTGAAAGCCGATCTGCCCATCAAGCAGATGGGCGACGAAGCCCCGGAATATGACAGGCCCTGGACCGAGCCGAAAAAGCTCGCCGTTTTGCACGATGTGCCCGCACCTAATGACATGAAAGCCGCGATCCTGAAAATCGTCGGCTCCCCCGACATGTGCTCAAGACGCTGGGTCTGGGAACAGTATGATCACCTCATCGGCTCTAACTCTGCCCAGATCCCTGGCGGTGATGCTGGCGTGGTGCGCGTCGGGCCAAACAAGGCAATTGCGCTGACCACCGATGTGACACCGCGCTATGTCGAGGCTGATCCATTTGAAGGCGGCAAGCAGGCCGTAGCCGAAAGCTGGCGCAATCTCTCCTGTGTGGGAGCCGAACCCATCGCCATCACCGACAACCTGAATTTCGGCAACCCGGAAAAGCCGGACGTCATGGGCCAGTTCGTTTTCGCCATCAAAGGGATCGACGCCGCCTGCCGCGCCCTGGATTACCCGGTCGTGTCCGGAAACGTCTCGCTTTACAACGAAACCAACGGCCAGGCCATTCTGCCCACCCCAGCCATCGGCGGTGTTGGCCTGCTCGCCGACCTCAGCAAGATGACAACTCTGGCCTTCAAGGCTGAGGGCGAAGCCATCCTGTTGCTCGGCGGCCACGGCTCCCATCTCGGCCAGTCCATCTATCTCCGGGAAGTCCTGGGCCGCGAAGAAGGGGCTCCCCCGCCCGTTGATCTGGCCAGGGAAAAGCGCCATGGCGACTTCGTGCGAAACCTCATCAATCATGGCCAAGTCACTGCAGTGCATGACATTTCCGACGGCGGCCTGGCCGCAACAGTCATCGAAATGGCCGTCGCCTCAGGCCTCGGTGCCAAACTGGACGCCATGAACCACGAAGCCCTCTTCGGCGAGGACCAGGCCCGCTATGTCATGACCTGCAAGCCCACCGAAGCTGCCAAAATCATCACCCAGGCCCATGTCAAAGGCATTGACGTCATCCGCGTGGGAACCGTAACTGGCGAAGCTACATTGAATGTCCCGGGCCAAGCGACTATATCTCTGGCTGAGTTGAAAACTGCCCATGAAGGCTGGTTCCCGGCCTATATGGCGGGCGAACTCTGAGGGAATTGACCGATGGCCATGGCCGCCGCTGAAATTGAACGCTTCATCAGGGAAGCCCTACCCGACGCGCAGGTCGAAATCCGCGACCTCGCCGGCGACGGCAACCACTATGCCGCCACGGTTATGTCAGCAGCCTTCAAGGGCAAGTCTCGCGTCCAGCAGCATCAGATGGTATACGCCTCACTCAAAGGCCGCATGGGCGGCGAGTTGCATGCCCTTGCTCTAACAACAAGCATTCCGGAGAACTGACATGACTGACATCGCAAAATGGATCGATAATGAAGTGAAGAGCAACGACGTGGTGCTCTTCATGAAGGGCACGCCCGACATGCCCATGTGCGGCTTCTCAGGCAAGGCCACGCAGATTCTCAATCACATGGGCGTCCCTTTCAAGGGCATCAACGTGCTGGATTCCGATGAGGTTCGTCAGGGCATCAAGGAATACACCAACTGGCCCACCGTGCCCCAACTCTACGTTAAGGGCGAATTTGTCGGCGGCAGCGACATCATGATGGAAATGTTCCAGTCCGGTGAATTGAAGCAGTTGATGACTGAAAAAGCGGTCGCTTAAATAGTCCCTTTCTGTCTTCCCGACGAAAGTCGGGACCCAGGACTTTCAATAGACGATTTCGATCAAGCCTGGATCCCGACTTTCGTCAGGATGACAAAATTTTTTACATATCTGCCCCGCGTCACTAAGAATTGACGCCCTTGGCATCCTATCGCATCCTGCCCTGATGCTCACACTTTTCTATGCCCTCAACACCTGTTCGCTTGCCTCCCATATCGCGCTGGAAGATTCTGGTGCTGCCTATGACGCGAAGCGCCTGAACTTTGCCGACAATGACCAGCGCAAGTCAGAATACCTGAAGATCAATCCCAAAGGCCGGGTTCCCGCCCTCGTCACCGACCAGGGCATCCTCACCGAAACGCCGGCCATTCTGGTCTACATCGCGCAGAGCTTTCCCAAGGCCAATCTTGCACCTTTGAATGACCCGTTCCGCCTAGGGCAAATCCAGTCATTCAACAGTTACCTCTGCTCGACCGTGCATCCCGCTCACGCCCACCGTATGCGCGGCTACCGCTGGAGCGATGATGAGGTTGCCCAGGAATCGATGAAGAAGAAAGTGCCGCAAAACGTCGGCGATTGTTTTGATTTGATCGAGCGTGAATATTTCAAAGGGCCCTGGGTCATGGGCGCCGACTATACCATTGCCGATCCCTATCTCTTCACCATCGCCAGATGGCTCGAGGCCGATAGCGTGGACCCCAAGCGTTTCCCCAAGGTGCTCGACCACCGCAACCGCATGGCCGAACGCCCCGCCGTGAAAAAAGTCCTGGCACGTGAAACTGCTTAACAACTACTTCCCGCTGCTGGCGCTTGGCTTCACGGTTCTTGTCTGGGGCGTCTCGCCGGCGTTCATCCGTTCATTTTCCCTCGCGGCAGGCGCGGCCGATGCGCTGGTGATACGCTCCGTTGCCACCGGTATCTGCTGCGTCGTCCTCCTGCCCTTTTTCGGCGGCTTCACTGTGGCGCGGCAGGACGTCCCGCGCCTCCTGCTGATTTCGCTGATCGGCATGTTCGGTTACTTTGCCGGATCGGTCTTTGGTTTTGCCTATATTACGTCAGCCATAGGCGGCATCGTGATTTCAACCCAGCCGCTGCTCATCGCCCTGCTCGCCAGCGTGATTGGCGCCGAGCGCGTCACGGTGCCCACCATCATCGGACTCATCGTCTCTTTCGCCGGTTCACTCTATCTTTTCAGCGGCGACGCCCAGCAGGGCCTCAGCCAGTCCCACATGATCATCGGCGGCCTGCTGATTTTCATGAGCGGCGCGTTTTGGTCCGTCTATGTGATTTTCAGCAAAAGCCTCATCCAAACCTATGGTTCAATGAAGCTCTCGCTGCTGTCGCTGGCGATTGCAACGCTCCCGGCGCTCCTGTTCATATCGCCCAGCACCTGGGCCACCGCAAATGGCTTGGAACAGAATGCGATCTTCTCGCTGTTATACCTCACGCTGATCGGTACCCTCCTGACCCTTGGCACGTGGAACTATGCGGTCGGCCTGCTGCGTCCGACGGCCGTTGGCGCTTCACTCTATCTGATTCCGATATTTGCGATCTCGGCTGGAACTCTGCTGCTCGGCGAAATCGTAACATCCACAACCTTGATTGCCGGCGCGATTATTCTGCTTGGCGTTGCCATAGCCCAGTTTGGCCCGGTTTTCATAAGATACCGCCCGCAAGCATGAGCATGACCGAAAAGCAAATTCCCTGGTACTTCACCCCTGCAGTGGTGATCGTCGCCGGTTGCCTCGTGGCCATCGTTAATTTCGGCGTGCGCTCCAGTTTCGGGCTGTTCACCGCGCCGATCTCCGAGGCCCATGCCTGGCCCCGTGAAATCTTCTCCTTTGGACTTGCCCTGCAAAACCTCCTTTGGGGCGTTGCTACTCCCATCGCTGGCGCCTTGGCGGACCGCTATGGTTCGGCCCGCGTGCTGATGGTGGGTGCCGTCCTGTACGCCATTGGCACCGTGGTAATGGCCGTTGCTGATGCCCCGCTGATGTTCCACCTCGGCGCCGGTATTCTCATCGGCATCGGCGTTGCCATGTCCTCCTTCGGCATTGTCATGGCCGCCCTGGGCCGCATCGTGCCGCCGGAAAAGCGCTCCTGGGCCTTTGGCATCGCAACCGCTTCCGGCTCCCTTGGCCAGTTCATTTTCGCGCCCCTGGGCGCTGCCCTGATCTCCGCCTATGGCTGGCAGCACGCGCTCTTCATTTTGGCCGCCTCAACACTGCTCATTCTGGTCTTTGCCCTGCCCCTCATGGTACAGAACAGCTCAAGCACGAAGATCACCGCAGGCGAAGCCGACATCACCATGCGCCAGGCCGTTGGCGGCGCATTCGGCCACGGTTCCTATCTCCTGCTCACCGCCGGGTTTTTCGTTTGCGGCTTCCAGCTTGCCTTCATACTCGTGCATCTTCCGCCCTACCTGGCCGAACACGGCATCAGCAAGGAATTCGCCGGCATCGCCATGGGCGCCATTGGCCTGTTCAATGTGGTGGGCTCCTACATGTCGGGAATCATCGGCGGCAAATACCAGAAGAAAATCCCCCTGAGCCTGATCTATGTCCTCCGCTCGGTGTCCATTGCGGCCTTTATCCTGCTGCCCATTACTGCAACCACCACCATCATCTTCACTGCCACCATGGGCTTCCTCTGGCTGTCCACCGTGCCGCTCACCATGGGTCTCGTCACCGTCATGTTCGGCACCCGCTACATGGCAACGCTCTACGGCTTTGTTTTCCTCAGCCATCAAATCGGCTCCTTCTTCGGCGTCTGGCTCGGCGGCAGGCTTTACGACCAGTTTGGCTCCTATGACCCCGTCTGGTGGATGGGCGTTGCCCTCGGGCTGTTTGCCGCCCTCGCGCATCTTCCGATCAAGGAAATGCGCGCCGCCAAATTCGCCGCGGCCTGAGCCCCATGCGCTGGCCCGGCCACCGCCTCGCCGTCAGCTTGTTCCTTGCAGTGCTCGTTGTGTGGATTGCCATCATGGCCGTCCTCATGCGCCAGGCATCCCTGCCGCATGAAGCTTCAGGCCCCATGCTCGTGGTTTTCCAGCCTGGCACCCCTCCCGATGACCTTTTCGCAAAGCTCACCATCGCCGGGGCCAGGCCAATTCGTGAAACCGCCTTCGGTTTCATCTGGGTGGTGGCGGGCAACGAACCGGGGTTGGCCGGCCGCCTTGCCGCCCAGGGGGCCATCGGGGCCTATCGTGAACTTCCGTTAAACCCTACAATCGCGGGCTGCTTTGCCCTTGCCGATGCCAAAATTGCGGAATACACGGGTCCATGATGAACGCCTTCGATGCCCTTGCCCAGCTCAGAGCCAATGTGGCGGTCCCCTTTAGCCAGGCCCACGCCATGCCCAAGGCCGTCTATACCTCGGAAGATTTTGCCGCCCTGGAAGTTGAGCAGATTTTCAGCAAGGAGTGGTTCTGCGTCGGCCGCGCCACGGCGCTGGCCAACCCCGGCGATTACGTGACCCTGGGACTTGCGGGTCAGCCGATCATGGTGATCCGCGACCGGGAGGGAATCCTACGCGCTCAATCCAATGTCTGCCTCCACCGCATGTCCATTCTTCTCAAAGGGGCAGGTAACGTGAAAGGCATCGTCTGCCCATATCACGGTTGGAGTTACAATACCGATGGCTCGCTCCGCGCCGCCCCGGCCATGAAGCACAACGAGGGCTTCTGCAAGGAAGACTACCGCCTGCCGCAGATCCGCTGCGAGGAATGGCTGGGCTGGGTGATGATAACGCTGAATCCGCATGCGATCTCACCACGAGAAAAATTCGCCGACGTGGAAGGCCTCATCGCCGACTACCGGATGGAGACCTACATAGAGAATTTCAACGAACAGTTCATCTGGAGCACCAACTGGAAAGTTCTGGCCGAGAATTTCATGGAGAGCTACCACCTCCCCGTCTGCCACGCCAAAACAATTGGTGGACTGTCCAAGCTCGACGAAATGATCTGCCCGCCGGGCCTGCCCGCCTTCAACTACCACACCATCCTGAAGGACGACACGCTGAAGATCGCCCTCGCCCATCCCTCAAATACGCGCATGCAGGGTGACCGCCGCCGGACAACCTTTCTGCTGGCCATCTATCCCAGCCTGCTCATTACTCTGACGCCGGGATATTTCTGGTACCTCTCGCTGCATCCCCACGGTGCAGGACAGGTGCGCGTTATCTTTGGCGGCGGCCTGTCGCCCGGATTTGCCAATGACCCGGATGCGCAGGCGCACTTCAGACAGCTCAAGGCCCTGCTTGATGACGTCAATGTCGAGGACAAGGGCTGCACCGAACGGGTCTACCGCGGCCTCTGCTCCAACATGGCCAAACCCGGCCACCTCTCCCACCTCGAGCGGCCCAACTTCGACTTCGCCACCTACATCGCCTCGATGCTCAAATAAAAACAGCGGAGAAATCTCCGCCGTTTCAAACGCAACAAACGCCAAACTGTTAGCGCGAATAATATTCCACCACGAAGTGCGGTTCCATCTGAACCGGATAGGGAACGTCGGCAAGAGCGGGTACACGCACCAGCTTCGCCGTCATCGCCTTGTGATCGACTTCCACATAATCCGGAACATCGCGCTCGGCCAATTGCACGGCTTCAAGCACGATCGGAAGCTCCTTGGACTTTGCCGTGAGCTCCAGGGCGTCGCCGGCCTTAATGCGCATGGAAGCGATGGTCACGCGCCGGCCGTTCACCTTCACATGGCCGTGGCTCACGAACTGGCGCGCCGCAAACATGGTTGGCACGAACTTGGCGCGGTAGACGATGGCGTCGAGGCGGCGCTCGAGAAGGCCGATCAGGTTTTCCGAGGTGTCACCCTTCATGCGCGAAGCCTCTTCGTAAACCTTCGAGAACTGGCGCTCGGAAATGTTGCCGTAATAACCTTTAAGCTTCTGCTTGGCCTTGAGCTGGATGCCGAAGTCCGACATCTTGCCCTTGCGGCGCTGGCCGTGCTGGCCGGGGCCATATTCACGCTTGTTCACCGGGCTCTTCGGACGGCCCCAGATGTTTTCGCCCATGCGGCGGTCGATCTTATGTTTAGCGGACTGACGCTTTGTCATTTACGGTTCTCCATAACCATTCAAGTTGGAACCCACCCTCCTCTTCCGGTCTCCCGGCCGACAGAACCCTTAAGGGTTCACGGGCAAGCAAAACGGGGCTTCTGGCCCCGTCAGTGAGGGGCTTCTAGACTAGCAGCAGCCGCCTGTCAAACCGGCAAATCCACGAATTCATGCCTCGGGAAACCCATAGCGGCATAGGCGGCAAGCGATTCCGAAGCGCTGCCCCTATCGGAGGTTAAAAGCACCGTATCCGGCTCGGGAACGCCCATTTGCGGCCCCGCCAGTTTCAGGTCAGCCACAACGTCACTTACGCGGCGGGCAATGGCTGGAGCCGGGTCGAGATAGCTAACCTCCCAGGGCGCCACCAGCTTCATCTCGTCGATCACCAACGGATAATGCGTGCAGGCCAGCACCACCACGTCGGTCCGCTTGCCGTCACGCTTGCGAAACACCGAGGCAATCTCATCGCGCAGTTCATCCAGATCGGGGGCATGGCCCTTGAGTTTCTGTTCGGCGATTTCAGCCAGCCGCTTGGCCCCATGCAGGATCACCTTGCAGTGGAAGGCATAGGTATGAATGAGCGTGTGAGTGTATTCGCGGCTCACCGTGCCGGGCGTGGCCAGAACGCCGATGATGTTGGACTTGGTTTGCGCCGCCGCCGGCTTGATCGCCGGAACCGTGCCCACAAAGGGAACGGCATATTTTTCCCGCAGCGCCGCAAGGGCGAGTGTGGAAGCCGTGTTGCAGGCAATCACCACCACATCCGGCCTGGCTTTCTCGATGAGCGCACCCATGACATGAACAATCCGGGCAATAAGCGCCTCTTCTTTCCAGGCACCATAGGGAAAGCCGGCGTTGTCCGCCGCGTAAATCAATTCAGCGTTTGGCAACTGCGCCCGCACACAGGTAGCAACGGTCAGTCCACCCATGCCGGAATCAAACAGGAGAATGCGGGGCGTGGTCATGCCTTTGGTTCCTTGCCCCGCAAATGCGTGCGCGTCAGCGACGAAACCATACCACGGAGCGAACGGATTTCCTGCTCCGTCAATTCCGCCCGCACAAACATATTGCGCAGGTTCAAACGCATGGTCGGCTTCTTTTTTTCGGTTTTGAAGAACCCGGCGTCATCCAGCTCCCGCTCGAGATGGTCAAAGAAACCGAAAAGTTCTTCCTTGGTGGCAAGGCGCGTGTCGGGCGTTTGCAGGCCGGGACCATCAAGCGCTGCCAGTTCCGGCGTTTGCTGCCCAAGGCTCATCGCATGTTCCTTGAACCATTCATAGCCCATGAGCAAAACCGCCTGCGCGATATTGATCGAAGCAAAGGCCGGGTTCACCGGAGCGGTTACAATGACATCGGCCAGCGAAACTTCCTCGTTACTCAGGCCCCAGCGCTCACGCCCAAAGAGGATGGCAACTTTTTCGCCACGCGCCACGCGCGCCCGCATGTCATGGCCCGCTTGCTCTGGCGTGATCACTTCCTTGATCATGTCGCGCGGCCGCGCCGTGGTGGCATAGACGTAGTTCATGTCGATAAGGGCCGAAGGCAAATCATCGAAGACTTTCGCGCCTTCCACAATCCAGTGCGCTCCGGAAGAAGCCGTCACCGCCTTCTCATTGGGCCAGCCATCGCGCGGCGCCACAAGCCTGAGCTTATGCAGGCCGAAATTCGCCATGGCCCGGGCCGCCGTGCCGATATTCTCGCCAAGCTGCGGATGCGCCAGCACCACAAGGGGTGCCGGGCCCAAAACCTGATTCTGCGTTTTATCGGTGCCTGCCATGGTCCCCGGGGGATTAGCGAAGTTGAGTGCCTGACGCTAGCCTTTCCCGCTTAGCGTCCGCGCTTCGCGCAGTTCCGGGAACCAGCGCGACCAGAAGAAGGCCACCGCCATGGTCCCCGCTCCGCCGATGGCCACCGCCGCCACCGCCCCGATCCAGGCCGCCACAACCCCGGCGCGGAATTCGCCCAGTTCATTGGAGGCCCCGATGAACACCCGGTTGACCGCATTCACCCGGCCCCGCACCGCATCCGGCGTCCATAATTGCATGAGGGTTTCACGCACATAGACGCTGACCATGTCACACGCCCCCATGAGGGCAAGGGCAATAATCGACAGCGGAACCGATTTGGAAAGCCCGAACACGATGGTGCAGAAGCCAAAACCGGCCACGAACACAAACAGGATCACCCCGGCGTGATCCTTGATCGGATACTTCGAAAGCCAGATGGCCATGAGGATCGCGCCGATCCCGGGTCCGGCCCGCAGCAGGCCAAGCCCCCAGGGGCCGACGTCCAGGATATCGCGGGCATAAACGGGCAGCAGGGCCACGGCCCCGCCAAGCAAAACAGCAAAAAGATCGAGCGAAATCGCCCCCAGCACGATTTTCTCGGACCTGATGAATTTGAAGCCCGCCAGCAGCGTCGCCAGGCTTGTCTCCTGGGCGTGGTTTGCCTGGGGCACCCGGCCGATCAGCACCACGCAGCAGATCGCCACAATCATGAGGCCGACAGCAACACCGTAGGCAAACTCACCGGAAATTCCGTAAAGCAAGCCGCCCGCGACAGGCCCCGTGATCGTAGTGATCTGCCAGGTCATGGAGTTGAGCGAGATGCCGTGGGCCAGGGCGTTCTTGGGGAGAAGATTGGGCGCCAAGGCATCGGCGGCCGGGTTCATGAAGGCCCGTGCCGTGCCAAATCCCACCAGAATCACAAAGACTGGCCACACATCCTTGAAGTTGGAAAACGTGAACACCAGCAGGCCAAATGCGCAGGCAACTTCAACCAGCAGGCAAAGCGCGATGATCAGCCGGCGGTTGAACTTGTCCGCAATGAGCCCGGTGACCAGCACCAGCAGCAACGCCGGCATGAACTGTGCCAACCCCACAAAACCCAAATCCAGCGGATTGCGGGTAAGGTCATAAACCTGCCACCCCACGGCAACTGACATGATCTGCACGGCAAAGCCGGCCGAACCCAGGGCCGCCAGATAAAAAACATAGGGTCGGTGATGAAGGGCATTTGACGAAGGCAATGCCGGAGGATCGGGAGAAGTCATCAGCAGACGCGTGCCACAACATCATGGGTAAGTCAAAGCGCGTGCTACAACCGCGCCTCGCCCGATCCCAAAAAAACGGCGCGGACAAAATCCCGGTAGAGCATCACCTGCTTGGGAAGGAGATCCTTGTCCTTGAGAATCCGCGACAGGATAATGCCACCATCGACAAGCCCCGACATCATGTCGGCCAGTGCATCAAAATCCACCGGAATTTTCGGAGGATAGTGCTGGGCAATCAGTTCAAAACGCTCCCGAAACCGTTTGCGCCAAGCGAGAAGCGCCGAGCCACTCAGCTCCACAACGTCGCGATTGAACAACTGGTCCTGATAACACACCGATGCAATGATGCAGCCAGGGTGGGTGTTGGGGAGGTCAGACATCATCTCGGCAAGCAGTTTTAGCCCCACCAGAAAGCCGTGCAGAGGATCGTCATGGAGCTCGTCGGCACGCTGAAACATCTCATCGAGCAGGACTTCTTCCTGGTCGATGTAACGCTGAACCAGAGCCTTTGCGAGATCGCTCTTGTCAGGAAAGTGATAGAAGAATCCGCTCTTGGTTATGCCGACTGCGGTGATGATTTCTTCAATTGACGTAGCCGCAAATCCCTTCGCGAGGATGGCCTCTTCCGCCACCTCGAGGATACGTTCACGTTTGCTGCCAGCACGATTCAGGACCGTTGAAGTCATATCCACTTTACCGCAAGTACAGTTAGAGCTTGGCAAACTTCCCTGCGGGTCCGTTAAGGGTCCGGCCGGAATTGCCTAACAGCATGATCTATATAGAAGTTTCCATTTTTTGAAAAGCCTTGACCATAAGGTTTGTAGATTTCCTGGAGGCTCTCAATCATTTTGCCGCCATTCGAAGCGCCTTGCGCTCCGTATCTTTCAACAATGGAGAATAAAATGGCAAAATACCGGCAGAATCTGCCGCAGTTAAGCAATCAATTGTTTCTGACTGACGGCGGCATTGAAACAACTTTCATCTATCATAATGGCATCGACCTGCCCTATTTCGCGGTGTTTGATCAGCTTAAATCCGAAAAGGGCACGCAGGCCCTGCGCGATTATTACAGCCGGCATGCCGCAATCGCCCGCGCCAATGGCCTGGGGTTCATCCTTGAATCGCCCACCTGGCGGGCGAGCGCCGACTGGGGCAAAAAACTTGGGTACACCCCGTCCGCCCTGGCTGACATCAACCACCAGTCCATCGCTTTCCTCGAAACGCTCCGCAAGGAGTTCGAGACGGCCCAAAGCCCCATGCCGATCAGCGGCTGCATTGGCCCGCGCGGCGACGGCTACGACCCCGGCCGCATCATGAGCGAGGCTGAAGCCGAGGACTATCACGCAGGTCAGGCTCAAGTCTTTGCAAAGACGGCAGCTGACATGGTGACCGCCATCACGATGACCAACATCAATGAAGCGGTTGGCGTGACGCGCGCCGCCAGGGCGACGGCAATGCCAGTGGCAGTTTCGTTCACCGTGGAAACCGATGGGCGCCTGCCCTCCGGCGAGTTGCTGCGCCAGGCCATCGAAGCCGTCGATGCCAAGACGGGAAATGCGCCGGCCTATTTCATGGTCAATTGTGCCCATCCCACCCATTTCGACGACACATTGGTCAAGGCTGATTGGAGCAAACGCATCCGCGGCATTCGCGCCAATGCCTCCAAATGCAGCCATGCCGAACTTGACAAGGCAACCGAGCTTGATGCGGGAAATCCACTGGAATTCGGCCAGCAATACCGGGCCATCCGGGATCGCCTCAGCCACATCAATGTGCTGGGCGGCTGTTGCGGCACCGACCACCGGCACGTCGAGCAAATCGCCCTCGCCTGCCTTAAGGCAGCATGACGCGGATATCCATGGGGGGCCGTTTGGCCCCCTTTTCTTCCAGTTTGCCCCCTCATCATGCGCCTGCTATAGCAACGCCGAATTCCAGCCCAAAATGATGAGGTTCCACAAATGACCAAGATAAAAGTCGCCAACCCCGTGGTTGAACTCGATGGCGATGAAATGACCCGCATCATCTGGGACCTGATCAAGAAAAAGCTGATTCATCCCTATCTCGATGTTGATTTGCACTATTATGATCTCTCCGTCGAAAACCGCGATGCCACCAATGATCAGGTGACGATTGACGCGGCCAATGCGATCAGGAAACACGGCGTCGGCGTGAAATGTGCCACCATCACCCCCGATGAGGGCCGGGTCCAGGAATTCAAGCTGAAGCAGATGTGGAAGTCGCCCAACGGTACCATCCGCAACATCCTGGGAGGCGTCATTTTCCGCGAACCCATCATCTGCAAGAATGTGCCGCGCCTTGTGCCTAGCTGGACCAAGCCCATAATCATCGGCCGCCATGCCTTCGGCGACCAGTACCGCGCCACCGATTTCACCTTTCCAGGCAAGGGCACGCTCACCATCAAGTTCGTGGGCGATGATGGCAAGGTCATTGAAAAGGAAGTTTTCAAGGCGCCGGGCGAAGGCGTGGCCATGGCCATGTACAATCTTGATGACAGCATCAAGGAATTTGCCCGCGCCAGCCTGAACTATGGCCTGAACCGCAACTATCCCGTCTACCTGTCAACCAAGAATACCATTCTCAAGGTCTATGATGGGCGCTTTAAGGATATTTTCCAGGCAATCTATGACACCGAATTCAAGGCCGAGTACGAAAAGCGCGGCCTTACCTATGAGCATCGCCTGATTGACGACATGGTGGCATCCGCCATGAAGTGGACCGGCGGGTATATCTGGGCCTGCAAGAACTATGATGGCGACGTACAGTCCGATCTCGTGGCCCAGGGTTATGGCTCACTTGGGCTCATGACGTCCGTCTTGATGACACCGGACGGCAAGACCGTGGAGGCCGAAGCGGCGCACGGAACCGTGACACGGCATTACCGCCTGCACCAGCAGGGCAAGCAGACCTCCACCAACTCCGCCGCGTCGATCTTCGCCTGGACCGGCGGCCTGAAGCACCGCGCGAAACTCGACAGCAACGCTGCGCTGGCGAAATTCGCCAGCACTTTGGAGGCGGTGACAATTGCAACCATCGAAGAAGGAAGCATGACGAAGGATCTGGCAGTCCTCGTGGGACCAGAGCAAACATGGCTCTCCACCGAAGGCTTTCTCGATGCCGTCGACAAGAATCTCCAGAAGGCCGCTGCCTGATCGGCTAGGCTGCCTGCTGGCACACATCCAACACAAGCGGCAAGTCCATGGGCTTGCCGAAAAACCCCAGCGCGCCGCCCTCCATGGCCTTCTTCAGCAGGTCTTCTGCGCTGTAGCCTGTCATGAAGTATACCTTGGCGTCGGGTCGCTCCTGGCGAATTTCCAGAAAGCTGTCCACGCCATTCTTGCCTGGCATCATCACGTCAAAGAAACCCAGATCAAAAGGCGTGGCGCGATAAGCGTCTATGGCCTCCTGGCCGCTATAGGCGACCTTTACCTTGTGGTCGTCCATCGACAGCAGTTCGGCAAGCGAATCAGCGTTTTCTATATTGTCGTCAAGTACAAGTATTGATAGTGATCGCGCCATGTCAGGCCGCCTCCTCTAGTGTCTCAATGAGTGGAAACCAGGCTGTAAAGCGTGCGCCTTCGCCTGGTTTGGATTTGATCTCAAGTCCGCCGCCGTGCTGCTCCAGAATCTTCTCGACCGCGGACAGGCCAAGGCCAGTGCCAAAACTCTTGGTCGTAAACAGCGGTTCCTTGATTCTCAAAAGATTTTCGGCGGTTATGCCAGGCCCATTGTCAGTAACGCTGATTTCAATGCCGCGCACGGTCCGGCCCGACTCAATGTTGATCGCTGGGACAAAACTGGCATCGCCATGCAGTTCATCGCCTTTCCCGACCAGTGCCTCCGAGGCATTGCTGATCAGGTTGATCAGGCCGCGGCTCATCCGCTCCGGGTCGATCGCCGCAACCAATCCGTCCAGCCCCAGCATGCACTCGATGGTTACCACCGCCGGCAGCTTGGCCGCTTCTTCCTCAACGACCTTGGCGAGCCAGGTATCAAGATCAAGAAGCTTACGCTGAACCGGGCGGGTGCGGGCAAAATCCAGGAGCTGGGAGATGATGTCGTCGCAGCGGACAACCCCGTTTTCTATTCTCTGCAGCTGCTGCTCAACACCCATTCCCTTCCCCTTTATCTTTCGGTCAAGAACGAATGCTGAAGTCCGGACCGCTGCCAGCGGATTGCGCAGTTCATGGGCAACCGTAGCGGTCAATTGTCCAAGCTGCGCCATGCGGCCCGCTTTCACCATTTCTTCCTGCGTGGCTCTCAACATTTTGATTTTGTCCGAGAGTTCCGCATTGAGACGCGTGATTTCATCGTTTACCGTTTGCAGACTGCTGACTTTCGATATGTCCACGAATGTCACCATCACCGAGCGCCCCGCAACTCCGGCGTTATTCAGCCACCCGGACGAAACAACCAACACCCTTGCGGCAACCTTGCCCCGGGCCATCAGATCGGTTTCGAAACGCGCAGTCGATCCAATCATTTCCATAACGCCTTTTTCCGAGGCTGCGGTCAGAAAGTCCTTCGGGGCAGTTGCAAGAAACTCGCCTTCCGTCATGCCAAGAAGCGTGAGGAGAAATGGGTTTACATAAATTGTTTTTCCATTTTCATGCAGGTGCCAGATTCCAACAGGAACAGTTTCTGCAAGAGCGCGATACCGGGCCTCCTTGGCTTCCAGCTCGATTTCGTTATTTTTCATCTCTGTAACATCGGTATTGGAGCCAATCAGGTATGTGGCGCCATCCGAGGTTACGACGCGGGCTTTACGCGTGAGGGAATAAATGGTTGAACCGTCAGTGCTGGTGGCAAGCTCGAGGAATTCCCTGGCTTCCGGCGAATTGAGCACCGATTTGTCAGCCGCCAGAAACTTCTCCGCCTGTTCCTTGGGGTAGAAATCGGCATCGGAAAGCCCCAGAAGCTTTTCCGCCTCCGATCCGATGACCTTGCAGTGTGCTTCATTTGAAAACACAAAGTTGAGGTTCTCGTCTTTCACGAACAGCGACGTCGGGAGAAGATCCAGGATCTGCAACAAGACGTCAGTATCCTTGATGCGTGACGCCGGAGTTTTTCTCTGAGTAGTCATTGCAGTTTCTTCCCCAAGTTGCTCAAGCAACCAGTTTCTCAAGGCGATCCAGAAGCTCAAGAGGATCGAATGGCTTGTTCAGAATCCCGGTCAGCTCGATATCGTCAAAAAGCGCCAGGTCCTTGCTGTGCTCCGAAGCCGTTCCCGTGATGATTATGGTTGGAACGCTGCGGCCCTGCTTCTTGAGCGTGTTGTAGACTTCAATGCCGCTGATCAGCGGCATCCTGAGGTCGAGCACAAGTACGTCCACGCCGCCTGCCAGGACCCGCGATACCGCGTCACGGCCATTGCGGACCAGTTCGCACCGGTAGCCATTGCGGTTGATCAGTTGGGCCAGTGTGGGGCCGAAATCAGGATCATCCTCGGCCACAAGGACAACCCCCGATGAACCGAGGCCGGAAATCGAGTCCAGCACCTGGTAAAGATTGACCGGCTTGGAGAACACCCCCATGGCCCCGCCGGCCATGGCCTGTTGGAGAAGCTGCTCCACGCTGTAACCGGTCATCATATAGACCTTGGCCAGGGGTTTCAGCTTCTTGATTTCGAGGAAGCTTTCCACGCCATTCTTTCCCGGCATCATCACATCCATGAATGCGATGTCAAAATCCTCCTTGAGATAGGCCGCAATTGCTGCTCCGCCATCATAGACGACAAGCGGCCGGTGGCCCTCCAGTTCAAAGAGCTCGCCCAGCGAGTTTGCGTTGTCCGCGTCATCGTCAACAACCAGGATACGCAGTGACCGTTTCATGCTGCTTGTTCTCCGCTGCTTTCATGGAGAGGCAGCCAAAGGGTAAAAGTGGCGCCCTTGCCTTCCACGGAATCTATGTCAAGGCCTCCGCCATGCTGCTCCAGAATCTGCTCCACCGCTGATATTCCCAGGCCGGTGCCGAAGTTTTTGGTTGTAAACAGCGGTTCGCGGATTTTCGTGAGATTGTCGGCGGAAATGCCCGGCCCGTTATCGGCAACGCTGATTTCCGCACCGCGTGCCGTCAGCCGTGTCCTGACTGTAATGACTGGGGTTTCCGTATATCTTGCCTTGGGGTCGTCGCCTTTGCCCACCAGTGCTTCCGAGGCATTGGTGAGCAGGTTGATGATGGCCCGTTCAAACCGCCCGGGCTCAAGCTCAACCAGCTTTTCTCCCAGTCCGAAATAGCATTCTATGGAAACCAGATCCGGCAGCTTTTGCGCTTCGGCCTGCACCAGCCTCTCAAGCCAGACATCGAGCACTGTTGACTCGGCCTTTATCGCCTTGGTCCGTGAAAAATCCAAAAGCTGCGTGATGATGTTGTCGCAACGGATTACGCCGTTATTGATCCGCTGGAGCTGTGGTTCAACTCCCAGACCCTTGTCCTTGATCTTTCGCGCCAAAAGATACGTCGAGGTCCTGACCGTGCTGAGGGGATTGCGGAGCTCATGGGCAACAGTTGCGGTCAAGTTGCCGAGCTGGGCCATCTTGCCCTTGCGAAGGGCCTCATCCTGGGCCTCCCGCAGTTTGGTGATATTGTCGGTGAGCTGCCGGTTGAGTGTGCCCATCTCGTTGTTGACGTTCTGAATCTCCTGCGAAAACGAGAGCGCTTGCTCGTGCGAAGAGGCAAGTTCATTGTGGGCCTTCTCAAGCTCAACGAATTTTCGTTTCAGCAGACGTCCCATGAACTGCCCGTAGAAGGCAACGGCGCAAATGACAACTGCCATCAGAACGCCAATATAGAACTCATAGTTTCGCAGTTTGGTGACGGTCCTGTTTGCCCCTTCGACCGCGTTCAGCTTCATCCTTCCGATCAGCTGGTTGAGGTCCTTGATGCTGAATCTGAGCGAGGAATAACGTTCGACGATGCGGGTCACGGCCGCTTGGGCTGACTCCATATCGCCTGCTTCCACTAGCAGGTCAATTCTTGCCGCATGCTTTTCTATCTCGGTCATGGCGGTGTCCATCCGCCGCAGCAGGGCCAGAGCCTTATTTGCGGGCTTTTCGTCGGTATGCAGCGGAATCTGCGCGCGCAGGCGGCTTATTTCCTGGCGGAATTCGTAAGATTTGGATTTGAACATCGATTGCGCTTGCGCCGGGGCTTTGGTGCTGAGCACCTTCACATATTCCGACTGCGCATCTGCAGCAGAATCGGCAATCACCCATGAAGCCGACAGCTGGCGGTCAAAAAAGGCCGATTCGCTGACGTTGTCCTGATAAACGCCGATCACCAGATGGCTCAAATACAGGCCGCAGAAAATCGCAACGAGATTGAATGCGGCAATCAGGAAATAGACGAATTGCACTCTCGGCCACGATTTTTGGCCGCTTCTTTGTGGTGCCTTCTCCAACCCCGTGCTCCTGCCCGCTTCTCAAAGCATTGATAAGCCACGGTGCTCCAATTATGGTAAACAAATGGTTGAAATCCCAAGTTCCGGCGCAAAAGAACAGAGAATCATGGGTCATTTATCGGGCGGCTGCCAGTGCGGGGCGGTCCGCTTTCGGGTCAGGGAACCTCTGGGAAAGGCCGGGATTTGCCACTGCCGCATGTGCCAAAAGGCTTTTGGCTCCTGGGGCGCGGCCTTGGTCTCGGTTCCGGCAGAAAATCTGACGTGGACGCGCGGACAACCCAGCCTTTTCCGTTCATCGGCCATTGTTGCGCGGGGATTCTGCGCCAAATGCGGCACCCCCCTCCACATGCGCGAGGACGGCGACGACAATTTCGAACTCGCTATCGGGGCTTTCGATGAACCTTCCCGTGTTGGCCCGCTCACCGAACAGGTAGGCGTTGAGGGCCGGGTTTCATGGTTCAAGGACATGCACCTCCTGACGGAGCAAACCACGGCTGAAACGCGCACCCCGCAGGATCTTGCCAAGCTGAAAAGCCTGCAACACCCCGATTACGATACGGACCATTGGCCATGAACCCTGGCATAACCGGAGGATGCCAGTGCGGCCAGGTGCGCTATGCCATCAATGGCCCCCTCTTCAACGCCCATATCTGCCATTGCCGCATGTGCCAGAAGGCTTTCGGAAATCTCTTTGCGGCGCTGGCCGGCGTGAACAAGGCCGATGTCAGCTGGACCTTGGGCGAACCGGCCTATTTCCGGTCGTCGTCCATCGTGCAGCGTGGCTTCTGCCGGCACTGCGGCACGCCGCTCACCTTCGCCTATGATCACACGCCCCATATGAACATCTCGATTGGCTCGCTGGATAATCCGGCACTCGCAAAAGTGGAAACTCAATATGGCATGGAAGGCATGACGCAGGCTTTTTCCGCGCTCCACGCGCTGCCGGGCTCACGCACCGAAGACGACATTTCAGCCGAAGACCTGCGGCGGCTGAAAAGCTTTCAGCATCCCGACCATGACTAGCCGGCAATCACCGTCCTGATGGCCGCGAGCGCTTCATCAGCTTTCCCGGCATCGGGGCCGCCAGCCTGTGCCAGGTCCGGCCGTCCGCCGCCACCCTTGCCGCCGAGCGCCGCGGCGCCTGCCCGGACCAGGTCGACCGCGCTGAGTTTTGCCGTCAGGTCCGCCGTCACCCCCACATAGAGGCTGGCCCGGCCCTCAGCATTTGTGCTGAGCAGTGCCACCACGCCTGAACCAAGCCTGGCCTTGCCGTCATCGACCAGGCCCTTCATGTCCTTTGAGTCCATGTCGCTCAAAACGCGCTTCATGAACTTGATTCCATTGATGGTCTCCACGTCGCTGTCGCCAGCCGAGGCACCCCCGCCCAGAGCGAGGGCCTTCTTGGCTTCCGCAAGTTCGCGTTCCAGCTTCCGGCGCTCATCCACCAGGTGCTCGACGCGGCTCACCAACTCCGCCGGTGTGGTTCTGAGAACCGCTGCCACTGCTGCAACGCGTTTGTCCTGCTGCTCGAGGTAGTCGCGCGCCGCCGTACCCGCCAGTGCTTCAAGCCGCCGGACGCCTGCAGCCGAACCGCTTTCCGCGAGGATCTTGATAAGGCCGATGTCGCCGGTGCGCGACACATGCGTGCCGCCACAGAGTTCCAGCGAGTAGATCGGCCGGCTGGCGCCTTCCGGATTGCGGCCCATGGACACGACGCGCACTTCATCGCCGTATTTTTCGCCAAACAACGCCATGGCGCCCTCGGCAACCGCCGCATCTACCGACATCAGCCGCGTGTTGACCGGATCATTCTGCAGGACAATGTCATTTGCCATGGCCTCGACCTGGCGGAGCTCATCATGGCTCATGCCCTTGTTGTGGGAAAAGTCAAAGCGCAGGCGGTTGGGCTCGACCAGCGAACCCTTCTGCGCCACGTGGCCGCCCAGGGTCTTGCGCAGCGCCTCGTGCAGCAGATGCGTGGCCGAATGGTGCTGGCGGTTGCCGGAACGGCGGGCATGATCGACGTGGAGCTCCACCGCGTCGCCAAGCGCCAGTGTTCCCGATTCTACCTGGCCCATGTGAATGACCAGGTCGCCCAGGCGCTTTTCCGTACCCGTCACCCGGAACACCCCGCCGCTGGCGGACTTGATGATTCCATGATCACCGGTCTGCCCGCCGGACTCCGCATAGAAGGTTGTCTGATTGACGACAATCGAGGCTTTGTCTCCGGCATTGAGTGACTTCACCTGCTTGCCATCGGCAACCAGGGCCGTGATCACGCCTTCGGCCTTTTCCGTCTCATAGCCGAGGAATTCGGTCGTTCCCACGGCATCGCGGATTTCAAACCAGATTGCATCGGCCTTGGCATCGCCAGTGCCCTTCCAGGCGCGGCGCGCTTCGGTCTTCTGAACCTCCATCGCCTTTGAAAAAGCGTCCGTATCCACAACCACGCCACGCGAGCGCAGCGCGTCCTGGGTGAGATCAAGCGGAAAACCATAGGTGTCATAGAGCTTGAAGGCGGTGTCGCCTGCAAACACATCACCGGTCTTCAGTCCCGCGGACTCCTCATCAAGAATGCGAAGTCCCCGCTCCAGGGTTTTGCGGAAGCGCGTTTCCTCAAGGCGAAGGGTTTCCGTAATCAGATCCTGCGTGCGTTGCAGCTCCGGATAGGCAGCACCCATCTCATGAACCAGGGTGGGAACCAGTTTCCACATCAGGGGTTCCCGCTGGCCCAGGAGTTCGGCGTGGCGCATGGCGCGCCGCATGATCCGCCGCAGCACATAGCCGCGCCCCTCGTTGGAAGGCAGCACGCCATCGGCAATCAGGAAGGACGAGGCGCGCAAGTGATCGGCGATCACCCGGTTGGAGGCCTTGTTTTTGCCCTCCGCCGGAACCCCGGTCCGTTCGACAATTGCCGCTATCAGGGTACGGAACAGATCCGTTTCATAATTGTCATGGGTGCCCTGCAGAACCGCGGCAATTCTTTCCAGCCCCATGCCCGTATCGATGGAAGGTTTGGGCAGGCTGATGCGTTCCTGCTTGCTCACCTGCTCATATTGCATGAACACCAGGTTCCAGATTTCAATGAAGCGGTCGCCATCCGCCCCGGCGCTGCCCGGAGGCCCGCCCGGAATCTTGTCGCCGTGATCATAGAATATTTCCGAGCAGGGGCCGCAGGGGCCCGTGTCACCCATCGACCAGAAATTGTCGGAAGTCGGAATGCGGATGATGCGGCTGTCGGGCAGACCTGCGATCTTCTTCCACAGGCCGAAGGCCTCGTCATCCTCCGAGAATACCGTCACCGTCAGCTTGTCCGCCGGCAGGCCATATTCCCTGGTGACCAGGGTCCAGGCCCATTCAATCGCATCGGGCTTGAAATAATCGCCAAAGGAAAAATTGCCGAGCATTTCAAAGAACGTGTGGTGGCGCGCCGTATAGCCCACATTGTCCAGATCGTTGTGCTTGCCCCCGGCGCGCACGCATTTCTGCGCCGTGGTGGCCCGGCTGTAGGGCCGGCGCTCGGCCCCGGTAAAGACATTCTTGAACTGCACCATGCCCGAATTGGCAAACATCAGGGTGGGGTCATTGCGCGGCACCAGCGACGAGGACGGCACGATTTCATGGCCACGGGCCTTGAAGAAATCAAGGAAGGTCGAGCGGATCTGGGCAAGGCTGGTCATTGAATATCCAGGGGTTTGGCGGAAGCAACAGTGGGATGCTCTTTATGATGCGATAGCCTGTCCTGTCCAGAATTTCCGCAAGGTGATGGTTAGCTTCCTTGCAAAGCAGAACAGCGCCCTCCGGGGGCACGGAGGGCGCTTTGCCTGCGGTGTGGGGGACACACCAACATAACCTGCCGCCTCAACTCAAACGGCAGGAATTCATGAATTCTGGTTTCTAGTCGTCGGACTCCTCGGCCGTCGGCGCCACCGTGATCTTGGCGGCAATCAGCCCGGCATTGGCGCGGATGGCCGCCTCTATGGCGTTGGCCATGTCCGGATTGAGTTTGAGGAATTCCTTGGCCTTGTCCCGGCCCTGCCCGATGCGCTCGCCGTTATAGGAGTACCAGGAACCGGACTTCTCAACGACCCCGGCGGTAACCCCCAGGTCAACAAGTTCGCCAACTTTGGAAATACCCTCGCCATACATGATATCGAACTCAACCAGCTTGAAGGGCGGCGCCACCTTGTTCTTGACCACCTTCACCCGGGTCTGGTTGCCAACCACCTCTTCGCGGTCCTTGATGGCGCCAATCCGGCGGATATCGAGGCGCACCGAGGCATAGAATTTAAGGGCATTGCCGCCGGTCGTGGTTTCCGGGCTGCCGAACATCACGCCGATCTTCATGCGGATCTGGTTGATGAAAATGACCATGCAGTTTGATTTCGAGATCGACGCCGTCAGCTTGCGCAGCGCCTGGCTCATCAGGCGGGCCTGCAGGCCGGGCAGTGAATCGCCCATTTCGCCTTCAAGCTCGGCCTTGGGCGTGAGTGCTGCCACCGAATCGATCACCAGGATCTCAATGGCGCCGGAGCGCACCAGCGTATCGGCGATTTCAAGCGCCTGCTCGCCCGTGTCGGGCTGCGAAATGAGAAGCTCCTGGACATCGACCCCGAGCTTCTTGGCATAGCCCGGATCCATGGCGTGTTCGGCGTCAATAAAGGCGCAGACGCCGCCGCGCTTTTGCGATTCCGCAATGGTCTGCAGCGCCAGCGTGGTCTTGCCTGAGGATTCAGGGCCATAAATTTCAATCACCCGCCCGCGCGGCAGGCCGCCGATCCCCAGGGCAATGTCGAGACCGAGAGAACCCGTCGAAATCGCTTCAATTTCAACAACCGGATTGGACCCCAGCTTCATGATTGAACCCTTGCCGAAAGCCCGTTCAATCTGGCTTAGCGCCGCGTCCAGCGCCTTGTTCTTGTCCATTGAAGAATTCTCAACTACCCGAAGATTCGTCTGCCCCATCGCCCGTACTCCTTAAGTCAGATGCCTCGCTCGGTGCAATCACTTCCTTTGTACCAGCGATGTTGACGTTATGTTCTAATTTTGTTCCAAAGGCAAGAGGAATTTGTGCGGGAAACAAAAAATTGCAGCGGGCCGCCCAAATCCTTGGAATTACACGATCAGCCCGATTGAAGCAGGGTTTCGATTGCCTTCCCAATAGAAAAGAGACCCTGATCCTGACCCCACACACCCATGAGCATTAGGCCAACCGGCGCCGCCCCGGGCTCATTCACCGGAAGAGACAGGGCACAGCAATTCAGGAAACTTCCCACATACGTATTGCGCAGGCTCATGGAATTATAGCGGAAATATTCCTGATCAGTTCCCAACGCCGAAATGGGCGGCGGAATAATCATAACGGTAGGGAGGGCAACCGCAGAAAAACCATGGATGGCGGCATTGAAGCGCCCGATCATCGCCTCCCGGCGTTTCACGATGGCGAGGTAATCAGCGGCGCTGATGCCGCCAGCCGCTTCAATGCGCGTCCGGACCCGGGGATCGTATTCCGCGCCCTTCTGCCCCATAAGGTCCCGGTGATGGGCATGAGCCTCGGCCGCCACAATGCCACCCTTGATTGTCAGCCCCGGCACTTCCAGCAACGGCTCGAACTCAAAATCAACCAGCGCGGCGCCCGCCTTTGAGAGCCGCGCCAGGGCGCGCTCATAAGCCGCTGCCACGTTACTATCCAATCCTTCGAGCACGGCGGTTTTCAGAATTCCGATCCGCAGGGATGAAATCTCGCGCGCGACAATTTTTCCGGGCCAGTCACCCGCCATCAGCGCATCGGCGGCAGCACAGCATGCCACCGAGTTTCCCAGCGGCCCGATGGAATCAAACCGCGCTGAAAGCGGATAGGCGCCGCGCGTGCTCACCCGGCCCCTGCTGGGCTTGTAGCCAACGATGCCGTTATATGCCGCAGGGATCCGGCATGAGCCACTCGTATCTGTGCCGATACCCAGGGCGCACATCCCGTCTGCCACCGCAACCCCCGCACCCGATGATGACCCCCCGGGTATCCGCCCGGTCTTCCGGTCAAAAACCGACTTGGGCGTCCCGTAATGCGGATTGAGTCCCACGCCCGAATAGGCAAACTCCGTCATGTTGGTCCGGCCCAGCACAATCATGCCGGCTGATTTCAGCGCCGCAATGGCTGGCGCATCAGCAAGGGCGGGCGCTGCATCCTTCAAAACCCGGGAGCCCGCCGTGGTGACTTCGCCCGCCAGATCGAAAAGGTCCTTCACCGAAACGGGAATGCCTGCGAAAGGCGATGGCTGGCGGTTCCGCCGCCGCAAATGGTCCTGGTAATCTGCCGTGGCGCGTGCCCCGTCCGCATCAACCTTGATGAAGGCCCGGGCCCCCTCGCCCGCCGGATCTGAAATCTTCGCCAGCGCCTGCTCCACAAGCTCCCGCGAAGTTGTCTTGCCCTCGCGCAACGCGCCGGCAAGTCCATCCAGCGTCCATGTCCGGATCATCCCATCACTTCCTTTACCTTCTCGACCAGCTGCTTCAGCGAAAACGGCTTGGGCAGGAAGGCAAAATCAGTCTGACCCTCAAGATTTTTCTCGAATGCGTCCTCGGCATAGCCGGAAACGAATATCACCTTGGTTTTCACCCCGCGCTTGCGCAACTCACGCAGCATGGTGGGCCCGTCCATTTCGGGCATGACCACGTCCGAGAGGATGAGGTCAAAAGGTTCGGTCTGCGTTTCCATGACGTCGAGGGCACTTTCGCCTGAATCAGCCTCGACCACCGTATAGCCGCGCGAGGTCAGCGCGCGAATGGCAAAGGCCCGCACCGCGTCTTCATCCTCGACCAGCAAGATGCGCCCCTTGCCGGTGAAGTCGGAACGCTTCGCCTTCACCTCTTCCTTGGCAGCGGCCGCCGCGACCTCGATATCCGTCGGGTAATGCCGCGGCAGATAGATGCTGAAAGTTGTGCCCTTGCCCACCACGCTGTTGCAGAAAATGAAGCCGCCGGTCTGCTTCACGATGCCGTAAACCGTGGACAGGCCAAGCCCCGTGCCCTTGCCCACTTCCTTGGTGGAGAAAAACGGCTCCCAGATTTTCTCGACGATCTCGGGCGCGATGCCTGAGCCCGTGTCGCTCACTTCACACAGCACATATTCGCCGACCGGCATGGGGTCACGGACAATGGCCTTCGATTCTTCCGCGCTGATGTTCTTGGTCTTCACCGAAAGGGTGCCGCCCTTGGGCATGGCGTCCCGGGCGTTCACCGCCAGATTGATGATCACTTGCTCGAACTGATGCACGTCGACAAGCACCAGGCCGAGGTCGCGGCTGTGGCTGATCTTGAGCTCAACCTTTTCGCCCAAAACCCGGCCCAGAAGATTGTCGAGATCCGACATGGCGTCGGTGAGGGAATGGACCTTGGGCTGAAGTGTCTGCTTGCGCGAAAAGGCCAGAAGCTGCCGCACCAGATTGGCGGCGCGGTTGGCATTCTGCTTGATGCTCATGATATCGGCAAAGGCGGGGTCGGTGGGCCGCATCTTGGCCAGCAGGAGATCGGCAAAACCGATGATGGGGGTCAGCACATTGTTGAAGTCATGGGCGATGCCGCTGGCCAGTTGCCCGACAGCCTGCATCTTCTGGCTCTGGGCCAATTGCACTTCCAGCGTCTTGCTCTCGGTTTTGTCGACGGCGAAGACCGTGAGGTTCTTTCCCATGCCCTGCAGCCTAGCAAAGGAGAACTGAACCAGGCGCGGCTTCTCGTCCATGATCGTGGCTTCAACCACGACCATGGGCTCCTGCTTGTTCTGGAACTTGTCGAGGCCGCGGCGCAACTCGACCCGGTCGCTTTCGACCACCATGGAGGCAAAGCTGGCGCCGCGCTTGGCCCGGGCCGAATAGGACAGGAAAACCGGGTTGGCCGACTGGATGATGCCCTGGTTGTCGATCTCCGCAATGCCGATGGGGGCCACCCCGGCAAGGCGCGACAGCGCCTCGCGGTCTTCCGTATCGTTCTGCACCGGCTGCGGCACGATGAGGGTGCGGGCCGGCAACGCCTTGGAGCCCGCGTCAAAATCCACCCGGTGGATGACCTGGACCGGAAACGGCGCGCCCTTGCGCGTTTTCAGTTCGAGGCTGAACAGCTCGGTGCGCCCGCCGCCAGCCAAAGGCTCGATGGCCGAGAGCAGCTTGGCCCCCGTTTCGCCCAGGACATCGCTGAGCTGCAAACCGCCGTTCTGGCTTTCGGCGATATCAATACCCAGCCATTCGGCGAGCGTGGCGTTGAGATAATCGATCTTCTGGTTGGGCAGCGACGAAAAGAACCCGGCCGGCGCATGGTCGAGATAGGTGATGATGAACTGCAGCCGGCCAAAGGCCTTCTCCTGCCGGGCCCGGTCGACGCTCACGTCCTGCAGGCGCCACAATACGAAATTGCGCTTGGCCTGCCCGGCCAGGGGCGCCACCGTGATCTTCAGCCACTTCGGCGCATCGGCACTGGCGCCCGCCGCGGTGGAGCCGGCGGGAAGCCGGATCTCGCGCGACTCCGTCTTGCCATCAAGGGCCGCCTGCGCCAGCTGATAGATGGGCTCCACAAATGCCGGCTGGCCCGCATAGAGCAGATCAAAGCCCA
>JAEUMI010000074.1 GCA_016792825.1 Hyphomicrobiales bacterium
TTCCGCTCCGGCGTTAAGGCGCAAGCCGGGATTGAGTTTTAAGTTCGGGGCGCTCCCGTCAGCGGCACACGCACGCCCTTCTTGATTACGTCCGGCGCATAGGCCTTCCGCGCGAAGACCTCCCGCACCATGGGAGCGAAAAACTCCAGCGGCTTGGTTTCATAATCAGGATCGAAACTGCTCTGGTCCCACTTCTCGCAGAACTCGGCGCAATCATCGAAATAGGGATGGCCCTTGAAGGCATCGCGCTTGTTGGGATTGCCGCCCACATGCTGAGCATAATAGAGCATCTGGAAATCCCCATGGGTCTGCACCACCCAGGCGCATTGCTCGCGCACAAAGGGCCGCAGGATCGTGGCCGCATATTCATCGTGATTGTAGGGCGCGTAGATGTCGCCGATGTCATGGAGCAGCGCGCACACCACCCAGTCAATGTCCGCCCCGTCGTTCCAGGCCCGGGTTGCTGCCTGCAGCGAATGGCCTAGCCGCGTGATCTTGTAGCCCGACATGGATTTGTCGAGATCCACCATGGCGCTCAGCAAACGGTCGGCCGTGCCCGCCACGAATTCCATTTCGTGGGCATTGAGGAAGGCATAATCTTCCCGGTCGCCGTCCTTCATCTGGGTGAATTTAACCGTTTCCATTGCGGAATCTCCAAAACCTGCCATGCCGTGAGCGCACCATAGGCTGCCGTTTCCATCCTTGTCCAGAATCCGGCTTGCGCCTATGAAGGGGCCATCAGCAGCGTTCCCCTCGAGGGACTGAAAGCCATTCCGGTGCGGCCAACCCAAGAAGGGGCCAAAGCCGGAGCTGCCTTCCGTAGCCGTGACCGGCAGCGCTGATTTATGGAAGGCAGGCAAAATGACGAAACTGGGTGTAATGCTGTGTGGCCATGGCAGCCGGGATACCGATGCGGTCGCCGAATTTGCCGTGCTCTCCGAGCACCTCAAGAAGCGCCTGCCGCAATATCCGGTGGAATACGGCTACCTCGAATTTGCAACGCCCATCATCCGCAACGGCCTTGATGCGCTGAAAGCCAAGGGCGTGGAGCGGGTGCTGGCCGTGCCCGGCATGCTTTTCGCGGCAGGCCACGCCAAAAACGACATTCCCTCCGTGCTCAACACCTATGCCGCCAGCAACGGCCTGAAAATCGATTACGGCAAGGAACTGGGCATTGACCCCAAGATGATGCGCGCCGCCGGCGATCGCATACAGGAAGCCCTCGACGCCAACCCGTCGAAGGTGCCGCTGCATGAAACCCTGCTTGTCGTCGTAGGCCGCGGCGCCTCCGATCCCGACGCCAACTCCAATGTCTCGAAAGTCACCCGCATTCTCTGGGAAGGCTTCGGCTTCGGCTGGGCCGAAACCGCCTACTCCGGCGTCACCTTCCCGCTGGTGGACCCCGGCCTGGAACATGCCGCACGGCTGGGCTACAAGCGCATCATCGTCTTCCCTTATTTCCTCTTCACCGGCATTCTCGTCCAGCGCATCTATGATGCGACAGACGACGTGGCAAAGCGCCACCCCGGTATCGAATTCATCAAGGCGCCCTATCTCAACGACCATCCCGCCGTGATCGACACCTTCGTCGAGCGCGTCCAGCAGATCCTCACCGGCGACATCGCCATGAATTGCCAGATGTGCAAATACCGCACGGCGGTGCTGGGCTTCGAGGCCGATGTGGGCACCGTGCAGGAAAGCCACCACCACCATGTGGAAGGCATCAACGCCAAGGGCCCCTTCGAGATCGTGAACCACGCGCATCATCACGGCCATGATCATTCCCATGACGATGGCCACACCCATGCGCCCTATCCCCATGCCAGCCACCCGCTAGGCCCCGTCAGCATGAAGAAGAAATGATGGATTACCTCCGCGACCCATCGGCCATCTATGAAAAATCCTTCGCCATCATTCGCGGCGAAACCGATCTTTCTTGTTTGCCCGTGAGTGCGAAAGCCATCGCCATCCGCATGATCCATGCCTGCGGCATGACCGACATCGCGGGCGACTTGCGCATTTCAGAGGATTTTTTTGCGGCGGCAACAATGGCGCTGGCCAGGCCAATCCTGACTGATGCCGAAATGCTGCGTCACGGGATCATCGATAAATCGATTCAGGTCACTTGTACCCTGAATGACCCCCGCGCCCGCGAAATCGGCATCTCAACGCAGACCACGCGGTCCGCCGCCTCGGTTCAATTGTGGGAACCCCATCTGGAAGGCGCCCTCGTGGTAATAGGCAATGCCCCCACTGCGCTCTTTGCCCTTCTCGAAATGATCGATGCCGGCGGCCCAAGGCCCGCCGCCATTGCCGCCTTCCCCGTGGGCTTTGTCGGCGCGGCGGAGTCGAAGGATGAACTCGTAAAGAACCCACGTGGCATTCCCTGCGCCACGATCCTCGGCCGCCGCGGCGGCACCGCCATGGCGGCGGCCTGCGTCAACGGCCTGTCGAAAGGCCTCACATGACCAAATGGCTCTCCATCATCGGCATGGGCGAGGATGGCTTTGAAGGCCTGTCCGCCCGGGCACAACTTGCGTTGCAGAATGCCGATGTAATCGTGGGTTCTGAACGTCTCCTCGGCTTTCTCCCGGCCTTGAAAGGCGAGCGGCTGGAATGGCCGCAGCCTTTTTCGGCCGTGGTCGATCAAATGAAACCCCTGCGTGGCCGCAACACCGTGATCCTCGCCACCGGCGATCCCATGAATTACGGCGTGGCGCGCAAGCTGCTCGAGTTCATTCCCTTCGCGGAAATGAGCATCATTCCCCATCTCTCGGCCTTCTCCCATGCCGCCGCCCGCGTCGGCTGGTCCATCCCCGATTGCGACACGCTCACTCTGCACGGGCGCGATGCCGCCAATATCGAGGCCTTCATCCAGCCCGGCGCAAAACTGATTGTGCTGACCGCCGATGCCAGAACCATTCCGGAAGTGGCGCGGCGCCTGGTGGCGCGGGGCTTTGGGAAAAGCCCGATCACCGTTCTGGAAAACATGGGCGGCGCACGCGAAGCACAAACCTGTTTCATGGCTGACGCCGTGCCGAAGCAGCGGTTCTCCGATCTCAATACGCTCGCCGTGGAATGCATCGCCGGAACAAACGCAAAAATCTGGTCGCGGCTGGCCGGCCTTCCCGACGAGGCCTTTGTCCATGACGGCCAGCTCACCAAGCGTGAAGTCCGCGCCGCCACCCTTGCCGCATTGGCTCCCGCCCCCGACCAATTGCTCTGGGATGTTGGCGCTGGCTGCGGCTCGGTCGCCATCGAATGGATGCGCTCCACCCGCGGCTGCGAAGCCCTGGCCTTTGAACACCACGAGGACCGCCTGAAAATGATCGCGGCCAATGCCGATCAACTGGGCACGCCGCGCCTGAAAATCATTGCAGGCGAAGTCCCAAATACCTTGCAGGGCAAACCCGGCCCCGATGCTGCGTTCATTGGGGGCGGCGTCGGCATTCCCGGGGTTTTCGAAACCGCCTGGGAGCATTTGAAATCCGGCGGCCGCATGGTGGCCAATGTCGTCACCATCGAAGGCGAAATGCATCTCTACGACCTGCAGGAAAAACACGGCGGCGTTCTGGTGCGCCTTGAAGTTTCGCACCTCACGCCCATCGGCCCCTACCGCGCTTTGAAGCCGCGCATGGCTGTCACTCAGTGGAGAGCCATCAAGCCATGAAAACCGGAGTCCTTTATGGCATAGGCGTTGGCCCCGGCGATCCGGAACTGATGACGGTGAAAGCCTGGCGCATCATTTCCATGGCGCCTGTCGTCGCCTATCTCACCGCCAATTCATCCGAAAGCACGGCGCGCGACATCGCCAAGCCCTTCCTGCCCGATGACGTGATCGAACTCAAGATCGACATGCCCATGCGCACCGAGCGGGAACCGGCGCAAGAAGCTTACGACAAAGGTGCTGCCGCCATCACCGAACACCTCAAGGCAGGCCGCGATGTGGCCATGCTCTGCGAGGGCGATCCCTTCTTTTACGGCAGCTTCATGTATATCTTTGCCAGGCTTGCCGACCGCTTTGAAACCATCGTGGTCCCCGGCGTCTCCTCCATCACCGCGGCGGCAGCCCGCATGGGGCGCCCGCTCTCGGCCCGCAATGATGTGCTGAAAGTCCTGCCCGCCACGCTGGAAGCCGACCGTTTGCGCGAGGAACTGCTCACCGCCCAGTCGACCGCCATCATCAAGGTGGGCCGCCACTTCGGCAAGATCAAAAACATCCTCTCGGCGCTGGACCTGATCTCGAAGGCCACGGTGATCGAAAACGCCACGCGCGCCAACGAACGCATCCGCAAGGTCGAAGACGTGGAGGGCGACAGCCTGCCCTACTTCACCACCATCCTGGTTTACACGGGCAGCGAGCCATGGTGAAGCCCGCCATCTTCATCCTCGGCATCTCGGCCCTGCCCCTTGCCCAGAAACTCAAAGCCGAACTGGACGGCGAAATCCACACGCCCGACAGCGTTTCCGGCGGCGATATCTCCTATGCCAAGGCAACCGCCCATCTCGCCCAACTCTTCCAGCACGGCCAAACCATCATCGGCCTCTGCGCCAGCGGCATCCTCATCCGTTCCATTGCCCCTCATCTCACCGACAAGCGAACCGAGCCGCCAGTGATCGCCGTCGCCGAAGATGGCACATCAATTGTCCCCCTCCTCGGCGGCCATCACGGCGCCAATGCACTTGCGGCGCAGATTGCAAAAATTACCAACGGCCAAGCAGCCATCACCACAGCAAGCGAAGTGCGCTTTGGTTCTGCTTTCGATGAACCCCGCGAAGGCTATACACTTGCCAATCCTGAAGACATGAAATCCGCCACCGCGACGAAACTTGCAGGCGGTGAAGTGCACGTGGAAACAACGGAGAAAATTGTCAGAGGCGGGCCAAACCACATTGTCTATCACCCCCACACGCTCGCCATTGGGATTGGCTGCGAACGGGGAACATCCCCTCAGGAAGTTTCAGACCTCATCGAAAGCACTTTGAAAGCCAACAATCTTTCCATTCAGTCTGTGGCGGGCTTTGCTTCCATTGACCTGAAAGAGGATGAGCCCGCGATTGATGCCTTGTGCAATGTGCGGTTCTTTTCAGCGGAAGAACTGAATGCGTTAGCTCCAAAGCTAAAAACACCATCGGACTACGTGATGGCCGAAGTCGGCACGCCCGGCGTGGCCGAAGCCGCGGCCCTCGCCGCCGGCGGACCCGATGCGGAATTGATCGTCGCCAAAACAAAGAGCAAGCGTGCAACCTGCGCCATTGCGCGCAGCCCCGCGCCCATCCTTGATTTGCGCGGCAGGAGCCGTGGGGTTTTGAGTGTTGTAGGCGTCGGCCCTGGCAGCGCGCTTACCCGCAGCCCCGCCGCAACCCGAGCGCTTCAAACGTCAAGCGATTGGGTGGGTTACGGCCTCTATCTCGATCTTGTTGCCGACCTGAAGCAGGACCAGACCGAACACCGCTTCCCGCTGGGTGGCGAGGAAGACCGCGTCCGCCATGCCATCGAACTTGCAAAACAGGGCAAGCAGGTGGCTCTTGTCTGCTCCGGCGATGCAGGCATCTATGCCATGGCGGCCCTCGTCTATGAGATCATCGATCTCGAGCCCAATCGCATAAAGGTCGAGGTCATCCCCGGCATTTCCGCCTTCCAGGCCGCCGCCGCGAAGGCCGGCGCCATGATCGGCCATGATTTCTGCTGCATTTCGCTGTCCGACCTGCTCACCCCTTGGGACGCCATCGAAAAGCGCGTTAAGGCGGCAGCGGAGGGCGACTTTGTCATTTCCTTCTACAACCCGCGTTCGCTGAAGCGCCGCGACCAGTTGGAACGCGCCTTTGCTATCCTCAAAAGCCACCGCCCGCCCGATACGCCAGTGGTCATCGCCAGCAATCTCGGCCGCCC
>JAEUMI010000055.1 GCA_016792825.1 Hyphomicrobiales bacterium
AGCTGGCGTGGCAGTTTGCTGTGGGTTCGGTCCAGCACCGCGATGATCCCATGCGCCACGCGAAGTGCCGTTGCACTTTCCTGCTCGTCAATCTCGATCAGCACCCGCAAGCAGGAGCCGGCCTCCGCCAGCGCCACATAGCGTTCCGCATCGGCCACCGTAGCCAGTCCCGCTTCAACGCCGATGCCCCGCTTCAGCATGAGCCGGATCACCTCCGGCGCGTCTCCCTCACTGAGATTGACCGACACATAATCCGGCAAGTCCTCCCAGGCCTGGAACGCCCGCTGGCGGCCGGCAGGTTCTCCCAGAATTCCCTCCCGCGTCGAAATGCCGACCGGCACCCCCGGCACAGCAGCCCGAACCGCGTTTAGGGCAGCGCCAATATCATCCGCCGCAAAACTCTCAAGCCCGTCCGAACTGCGCGGATGGATGTGAAATTCATTGGCGCCAGCCGCCATGCAAGCCGCCGCATCGCGCGCCAGCGCCTCCGGGGTCACGGGCACCGCAGGATTGTAGTCACGCCCGCGGGAACCGTTGAGACAGGCTTGCAGCATGCCCAAAAGGTTAAGATCGCAGTAGTCAGAGGTCAAGCAAAGGGATCAATCGGCCCAAAAACCCAATATAATCATCATACTGACCATTCCCACGAGGCCCCTTGAATTTAAGGCCTTTTTGGGCCATCTTAACCCATACCCGGTCGCAAGCGCGCAAAGTGCTTGGCCGGGTCTAGTTTTTCACCCAACTGATTGAAATCTGGACGATGACGATGGAAAAAGTACCGATGACGCTGGACGGCCATGCCAAGATGATGGATGAGATCAAGCATCTCAAAACCGTCGAGCGCCCCCGCATCATTCGTTTGATCGAAGAAGCGCGCGCCCATGGCGACCTCTCCGAGAATGCCGAGTACCATGCCGCCAAGGAGCAGCAGGGCTGGACTGAAGCGCGCGTCAGCGAGCTTGAGGACAAGATCAGCCGCGCCGAAATCATCGACATCAGCAAGCTCTCCGGCGATACCGTGAAGTTCGGCGCCAAGGTCACCCTGGTGGACGAGGACAGCGAGGACGAGGCCTCCTATCAGATCGTCGGCGAATTCGAAGCCGACGTGAAGAAGGGCAAGATCTCGATTTCATCGCCCATCGCGCGCGCCATCATCGGCAAGAAAAAGGGCGACAGCGTCGAGGTCAACACCCCCGGCGGCGGCAAGTCCTACGAAATCCTGAAAGTGAAGTGGGCCTGATTTTTTCTGTCATCCCGGCATTAGCCGGGGTGACAAATACTAGCTGGCCGCCAGCGCCCTCTTGACCCCGTCCGCAATCTTTGGCCCCAGGGGCTTGGCCTGGGTTGAAAACCAGTCGATGAATTCGCCATTGCGGCCAAACAGGTATTTGTGGAAGTTCCACTTGGGCCGGCCCTCGGCGCCGGCATTCTCGCCCGCCCATATGTATAGCGGATCAGCGCCCCCGCCCTTCACCACCAGCTTGTCGCTCAGCGGAAAGGTCACCCCGTAGTTGAGCTTGCAGAAGGACGCGATCTCGCCCGCCGTTCCCGGCTCCTGCCCGCCAAAATCATTCGACGGCACGCCCACAACCACCAGCCCCTTGTCCCTGTTGGCCAGCCACAATTGCTCCAGCCCCTCATACTGCCCGGTATAGCCGCATTCCGAAGCCGTGTTCACCAGCAGCACAACCTTGCCTTTGAATTGTGAAAGTGGCAGCGGCTTTCCGTCAATGGCCTTAAGGGTGAAATCGTGCAGTGTCTTCGGGGTTGCGATCATTTCAATTCCTTCACGGCAAGGGAGACCATTGTTCATTTTTTGGCAGTTATCAAATGCCGCGCCCCAAACAGCACGAGCCCCGCAACCAGGCCCCAAAACGCCGAGCCCACGCCAAGGAATGTGATGCCGGAAGCCGTTACCAGAAACGTGATCAAGGCGCTTTCGATGTCGCGCGCCTCTTTCAGCATGGCCACAACACTGCCCATCAACGGCGAGAACAGTGCCAGCCCCGCGATGGTGGTGATCAGCGCCGCTGGCAGGCTGCCCAGCACCTGCACAAACAGCGCCGCCGCCAGGCCGACCGCCACATACAAGACAAAGTAAGGCCAGGCCACCAGCCAGCGCTTCGCCGGATCTTCATGCGTGTCGGGCCCCGTCACCAGCGACGCGGTGATCGCCGCCAGGTTGATGGCGTGGCTTCCGAAGGGTGCCGCCATCATGGAGGCAAATCCCGTGGTCAGCAGGCACGACGTCACCGGTGGTTCATAACCGCTCGCCCGCAGCACTGCGAAGCCAGGAAGGTTCTGCGACGCCATGGTCACCAGAAACAGCGGCACGCCCAGACTCAAGATCGTTGCCCCGTCAAACTGCGGCGTGGTCCATTCCAACTGCGTAATTCCGACAACGCAGCAGTCCGCGCTGAATGTTCCCGCAAACCCCGCGATGGCAACCCCCAGCACCACCACGACTGGAACAGCAAACAGCGCAAAACTCAAACGCAATGCAAAAAATACGATGATCAGCGGCAGCACGAACAGTGGCATGGAAAGTGCGGCCGCCGGAACCCCCAGCGTATACTTAAGCAACACGCCGGCCAGCATCGCCGCGGCAATAGGCGCCGGTATCTGCGCTATGGCCCGCGCCAGCGGCTTGACCAGCGCCGTAAGGCACATCAGCAGCCCCGCCACCACAAAGGCTCCCAGCGCATTCTCATAAATGATTCCAGCGGCGCTCGTCGCAATCAGCGCCGCCCCCGGCGTGGACCAGGCGGTGATGATCGGCACCTTGTGCGCCCATGAGAGGTAAAGGGTGGTCGCCGCCATGCCAAAGCAGATGACCGCCGCCCATGACGCCTGCTGCGAAGGTGTGGCCCCCACCGCCTGCGCCGCCTGCATGATAAGCAGGATGGTTGAGGCAAAGCCTACGACAACCGCCGTGGCGGCCGATGAGATGATGCCGAACCAGCCGCTCCGCGAAACCGCCACCTCAATCATTTCAGCGGAACTCCCGGCTCATATTTCGAAACGCGCATGATCATCGTGGTTTTCACCTGGTCCACATTGGGGTCCGCCGTCAGCGTCTTGATGATGAAATCCTGCAACTCGGCGAGATCGCTCCCCAGGCAGCGCAGAATGAAATCCGCCTCGCCCGAAATGGCATAGGCCTCGCGCACCAGCGGCCAGTCCGCCACCTTCGCCTCAAAGGCCCGGAGCTCAACCTCGTTCTGGCTTTTCAGCCCCACCATGGCGAAGAGCTGCACGTCAAATCCCAGCTTCTGGGCGTCCAGCAGGGCCCGGTAACCCGCGATATAGCCTTTCTGCTCCAGCACCTGCACCCGCCTGAGGCAGGGCGGCGGCGACAGGCCGATCCTTGAGGCCAGTTCCACATTGGTCAGCCGGCCGTCCCTTTGCAGCTCCCGGAGAATCTTCCAGTCGGTTAAATCGAGGGTTGTGGCGCGTTTCATGGCCTTTTGTGCAACAATATTGCGTGAATCTGCAAGCGGTCTGTTGAGAAGCAGGCGTTGCGGACTTGTTCTGGAGCCCAAATGAGCTATGTTACTGGCTCATAGCAACCCGGAGCCCGAAAATGCCCGCCCGCCACGCCCGCGTCCTGATCCTCGGTTCAGGCCCTGCGGGTTATACTGCTGCAATATACGCCGCTCGCGCCATGTTGAAGCCTGTCCTTATTCAAGGCATCCAGCCCGGCGGCCAGCTCACCATCACCACCGATGTTGAGAACTACCCCGGCTTTGCCAAAGTCATCCAGGGCCCCTGGCTGATGGAGGAAATGAAGGCCCAGGCCGAGCATGTCGGCACCGAAGTCATTTCCGACACCATCACCGAGGTCCGCCTGAAGGACAAGCCCATCTGGTTGAAGGGCGACAGCGGCCAGGTCTATACCTGCGATGCGCTGATCATCTGCACCGGGGCCCAGGCCAAGTGGCTGAACCTGCCATCGGAAGAGAATTTCAAGGGCTTCGGCGTTTCCGCCTGCGCCACCTGCGACGGCTTCTTTTACCGCGACAGGAAGGTGCTGGTCATCGGCGGCGGAAACACCGCGGTCGAAGAAGCCCTCTTCCTCACCAATTTCGCCAGCGAAGTCACCGTGGTTCACCGGCGCAACGAATTCAAGGCCGAGCGCATCCTGCAGAACCGCCTCTTCGCCCATCCCAAGATCAAAGTCATCTGGGACTCGGTTCTCGATGATGTCTTGGGCACCAGCGATCCCAAGGGCGTTACCGGCGCCCGCCTCAAGAATGTGAAAACCGGCGCGACCCAGGATGTCGCCGCCGACGGCGTCTTCATCGCCATCGGCCACAAGCCCGCTACCGAATTGTTCGAGGGGCAACTGCCCTTCAAGCAGGGCGGCTATCTCATCGTCGGCAACAACTCCATGGCAACCGCTATCCCCGGCGTCTATGCGGCGGGCGATGTCACCGATGATATCTACCGCCAGGCCGTCACCGCCGCCGGCATGGGCTGCATGGCGGCTCTCGAAGTGGAAAAATATCTCCATGCAACTGAGCAAGTCAGCAAGGCTGCCGAGTAGCAGCCATGGATTGGGACAAGCTCAGGATTTTTCACGCGGTCGCCGACGCCGGAAGCTTTACCCATGCGGGCCATGAGCTTGCCCTGTCGCAGTCCGCCGTCAGCCGCCAGATCAGCGCCCTTGAGACCGATCTCAACGTGCCGCTGTTCCACCGCCATGCCCGTGGGCTGATCCTCACCGAACAGGGCGAAGTGCTGTATCGCACCGCCCATGATGTCTTCACCAAGCTGGCTGCGGCCAAAACCCGCCTGATGGATTCAAAGGAAAAACCCTCGGGCGAGTTGCGCATCACCACCACCGTTGGCCTGGGCTCAGTCTGGCTCACCCCGCGCATCAAGGAATTTACCGAGCTCTATCCGCAGATCAGCGTGACACTGCTGCTTGAGGACCGTGAACTTGATCTCTCCATGCGCGAGGCCGATGTCGCAATCCGCCTGCGCCGGCCAACCCAGCCCGATCTCATCCAGCGCAAGCTCTTTGTCGTTCATCATCACGTCTATGCCTCGACCGACTACATCAAGCAGCATGGCATCCCGAAATCCATTGAGGATTTGGACCGGCACAAGATCCTGACCTACGGCCAGGCTCCCGGCTATCTCACCACCATCAACTGGCTGGAGCGCGCCGGCCGCTCCGAGGACAATCCCCGCCCCGTGGCGCTCCGCGTCAACAACGCCTATGGCCTGCGCCGCGCCGTTCAGGCCGGTGTCGGCATAGCCTCGCTTGCCGACTACATCGTCGCCGCCGACAACAACCTCGTGCAGATCGATCTCCCCATCGAGCTCCCGCAGTTCGACAGTTACTTCGTCTATCCCGAAGAGCTGAAGGAAACCAAACGCATCACCGCCTTCCGCGACTTCATCGTGTCGAAGGCGAAGGAATGGAGCTTCTAGCTTAGGCGCTCCTCACACGGCTCAACCGTGAATATCGTCCATCTCCCACAATTTCTTGAGCTGCGGAAGAAGCTTGTCCCAGTCCTCAACGCCGATGCGCTTGGCCCAGGACGAATATTCTTGCTTGAGCTGCTTCTCTAGAGGATGATTTTTCCCGGCGAGGTCATGCAGTTCAGTGCGGTCCTTCTCCATGTCATAGAGTTCCCAGTCCTTGCCAAATTGCCGGACCAGCTTGAAATTCCCTATTCGTACCGCGCAATTGCCCTCGTGTTCCCAATAGATGGGTTGGGCACGGGTCCAGGCCTTGCCATCCAAAAGAGCCATCAGGCTTTCTCCGTCCGCCGGTTGAATGGCATGGCCACCCACCTCCCTGGGGTATGAGACACCGGCGGCCTCCAATATGGTTGGCATGATGTCCACCACATGGGCAGGCGTATGGGCAACCCCGCCTGGTTTAAAGCGCGCGGGCCACTGGGCCAGCAGTGGTGTTGATATGCCACCTTCATGCACCCAATGCTTGAACAGCCGGAACGGCGCGTTTGAGACATTGGCCCAGGGCAGGTCGTAGCTCATGTAGGTGAGCGGCCCGCCAGGTCTGAGATTTGGCCGGTTGCCGATTTCAATCTTGCGTCCATCATTGTGGTGGTCGGGATAGAATTTCCCCCAGCCATCCTCCGCCATGAACTCGGCGCAGCCGCCGTTGTCGGATAGGAACAGAATAAGCGTGTCGTCATGAATCCCGTGTTGCTTCAGCCGCGTGAGCACCCGGCCGATGTTTTGGTCGAGGCGGTCAATCATCGCCGCATAGACGGCCATGCGCCGGGATTCCCAATCCTTGGCTTTGATGTCTTGCCACGCCATTGCGCTATCATCTCGCCGGGAAATATCCCATTTGTGCAAAAGAATATTGCGCGCCTGCATTTCCTCATGCCGCGCCCCCCGGACCGCATCCCAGCCACGGGTATAGACTCCATCATACTTGGCAATGTCATTTTCTTGCGCATGCAACGGCCAGTGCGGCGCATGATGCGCAAGATACATGAAGAATGGCTGCCTTGCCGTTACACATTCGTCGATCATCTTCACCGCATTGTCGGTGATCGCGTCGGTGAGGTAGAATTCAGTGGGCGATACTTCAACGCGGCCGTCATCTTCCATCATGTAGTGCGGTGAAAAGTAATTCATCACCCCGTCGACAAACCCGTAGAAGCGGTCGAACCCACGCTGGCGCGGCGTCGGATGCTCGAGATCGCCGACACGCCAGCTATCAACCAGCCGGGCGGTGTAGTCACCGCCGACATGCCACTTCCCCGACATCAATGTCCGGTAGCCGGCCAGCCGCAGGGCCTCGGCGATTGTGGCGCTGTCGTTGCGCAGGAAACCCTGGTAGGCGGGGCTCCCGAGATAGGCTCCCATATGTCCAATTCCGGCGTTGTGGGGATAAAGCCCAGTCAGGAGCGCGGCGCGCGTTGGACAGCAGCGGGCGCAGTTATACATGGCCGACAGCAGAACCCCGTTGCGGGCAATACTGTCAATGTTGGGGGTGCGTATTTCCGAACCTGTCAGGCCGAGATCGGAAAAACCCATGTCGTCAACCAATACGAGAATAACATTGGGCCGCTTGTTATCCGCTTGTAGCATCTCCTGTTTCACGCTTCCTGACCTCAAAACAATTCAAATGGCCAATCTTCCTGCCTTCCGCTCGTTTGGCAAGCATTGAAGCTGCGCTGGAGCCTTGCGACTAGTCCCAAACCAGCGGCGCCAAGCTCAGCACCAGCAGCACCGCCATCGAGATATTGAAAACCCTCAGGAAAGTGGGCTGCGTGAGCATGCTGCGCAGCAGTGTTCCGAACATCGTCCACAACCCGATCGTCGGGAAATTCACCACGCCGCAGACCAGCGCCACGAGGATGACCGGCCACAGGCTGCCGTCACCCGGCGTATAGGTTGCAATGGCGCTGATCGTGATGACCCAGGCCTTGGGGTTTACCCATTGGAAAAGTGCCGCCTGCAAAAAGGTCAGCGGCGATCCCGACGTCTTGCCCTCGCCCACCGGGCCCGAATTGGCAATCCTCCAGGCCAGCCAGAGCATATAGGCGCCGCCCGCATAGCGCAGAATCTCATAAGTGATGGGGAAGCGCTCGAACATCTGTCCAAGTCCCAGGCCCACCACAACGATCATGAAACTGAAGCCGAAGGTGATCCCAAGCATGTGCGGAATGCTGCGTTGGAAGCCGTAGTTCACCCCCGAAGCCAGCAGCATGACGTTGTTCGGCCCCGGCGTCACCGACATCACAAAGGCAAAGACCATGAGGGCGAGAAATAGGTCAACAGTCATGACCCGGCTTGCCATACCGCGCTGCGAAATGCAAAAATGAATGGCAGATGCGCATGAAAGGCTTACATGGCTCCCATGAGGTAGCCCCGCTTGCTGCATGGCTTTATCCCGCGCAATCTCAGCCCCGGATGCTCAACCTATGGGCATGCAAATGCGGAAGATACTCCCTCCCCTTGTGCCTTCCGCTAACCGGTTTGACAGGTGCGCATGCGCCTTTTGAGACTGGGCCCGACCAGGGTAGCCTCACTGCAAAGACCGGATTCTATCCGGTCTTTTTTTTGGCGCCTCACATGTAGAGGGGTTCTTTTTCCATGCCGCTGTAAAGGCTGGACACGAAGTCTCCATAACCGTTGAACAGCTGCGTCGGCACCCGCTCGCCGGTTCCCAGAACCTCTTCCATCGCCTGGCTCCAGCGCGGATGCGGCACTTCCGGATTCACATTGGCCCAGAAGCCATACTCGGAGGATTGGATGGCCTCCCACATGCCGATGGGCCGCTCCGCCACAAAGCTCACCTTCACGATGCCCTTGATCGACTTGAAGCCATATTTCCACGGCAGGTGCAGGCGCAACGGTGAACCCATGCTTTTGGGCAGCGGCTTGCCATAGGCGCCCGTCACCATGAAGCTCAGGTCATTCATCGCCTCCGCCATGGTGAGCCCTTCCACATAGGGCCAGGGGTAGCTGCTGAACAATCCCGGCTGCTGGCCAACCGCCACCTCCGGCCGGTTGAAGGTCTCGAAGCGCACGAACTTGGCTTCTGCCTTTGGCTTGGCCATCTCGACCAGCGACTTCAGCGTAAAGCCCGTCCACGGCACCACCATCGACCAGGCCTCGACGCAGCGGTGGCGGTAAATGCGTTCTTCCAGCTGCACCTTTTTCAGAAGGTCATCGATGGCCAGCGTCATCGGCGCTTCAACTTCTCCGCCAATCAGAATGCTCCATGGCCTGATTGGCAGCGCTTCGGCCGCATCGGATATCCGCTTCGACGTCCCGAACTCGTAATAGTTGTTATAGGTCCGGTTGATCTCCAGCGGCGTGACCGGGCGGCCCCCATCGCCATAGGCGGCATTGAGCTTGGCCGGATAAAGACCAGCCGATGGGTCATCCTCGGCCCATGCCGCGCCCGCCGACAGGAAAGCCGCCGCCCCTGCCGCCGTCCCCATGAAGGCTCGGCGATTGAGGAACATATGCTCCGGTGTCACCCGTGACTCGGCTATTTCCCAGCCCTTGCGTTGCTTGATCAACATGTGCGGCGCACTCCTATGATTGGCGCGATAATAGGCCCCTCCCCGGGTCCCCGCAATTCACACCCGTTCACACTCCGGTCATTTGACCGCACATTGCCCCAGTGGTCCCGACCCGTTATGCATGACGCCATGGAGGTGTTTCATGCCCGAAATTAACCTTGCTC
>JAEUMI010000082.1 GCA_016792825.1 Hyphomicrobiales bacterium
GATCGAGTCCGATGATCCGCTGGAAGCCGGGCTTGAAATCCTGGCCAATCCGCCGGGCAAGAAGCCAACCGTGCTCTCGCTGCTGTCGGGCGGTGAGCAGACGCTGACGGCGCTGGCCCTGATATTCGCGGTGTTCCTCACTAACCCCTCGCCCATCTGCGTGCTTGACGAAGTTGACGCGCCGCTCGACGACCACAATGTGGAGCGCTTCTGCAACCTGCTTGACGCCATGCTGGAGCGCACGGAAACGCGCTTCCTGATCATCACCCACCATGAACTCACCATGTCGCGCATGCACCGGCTGTTCGGCGTCACCATGATGGAGCGCGGCGTGTCGCAGCTCGTGTCGGTAAACCTTGAAGAGGCCGAAGCGATGGCGGAGGCCAGCTAGGGCTTCACGCGAGGGGAACCATGTTGAAGTCGCTCCCCAAACCACAGCAGCGTTCGGCCCTGCGCATGGCCTTGGGGAAAACCTGGTTCACCGCCAAGCGGCGGATGCAATGGCATCTGCCGGGCAAGCGTTATGCGACCAGCCGGAGTTCCACGGCGCTTCCACATCAGCACGCCAGCCACCGCACGCCGCTCTTGCGGCCGCTCAAGGGTGTGGACATGTGGCTGCAGCACAACAAGGTGGCGAGCCTGAAGGTGGCGGCCTCCTGCCTCGACGGGCTTCTGATCAAACCCGGCGAGACCTTTTCATTCTGGCGGCTGGTGGGGAAACCCACGGCGCGGCGCGGCTTCAGGACCGGCCTGGTGCTCCGCAACGGCAGTATTTCGCAGGGCATGGGCGGCGGGCTCTGCCAGATGACCAATCTCATCTACTGGATGGCGCTGCACACCGAACTTTCCATCACCGAACGCTGGCGCCACGGCTTTGACGTGTTTCCCGACGAGGGGCGCAGCCAGCCTTTTGCCTCGGGGGCCACCTGCTCCTACAACTACATCGACCTGCAGATCAGTAACCGGACGGCAAACACCTATCAGTTGCGGGTGTGGGTGGAGGGCGACTACCTCAATGGCGAATGGCGGGCCGAAGCGCATCCACGCCACACCTATGAGATTGTCGAGCGCGACCATGCCATCCGGACCGAATGGTGGGGCGGTTACAGCCGGCACAACGCGCTTCACCGTATTGCGCGCGACCACGGTACCGGGGCAGAATGCGGCGAAGAATTCATCGCCGAGAACCACGCCATCATGATGTATGCACCGCTTTTGAAAAAACTGGAAACCTCACCATGAACATCGTCTTCGATATCGGAAATGTCCTTCTGCGCTGGGATCCGCGCTTCCTGTTCACCCAGTATTTCGAGAATGAAGAGGAGATGGAGTGGTTCCTCGCCCATGTCTGCAATCATGAATGGAACCTGGAGCAGGACCGGGGGCGGAGCTTTGCCGAGGCAGTGAAGCTCGCCACGGCGCAGTATCCCGACCATGCGGAGGCGATTGCCGCCTATGACACGCAGTGGCATCAGATGATCCCCCACGCCATTGACGGAACAGTGGAGATTTTCAGTGAGCTGGTGAAACGCGATGCGCCGGTCTATGCCATCACCAACTGGAACGGCGACAAGTTCCGCGAGGCCAAGCAGCGCTTTCCATTTCTGTATGAATTCCGCGACATCGTGGTGTCAGGCGATGAGAAACTGCTGAAGCCTGATCCGGCAATCTATCAATTGCTGCTCGGGCGCAACAGCCTTGAGGCGGGCGATTGCCTGTTCATCGATGACAGCCTGAAGAATGTGAAAGGCGCTGAAGCCATCGGCATGAAGGCGCACCACTTCACCACGCCGGAAGCCTTGCGGAACATGCTGGTGGAACTTGAGCTGCTTTAGAACTTCGTCACGACGGTGACGCCAGCCGCTTCGAACCTGTCCATGTTCATCAGGGCATCGAT
>JAEUMI010000128.1 GCA_016792825.1 Hyphomicrobiales bacterium
GCCCCATCGTCTTCGAGGACCCGCGCCATGCCATGATGATGGCAGCACCCCCGCGTAAGCCCGGCATTTATGAAAGCCGCACGCCCAAGGCCGGAACCCTGATGCTCTGGGAAAGCTGGCTCAGGCATGAAGTGCCAATGAGCCGCTCGCCCGAGGACCGGATCAGCGTGAGCTTCAACTGTGTGATTGGGTAGTCAACACTTTTCCGTGAGCAGCCATCTCTCCATTTAAATTTCTGCCACAATGGAAGGGCGCTATAACACTTGAACTTCCGTTTCAGGAGAGCCGCCGATGCCCATGAGGTTTCTTGCCGCGTTCTGTCTTGCGATGGCCCTGCTTTCCACAAGCGGAAATGCCCAGGCCCTGTCGAGCGACTGCATAGCCGTGGCCCAGGGCCCCGCGCGCGTGCAATACGCAAAAATGGTTCCCGCCGCTCTGACCGAAAACCAGGTGCAGCTCACCTTTATCGGCCATTCAACTTTCCTGATCGAAAGCTCCGGCGGGCTTCGCATTGCCACGGATTATTCCGGAAATGCCGGCGGCGTTGTGCCTGATGTGGTCACCATGAACCGTGCCCACCGCTCGCACTACACACCAACCCCTGATCCGGCGATCAAGAATGTCCTGCGCGGCTGGAACGACGATGGCACCCCGGCAGAGCACAGTGTCACCTTCGGTGACGTTCACATCCGCAATGTGACCACCGACATTCGGGGCGGCACCCTGGGCCGCGTGCCCGATGGCAATTCGATTTTCGTCTTTGAAGTGGCGGGCCTCTGCATCGGCCACCTCGGCCACCTGCACCACGAGCTCACGCCCGGCCATATCGGCCAGATCGGCAGGCTCGATGTGGTTCTGGTGCCTGTCGACGGCGGTTACACCATGCCCGTCGTCAACATGATCCAGGTTCTGAAGGACCTGAAGACCCGGCTGGTCATCCCCATGCACTATTTCGGCCCCACGACCCTGTCGCGCTTCATCGGAAATGTGCGGGGGTCCCTTGAAATCGAAATGGCGTCCTCGCCCGTGGTCATCGTCTCGCGCGAAACCCTCCCCGAGGAGCCCAAGCTGATTGTCCTGCCGGGCTATTGATATGGGTCAATGCGATAGCCTTCGCCCATGCTATCCTTTTTAGATGCGCATCATCCTCAGCCTTTTCTTGCTCGTTTTCACCAGTTCCCTCTCCCGCGCCGACGATATCGCCGCGGGCCGCAAGCTGGTTGAAGCCAATTGCAGCCGCTGCCATGCGATTGGCATGGAGGGCGGAAGCCCGCTGGCCAAGGCCCCGCCGTTTCGCGAAGTGGTGACGCGCTATCCCCCGGACTCCCTGGGCGAGGCCCTGGTCGAGGGCATTGTCACCGGCCACAACGAAATGCCCGAGTTCGTCTTCACGGCGGACCAGGCGTCAGAGATCATCGCCTATCTCGACAGCCTCGTGACGAAGTAGCTATTCCGGCAGCGCGACGTAATCAATTTCCATGAAGGCCGCCACTTCCGGAACCCAGCGGTCGCGCACAAAAGCCACATGGGCCGGATGGTTGTTGTAGCCCTGGTAGGCCGCATCGTCAGCAAACTCCATCGACACGCCAAAGGTGAAATCATTCTTGGGGCTCACCTGGCGCAGGAGCTCAAAGGCCTCGACGCCGGGAATGGCCTTGAGCGCC
>JAEUMI010000142.1 GCA_016792825.1 Hyphomicrobiales bacterium
CTCGTGGCCGGAACCCGAGCCATGGACCAGCATCCAGGAGTTTGGCCCGGTGCGGTAGACGATGCAATCATCGGTGAAATGGCCGCGGTCATTCAGCATGCAGGCGTAGACCGAGCGGCCGGGATAGATTTTCGTCATGTCACGGGTGGTGATGTATTCCAGCACATTGATGGCATGCGGCCCCACGAGATGGACCTTCTTGAGGCCGGAGACATCCATGAGGCCGGCCTTGGTGCGCACCGCGATATGCTCGTCGTAAATGTCCTTGTCATAGGTCCAGGCCGTGCCCATGCCGGACCAGTCTTCGAGCTTTGAACCCAAGGCGCGGTGGCGGTCGGCAAGAACCGAAAATCTCCAACTCAAAGGCATCTCATTCTCCCCGAATTATTCACGAACGGAAACTATTATTCCTCACTGTAACCGTAAATCCGGGCGTTGCAAGATGGGATGGGGAGAATTCAGCAGGGCGGAATAAAGCGGAGCCGGAGACTGCTCCGGCCCCGCCTCGATCACTCAATTCGCGGCAAAACAGTAGAAAAGGCCATTGCCGCCGGTGCCCTTGAGGGCGTCCTGGCTGCAGCCGCCGCGCGAGGGGTGGGAGGTGTTCCATGACTTGGCGGGCGCTGAATCATCAAGCCCGGTGCGGTCGCTATGGCCCACCATCACGGCGCCCTCCGCCCCGCTCTGGGTCCAGTTGCCACAGGTGCGGTCCTCGCCGACCGCGAAGGCTGTGCCGTCGGCCTGGCTGCCGGTGAGAATGTCGTGCATGTTGGGCGTGTCGCCGCGGCCGTTCACCACCTCACCTTTTTCGGTCAGGGCCGTGGCCTTGGTGAGGTTGTTGGTGCCATGAAGTTCGGCCACATTCTTGGCAATCACCTCGCCCTTGGCATTGGCCCAGGGGCCGGCACCGATGCGGTCCCTGGCGTTGACCGCGCCATCTCCTTGAGTGGAAAGATAGGCGCGCCAGGTTTGGCCGGTGGAACCCGCCGCCTCGGCAAGGGTCTGGCAATGTTTGTCGGCGCCATCAAGGCCGCCCAAATCAGCGCCCTTGCCGGAGCCCACGCTGGTGACGAAGAATCCCATTTTCATATCCTGGGCGAGCGCTGAAGGCGCCAGCAAAAGGGTGAGGGCGACGGGCACGAACAGGGCCATGGCAATTGATTTCCGCATGTGTTTCTCCTTTTGTTTGCCGCTCGCACGAAGCCTAGTGGGCGGCCGATGGCGGTACAATTCAACTTTACTTGACCTAGCCCGGTTGCCGGGATTGCGCTAACCCTGCTCCGGTACCCAGCGCAGAAAGGCCAGCTCCATGTTCGTTTCCTTCTTCCCGACGCCCAAACTGTTCTTCGGGTCCACGGTGTTATGGACACTCGCCGCGATCCTGCTCTGGTACTTTGCGGGCGACAGCATGGGGACAGCCCTTGGCCTGTTGCCGGCGCCGGATGATCCCGCTCTTAAAGCAAGCGTGTTCGTTTTCATCTCGCGTCCCTTCATCTGGTTTTACATTTATTTCACGGTGGCGGTGGCGCTCTTTGCCGGGTTCTGGGAGTGGTACGCGCCGCACCGCTGGTCGCGCTGGTCGATCCTCGGTTCGGCGCTCATCATCTTCACCACGTATTTCCAGGTGCAGGTGAGCGTTGCCATCAATGCCTGGTATGGCCCGTTCTATAACATGATCCAGCAGGCGCTGGCGGCGCCGGGGCAGGTCACGCTGGCGCAGTTCTATGGCCAGCTTGCCACCTTTGCGGGAATTGCCATGATCGCGGTGTTTGTCGGCGTGCTCACCCGGTTTTTCGTCAGCCACTACATCTTCCGCTGGCGCACCGCGATGAATGATTACTACATGGCCAACTGGCCCAAGCTGCGGTTCGTTGAGGGCGCCTCGCAGCGCGTTCAGGAAGACACAATGCGGTTTTCAACAACCATGGAGGGGCTAGGGGTCAACCTGATTGATTCGGTGATGACGCTCATTGCCTTTCTCCCGGTGCTGACGGCGCTCTCGGTCAACGTCACCGAGCTTCCGCTTATCGGCCACATCCCGAATGCCCTCGTGGTCATCGCCATCGTCTGGTCGCTCTTCGGCACGGCCTTTCTGGCGCTGATCGGCATCAGGCTGCCGGGGCTGGAGTTTCGCAACCAGCGGGTCGAGGCGGCTTACCGCAAGGAACTGGTCTATGCGGAAGATGACGAGAGGCGGGCCCAGCCGCAGACGGTGGCGGAGCTCTTCGCGGCAGTGCGCGCGAATTACTTCCGGCTCTATTTCAACTACATGTATTTCAATATCGGGCGGATATTCTACTTGCAGACCGACAACATCTTTCCCTACATCGTCCTGGCGCCCACCATCGTGGCGGGAAAGATCACCCTGGGGGCAATGAACCAGATTCTCAACGCCTTCGCCCAGGTGCGCTCATCGTTTCAGTACCTGGTCAATTCCTGGACGGTGATTGTCGAGCTCCTGTCGATCTACAAGCGGCTGCGGGCG